>DATDMA010000123.1:0-2576 GCA_036519015.1 Pseudolabrys sp. | reverse complement strand
GGCATCGTCTGGATGCTGTTCGGCACGGGGACCACGCTGTCGGTTCCGGCACTCACTGGGGCGATCATGTGCATGGGCGTCGCCACGGCGAACAGCGTGCTGGTCATCAGCTTCGCCCGCGAGCGGCTTGAGGTTCTGGGCGATCCCGTCGCAGCCGCGCTGGAGGCGGGTTTCGTCCGCTTTCGCCCGGTTCTGATGACGGCGCTCGCCATGATCATCGGCATGGCGCCCATGGCGCTCGGCCTGGGCGAGGGCGGCGAACAAAACGCTCCGCTGGGACGAGCGGTCGTCGGTGGCCTGATTTTTGCGACCATCGCGACGCTCATGTTCGTTCCGGTGGTCTTCAGTATCCTGCACGCACGCGACGGCAAGAAGAAAGTACTGCCGGAGCGACTGGGAAGCCTCGTGCTGCCCGAAACGGCGTCACCCAAGGTATCGAAGCAGGGGCTGCGCCTCGCCGGGATTGCGGCCGGGCTGGCCGCCATCATCATCGTCGCCATGGGCATCACGACCCGCCGCATGGCCGACGCCCGTCTGAGCGAATGGACGGAAAACCAGGCGGTTCCGGTGGTCGCCGTCGTCGCGCCCGACACCAAGGGGCGGCGGGCGTACATCGAGCTTCCCGGCGCTCTGCAAGCCTTTACGCAGGCGCAGATTTTTGCCCGCGTCAGCGGCTACATCAAGGAATGGAAGGCCGACATCGGAACCCCGGTGAAAACCGGGCAGGTCCTGGCGGAGATCGACGCCCCCGACCTCGATCAGCAGATCATGCAGGCCCAGGCCGAAGTTCTCAGCGCCCAGGCCAACGCGAAGCTCTCGAAGGCCACGCTCGAACGCGGGCAGTCGCTGATCGCGTCCGAAGCGATATCGAAATCAGATCTCGATACAAGAACGGCCGATTTCGGCAATAAGCAGGGTTTGGTGAGCTCGGCGCAGGCCAATCTTGACCGCCTGCGCGTGCTGGAGAAGTACAAGAAGATCGTCTCGCCGTTCGACGGCCTCGTGACGGCGCGCGCCACCGACGTCGGCTCGCTCATCAACGCCGGCAATGGCGGAGGTGCCGCCCTATTTGTGGTGTCGGATGTCAGCAAGCTCCGCGCCTATGTGAACGTGCCGCAGAACTCAGTGCCGCAGATCAAGGTCGGGACGAAGGCGCAGCTCACCGTGCCGGAATATCCCGGGCGCGTGTTCCAGGCGACCGTCGAAGCCTCGGCACAGGCCATCGATCAGGTCTTCGGCACGACGCGCATGCAGCTCGTCGTGGACAATAGCAGCGGCGAGCTGATGACCGGCGCCTTCTCCACCGTGCGTCTGCAATTGGCGTCGCCGGATGCGGCGATCAGCATTCCGTCGAGCGCGCTGATCTTCGACAAGGGCGGCTTGCGCGTTGCGACCGTTGCGACCGACGGCCGCGTGATGCTCAAGACTGTGACGGTCGCGCGCGATCTGGGGCGTGATGTCGAGCTCTCGTCGGGCATCACCGCGGACGATCGCGTGATCGCCAGCCCGCCGGATGGCATCTCCTCGGGCGATGCGGTGCGCATTGCCGGCCAGACCAGCAGGCCGATCGGCCGCGCTCCGACGGCGTCGGCCGATCCGGCCAAGCCGAAGGGCTAGCTCTCGCGCAGCCGTCGGGGGGGGCGCTTAACCAGCCTGGACCCCTGTCGGCACGTCCGGCCTGAGGGCCCGGCGATGGCCTCGCCATTGCCGGCGTCGGCACCGAGCCCATAGACGGACACAGGTTGGACCGCGAGGCGTTTCTTCTGCTTTACGGCTTGTTGATTGTGGGGCTTGGTCGACGGCAGATTTTATGGTCTAGCGTCGCCCGCACGCATCTATCCCTGGAGAAGGATGCATCGGTCTCGCGCGCCGTCGATCGCCCGGGCACATTCTTTATCGCCCAATCCTGGGCGGGCTGCATCACCAATATGCCCGAATTTAATTTACGGCAGGCACAGGCGCTCGCCGTCCTGCGTGAGCTTCACGCGATCACGGGCGCCGGCCGCTTTCTCATTCCGCACCACCGTCGCGGGACGGCGCAGCCGATGCCACCCGACACGTTGAACAACGCGATTCGGTCCCTCGGCTTTGCCAAGGAGGCGCGTTGCGCCCACGGCACCCGCGCCACCCGCGCCACCGCCAAGACCCTGCTGGGCGCGGAGCGGCAGGAAAACGGTTGACCGATGTTCCACGAGGATTTCGTCGACCTGCAAATGGATCACCTGACCAAAGGTCGAATCGCCCGCATCTATGATCGGGGCGATTGCTGGCCGGATCGCGCGCGGCTGATGCAGCATTGGGGCGACATGCTCGACACCATGTGTGGTGGTGGCGGCGCCAAGGTCATCACGTTGATGCCGGGCGTGGCGGGGAGGAACGACGCGTGAACAAGGCCGGGTCCAACTTTTTTAGCCGGGGTCGCCGGCAGCGCGAGTTGGGCCCAATGTTGGACCCCGAACGGTGCGGCGTGCCACGGGCGACGATGGGCGGCGGCGGGCGGCGAGGGCAAGAGAAACGCCGACAGGCCAAGGGTTTTTCATCCTTTGGCGGGCGATCACGGGCGAGGAGGGGCGGCG
>DATDMA010000122.1:0-12359 GCA_036519015.1 Pseudolabrys sp. | reverse complement strand
AGCCGGGGCGGTCGGCGCCGGTCTGTGCTTGCACGCGACCGGATTTCGCCGTTGCGACGGTTATGGCAGCCAGTGCGGCGGAGTGGAGGAGTTTGCGTTTCGTCATGACGAATCTCATGGCAGACGCTCCTGGATGTGAGTTTTGGTCATGGTGCCCGGTTCAGCGAGAGCAACTCTCTCGGACGCGGCTGCGCGAACGAGATTAACTGCGGCTGTCCGGTACCTAATGTTCTAGGAACACGTAGTTCATCCAACTGCTCATGCGCCGAGCGCGGCCGTCGGCACCGTCCACTTGTTGACCGGAATCTTGAATATCTTGATTGCGGTGTTTCGCGATCTCGTAGGGAACGTCGTGAATAGCGATGATCGCGTAAAACAGCGTTACGGCAACAAAGACCAAGATCCCAAGGGCAAAATAATCAAGAAACATCCATCTCTCCCTTACGCCTAAGAGCAAGAAGCGGGACGGGCTATAGCTTGATCGGCCTCCAGCAAGGATAGTGTACGAGCATACGACGTCGTGGTGTCATCGCCGATCCAGGACATTCACCGCGCAGCTTGCCACTAATTCAGGCCGGACATCCAACGCAAACGGATGAAAACAGACGCAGTAATCGGGCACGCTCCTCGCTACCGGCGTACCGGCATCGACGATGCGACCGGTAACTTGATTGGATCAAGGTCCAATTGTTCGGCATTTCATCCAACAGAGCGCCATTTTTTCGAGCTGCGGATCGGGGATCGTTAGTACAGCTCGCGCTCATCGCGAACCGGAGCGATGTCCCCGCGCGGCACAAAAGGATCGGCGACGTACTGTCTTCGTGCTGGTATCCAAGCCAGCGCGGAATCATTGTCGCGGCGGCTGGCGTCGCTTTCGCCGTCACAGCGGCTTCGTCGCCTCGGCCGCTGGCAGAGCGAGGAGCGCGTGCAACTGCGGCTCGTGGATCTCAGCCGTGGCTAAAACCAATTAACTCCGGCTAACGCTAACAAAGAATTGTCACTGCTATAGTTCGACCCTACAGCATTCCTCGCGCCGCTTCCATTCGAAACGAACTGCGCTCTAATTCCAGACTTCGTCGGCCGTTTCGACGATGAGCGCCAGCTTGCGCTTTTCGTCGTCTTCCGTGAGTGGATTGCCTTCGATCGTGCTCGCGAAGCCGCACTGCGGGCTCAAGGCCAGCCGATCCAACGGAACATATTTCGCCGCTTCGTCGATCCGGCGCTTGAGATCGTCCTTGCTCTCCAGCTTCGGCGACTTGGTCGTGACGAGCCCGAGCACGGCGACTTTTCCGTCGGCGAGATGTTGCAGCGGCGCAAACGACCCCGCGCGCGCCGTGTCGTATTCGAGGAAGAAGCCATCGACGTCGATCTCGCTGAACGATGTCCGCGCGACCGGATCGTAACCGCCCTCGGCGAACCAGCCGCCGGCATGGTTGCCGCGGCACATGTGCATGCAGACCGTCATGTCGTGTGGTACGTCGCGGATCGAATCGTTGATGAGCTTGGCGTAGCGCTGCACCAGGGCGTCGGGGTCTTCGCCTTCCTTCTTGGCCTGCTCGCGCAGCGTGGGATCGGACAGGTGGCCCGGAAGATTGGTCTCGTCGATCTGAAGATAACGGCAGCCGCTCGCGTAGAGCGCGGCTATCTCCTCGCGATAGACCTGCGCGATGTCGTCGTAGAGGTGCTCGACGTCGGGATAGACCGCGCTGTGCATGCGGGAGCGCGTGCTGCGGAAATGCAGGAGGGTCGGCGAGGGGATTGTCTGCTTGGGCGTCAGCCCGGCCGCTTCGGCGACCGGCTTCAAGGACGCGAAGTCGGTTCCCGTCAAGCTTTTTGTGCGCTTGAGCGGAGCATAAAGCTCCATGCGCGGCGGCGAGAATTCGACGCTGCCGTCGGTGCTGCGAAAGCGGACCGGCATCGGTTCACCGAACCGGAGCCCATCGATGCGTTCGATGAAGTCCATGAACCAATGGCGCCTGCGGAAATCGCCGTCGGTGCAGCATTTGAGGCCGACGCTCTTTTGCAGATCGACGGCGTGTTGAACCTCCTCGCCCTCGATCTGCCGCAACTCGTCGCCGGAGAGCTTGCCGGCCTGCGCGGCGGCTCGCGCGTCCAGCAGGCGCTTGGGCCTCAGCAGGCTGCCAACGGTGTCGGCTTTGAACGGCGGCGATTGCGTTGTCATCGAGCGTTTCCCGGATTTTTTCATTGGATCGAATAAATTGAAAACTCGCATATCTGCGTCAGCATGAGCAGGTGTCGATGAGGATGTCCAGCATTGTCGTGCCCACAGAAAGGCTTGCGAAACGGCCCGTCAAAGCGCTGCCGACGCCTGTGAGTTGCCCACCCCGGCGCGGCCGCGCCGTCAACGCGGTGGGCTTACTTTGCGAGCGGCCGCGGGGCCGGATTCGCGGCGCGAGGAATCAGGAGTGCACTGAGGCTCCTCCCGTTGCCGGCGTGAATTCGCCCGTAGGTTGTGACGGACGCGAAGGTATCTCCTGCCCTAATTCTGCTAGATGCAGCCCGTGCGAGCGGCTAGGAGGGACACGCAGAACGGAGAGAAAAAGGCATGCTTCAAGCGGGACGGACCGTCGATGTCGGCACCGTGATCGATTCACAGGGAATCGGACGGGCACAGTGGATCCTCATCGGCCTCTGCGGCTTCGTCGCTCTGCTGGACGGCCTGGACCTGCAAGCGATCGGCTTGGCCGCGCCGGCGATCGCGCAACAGCTTCACATCCCGCCGCAGTCGCTCGGCGCCGTCTTCAGTGCGGCGCTTGCGGGCTTGACCATCGGCGCCTTCGCGCTCGGGCCGATGGCCGACCGCTTGGGGCGCAAGGGCGTGCTGGTGGGGGCGACGTTCTTCTTCGGCATCTTCACATTGGCCACGGCGCATGCCGACAGCTTCACCACGCTGGTTGTGTATCGCTTTCTCGCCGGTGTGGGTCTCGGCGGGGCGATGCCGAGCTTCATCAGCCTGGCCTCGGAATATGTGCCCGCGAAGCGGCGTGCGGCGATCGTGAGCCTGCTGTGGGCCGCGTTCCCGCTCGGCGGCACGCTGGGCGGCCTGATCGCGTCGCGTCTGATCCCGGCCTATGGATGGCCCTCGATCTTCATCGTCGGCGGCGTGCTGCCGCTCCTCATCGCGCTCGCGCTGGTCGTTGCATTGCCGGAATCCCTTGCGTTCCTGATCAATCGCGACAAGCCCGCGGCGCGGATCGCGCGCACGTTCAAGCTCGTTTTTCCCAAGGCCGATGCTCCCGACGGCGCTACCTTCGTGTTTGCGCGCGAGCCGAAGGCCAAGGCCGACCTCCGCGAATTGTTCGTGTCGGGCCGTGCGCGGGGCACGCTGCTGCTGTGGGTCGCCTACTTCTTCGCCTTTATGATCCTCGTGACGAATTCAACCTGGACGCCGACGCTGTTGCGCGGTCTCGGTGTGCCGGTGCAAAGCTCGGCCCTGGCCTTGGCGATGTTCAACTTCGGATCGTTGTTCGGTTCGGCGGCGGCGGGTGCGCTCGTCGAGGCGCTCGGCCCCCTGTTCATCCTATCGCTGACGATGATCGGCGGAGCCGTTGCCTTTGCGGCGATCGGCTGGTCCGCTCCCTCCGTCACGATGGTCACGATTTCCGAATCCGCTTTCGGTTTCCTCGTCGGAACCGCGAGTTCGGGTCTGCTGGCGCTCGCGGCGATTTACTACCCGAGCGCCATCCGCTCCACCGGTGTCGGCTGGGCAACGGCGATGGGGCGCTTCGGCTCCTTCGTCGGGCCGCTGGTCGTTGGCGCGTTGGTGGCGGCGCACTGGTCGGTGCACACGATCTTCACCGCTGTTGCCGCCTCAATCATGATCGGTGCGGTCGCCTGCATGCTGATGCCGTCCGGCCGCGCGAAGTCTTAAAGACGGGTTGGCGACATTCACGTCACGGCCCGTGTTCGCGATCGGTTTGTCTTGCTGGTCCAGAACGTGATTAGCCATAGCGTGTATGGCCCGATAAGTTAGTTGCAATCCTCAACGTGCGGTTTGCAACGCTGGTGTTTGGGCACCTCGACGTCTCTCCGCCTTGAGAGTGCGCTGCGCGCGACGCGCCAGCAACGATCACTCAAAGGGAGGATTCGCAATGTTATTCTCTCAGTGCAACGCAATGCATCGACGCGATGTCCTGTGCGGCGGCGGCGCCGCCATGTTCGGCACCATTGTGGCGGCGCTGCTCGGCAGCGCGAAACCGGTGCGCGCGGCGCCGATCTCAGGCTCTGTACCCGAGGTCGATCGCGTGGCGGTGCGTGTGCTCGTCGACAGCTACCAATTCGCTGTCGCGCCCAGCCGGAAGGTCGCCAATGTCGACATCGAACACTTCGGCTGGGGCATTGGCCCAAACAAGCCGCCCGGCAAGACGCTGATCAGCGAATTCGGCCTTTCGATGCACGCCGAGTCGCAGCGCGGTCCCGAGACACGGAATGTCCTGATCGATTTCGGCTTCTCGCCGGATGCCTTGGTCAACAACGCCAATCTCGTGGGCATGGATCCGGCTCGGATAGATGCACTTGTTCTGAGCCACGGTCACTTCGACCACTTCGGCGGTCTCGCCAACTTCTTACGGCAGAACAACGGCAAGCTGAAAGCCAAGCTGCCGATTTATGTCGGCGGTGAGGACGCGTTCTGCTCACGCGAATGGACGGGTCCGCCGGTGCGCGGCGACTTCGGCACCTTGGATCGCAAAGCGATGGAGAGCGCCAATCTTGCGGTCACTTATGCCGAAGGACCGGCGCTTGTCGGCGGTCACGGCTTCACCACAGGCCAGATCGGCCAGGCGAGCTTTGAGAAGCTGCTGTCGCCGAGCGCCATGAAGGTCGGAGTAAACAACGGAATGGGCTGCTATGCCGAGAAACTTCCGGAGGATGAGCGCACGAAGGCTGTCATCCCGGACCAGTTCCGGCACGAGATCGCCACCGCGTTCAATCTCAAAGGGCGCGGCTTGATCATATTGACTTCGTGCAGTCATCGCGGCGTGGTCAACGCAGTCAAGCAGGCGCAAGCGGCCTCGGGCGTCGACAAAGTCCATGCCGTCATCGGCGGCTTCCACCTCGCACCTTACCAGCAGGACTACGTACGCGACACGATCGCGGCGCTCAAGACGATGGACGTCGACTACGTCATTCCGCTGCACTGCACCGGCGAGCCGTTCTACGAAATGGCTAAGGCGGAGATACCGAACAAGCTCCTGCGCTCGTACACGGGGACGCGCTTCGTCTTTGCTGCCTGACGGCGCGAGGCATTCGTCGCGCCGTCCGACCACGGCGTTCTTTGCGTGTTTGGCTCAGTAGCAGCCCGCGCGCACGCTCCACACCCAGCCGCCGCGGCCGTCGGCGAGCGGTATCCGTCCACAACCGCCGTAGCCGCCATAGCCGTAGCCATAACCATAGGACCGATACGGCCGGCCCCAATAGCCGCCGTAGCGCGGACCGTAGTAAGGCCGATCGTAGGCTGGCACAAAGCGCACGACTCGCCGGTAGCAACAGTTCGACGAGTACCCGTCGTAGCCGTAGCGGCGATAACCGCCGCCATAATAGCCGCGGCCGTAATAACCGCGGCCGTAGTAGCCGCCACCGCCGCCGCCGTAGTAGCCACCACCGTAGTAACCGCCACCGCCGTAATAGCCGCCGGCTTGCGCCGGGATGCTGAGAGAGAAGAAAGAACCAAGCAAGGCGAAACAGAAAGCTGTCAATGCTATGCGGCGCATGATGACACTCCTTGGAATGATTGTGCGTCGTCCTTAACTTCCGACGTTGTTTCGTTTGGGCAAGTGATCCACATCAAAAAGCCAGCCGATAAAGCACTAAAGATTACGCCCGCATCTTTGGCCGGGGAGAGCAATTTCGCGGTACCACTCGGAGGTGCATTGCTTCCTCCGCGCATTCCCGTACCGGGGACCGGCTTTACCGCCGTTGAGCTTTGCCATTTGAGGCAAACGGCAATAAGGCACGGCAATCGCCAACAAGCGACCGCGAGTCCATTGATTACATGTCATTTGCGCGAGGCGCGTGGGCGGACGTCTCTGAGAACAAACAACAAGTTCGACCGTTTCCCCGCCGCCTGAATGCCATGTCCGCGCCGCCCGAGCATGTCGGCGTTCTTTTTTGGATTCGTGATTGAAGAGGAAGGGCGCTCATGACCCGCGCCAGATTCTGGGGCGCTGAGACTCTGCCGGTCCGTTGGCCTGATGCGCGACGTCTCGTGGGCGCGGTGCGGCCGGCGGTCCCGGCGCTGCTTTTCGGTCTGCGCCTCTGGCTCGCCGTATGTCTCGCGCTCTATGTGGCGTTCTGGCTGGAGCTCGACAATGCGTACTGGGCCGGCACGTCGGCGGCGATCATGTGCCAGCCGAGCCTCGGCGCCTCGCTGCGTAAGGGCTGGTTTTACGTCATCGGGACGATCATCGGCGTGGTGGCGATCGTGCTGCTGACGGCGTTCACCGTGCAGGATCGCTTCGGCTTTCTGTTCGGCCTGGCGGTGTGGGGCGCGGTATGCGGGTTTGTCGCGACCTTGCTCCGTAACTTCGCGGGCTACGCGGCGGCGCTCGCCGGTTACACGGCCGTGATCATCGCGGCCGACGAGCTCGGCGCGACCGGCGGCGCGAACGGCGACGTATTCATGCTCGCCGTCTCGCGCGGCAGCGAGATATCGATCGGCATCGTGAGCGCCGGAGTTATCCTCGCGGCGACCGATTTTGGCGGCGCGCGGCGCAAGCTCGCCATCCATTTCGCTGCGCTGGCAAGCGAGATCACCGGACGGATCAGCCGCACATTTGTGCAGTCCGGGCTGCACCAGGCGGACACGCGCCCC
Organism: Pseudolabrys sp.; assembly: GCA_036519015.1. Classification (GTDB taxonomy): domain Bacteria; phylum Pseudomonadota; class Alphaproteobacteria; order Rhizobiales; family Xanthobacteraceae; genus Pseudolabrys. The sequence continues at coordinate 5,527 of DATDMA010000122.1, read as the reverse complement.
ATCCGGCGCGATCTGCTCCGGCGTGTTATCGCGCTTGATCCGCTCATCGACGAGGCGATCGGCGAAGCCTCCGACCTGCGCCCTCACACGCCGGTGCTGCACGCCGCCGTCGGCGGCCTGTTCTCGGCGCTGGCGGCGTGGCGGGTGATCGCCGTCCACCTGGAACTGATGCCGAGCGATGTCGGGAAACGCGATGCGGAACTCATCCAAAGGCAGTTGCCGGACGAGTTGCGCACGGCGCCGATCGACGGCAGCGCGCCGCGCTGGATCGAGGATCCGGCGCTGGTGCGGCGCGCCTGTGATAACGCCGTGCGGGAGCTGACCGCATTGCCGGACCGTTCGCCGTCGTTGCGCCTGCTCGCCGACCGGATGGCCGAGGCGCTGATGGGCATTCAGCGCGCGGCCAACGGTCTACTGTTCATCAACAATCCAGCGCGCCCCGTGCGCCGCTCGCGTTCCGTCGGATTTGTGTTGCCAGACTGGCTGCCGGCGCTGGTGAATGCCGGGCGCATTCTGGTCACCATCATTGCGGCGGAGTTGTTCTGGCTCGCGACAGCATGGCCGTCCGGTGCGTCGGCAATTACCTTCGCCGCCATCGTCGTCATCTTGTTTTCGCCGCGAGCCGATCAGGCGTATGGCATAGCGATGGGTTTCATGGTCGGCACCGCGCTGACGGTCATCGTCGCAGGGATCATTGCGTTTGCGATTTTGCCCGGAGTCGAGACGTTCTTCGTCTTCAGTCTGGCGATTGGGCTGCTGCTCGTGCCGGCCGGAGCGATGATTGCGTTGCCCTGGCAGCCGGCGATGTTCACGGCGATGACGTTCGTGTTTGAGCCGTTGCTCGCGCCGACAAATCCGATGGTCTTCAATCTCCAGCAATTCTACAATACGAGCCTCGGGCTCACCGTCGGCGTGGGCATCGGCGTGGTGTCGTTTCGTCTGCTGACGCCATTGTCGTCCGCATTTCGCACGCGCCGGCTTTTGACACTGACGCTACGCGATCTCCGGCGCCTGGCGGCGCGTCCGATGCCGCAAACGACGACGCGCTGGGAAGCACATAATTTCAGCCGCCTCTCGCAATTGCCGGAGCAGGCCACGCCGTTGCAGCGCGGGCAGGTGCTGGCTGCGCTGTCGGTCGGAACCGACATCATCCGGCTGGGCCAGGTCGCGCAACGGTTCGGCCTGAGCGGCGAAATAGAGCCGACACTTGCGGCCGTCGCGCGCGGTGACTGTGTGGCGGCGAGGAATAGCCTTGCCGGCTTCGACCGGGCGCTGACTGAGTTGCCCGACGCCATGCCGGGCAAGCGCATTAGGTTCCGCGCGCGCGGCAGGGTTCTCGCTCTGTCCGAAGCGCTTGCGCAGCACGAGGCGTATTTCGGCGCAAGCGCATTGCCAGAAGGCGGGACGACATGAATTTCTTCGAGCTCAACGTGTTCGGCGTCTATGTCGCCCCCATTTCGGTGATGATGTTGGCGGCGTGGCTCGCCGTGGTGGCACTGCGCCGGGTAGCGGATCGCTATGGCTTGCTGCGCTATGTCTGGCATCCGTCGCTGTTCGTGTTCGCGATCTACATGATCATGCTGTCATCCATCGTGATCATCGTTGGGCAGTGAGGGGTAGCGATGGCCGACGTCAAATCCAAATCGGGGCCTGAGGTCATGAAAGGCGAGGGCGACAACGTGACGGCTCTGCCGGGGCGTGGTGCCCCGCGCCGTAGGGTTCGCATCCCCGTCGTTCCGATATTGCTGACGTTCGGCGCCGTCGTGATTGCCGCGGCGCTGTCATGGGTCATGTGGAATACCTATATGGGCGCACCTTGGACACGCGACGGCGCGGTGCGCGTCTATGTCGTGACCATGGCGCCCGAAGTCGCCGGAAAGATTGTGCAGTTGCCGGTCGCCGACAACGAGTTCGTCCACAAAGGCGACCTGCTGATGCTCGTCGATCCCACGAACTACGCATTTTCCGTCCAGCAGGCCGAGGCCGTCGTGGCGCAGACAAAAGCAGTTGCGCTGAACGCGCAGGCCGAGGCCAAGCGGCGGGAAGAACTGGGTGTGTGGTCGTCAGCGGAGGAGAAGGAAACGTTCAGCAGCACCGCGGCAAGCGCTCTGGCCTCCTATCGGCAAGCTCAGGCGAACCTGGCCCAGGCGCGCGTCAATCTCGATCGCACGCGTATTGTGTCGCCGGTCAACGGCTATGTGACCAATTTGCAGGCGCAGCTCGGCGACTATCTCAATGTCGGGCAGACATCGATCTCCGTCGTCAATTCCGACTCCTTCTGGGTTGACGGCTATTTCGAAGAGAGCGCCCTTTGGTCGATCCAGGACGGCGATCCCGCGCGCATCAAACTCCTGGGCTCGCATCAGATCATCCAGGGCCATGTCCAGGGCATCGCCCGCGGCATCAACGTGCCGAACTCGCTGCCGAACCACGTTGGCCTTGCTACGGTGAACCCGATCTTCACCTGGGTGCGCCTCGCGCAGCGCGTGCCAGTGCGCATCGCCATCGACCACCTGCCGCCGGGCACGCGCCTGGTCGCCGGCATGACAGCGACGGTGCAGATCGAGCCGAAGCGCTGAAGCGCGCGACGGCGCACGCCGTCAGAACGGCACGCTACCGCTGGCGCGGAAGGTCCAGATCTCGACATCGCTGCCGATGCCGCCGAGCTCGGCGCCTAACCCGATCGTGGAGCCGCCGGCCAATTTTGCGGTCACGCCACCGGTCATGCGGGCCGACCAGCCGTCGAGCAAGCGCGTGGAGGCGAGCGTATCCGTGGCGCCGATCGCGGCCGCATCGTCCTCAGTGAAGTAGTAGTCGCCGTAGAGCCCCACGTAGGGTGCTAGCGCGAGGCTGTCGCTCCACGCGACCGGATAGATCAGCTTGACGCCGCCCGACGCACGGCCGGTGCTGAAATCGCGATCGTCCTGACGGGTGCCGAGCGAGTCCGTGTAGGCGTTCTCGTGCTCCCACAACGCATAGACTTTCGCCGAGGGCTCGACGGTGAGCCCATAGGCTTTGTAGTCGCCGGTGAAGCCGCTCGACAGCATCCAGCGATTGCCGTCGAAGTCGCCCTGTGCCGTTCCGGCGCTGCCGTCATAGCCGATGCCGGAATAGGCCACAGCCAGGTCGAAGCGGATGGAGGAGGTGAGCTTCCAGCCGAGGTAAGAGCCGATGGTCCAGCCTTCGCCCTTCAGTCTGCCGTCGAGTTCGTCGGACGAGTAGTCGAAGGTCTCGTAGCCGCCGACAACGCCGATCAGGAACAACGGCGTTACTTTGTGCGTGAGCCCGACCAGCGTGTTGACCTGCCAGCCATAGAGCTGCTCCTGGGCGCTGCCGGGCGAGGAGCTCCAGCGGTCAATGCCGGAGCCGCGCACGTCGGCCCACAGCAGCCAATCCTTCGGAGCGTGCGCCGCCTCCGGCGGTGCTTTCGTCGGCATCGCGTTGCTGGCCATCGCGGCAAAGGCATCGTCCACGCGCGAATCGTTGCGCGGCTTGTCCGATGTGGGCGATTGGGCCGGATCGGCGGCGAAGTTGAAGCGCACGTCGCTGCCGCTCGGCGTGATCAGGGCGCCGCCGTCGTTGAAGCCTTCCTCGATCGCGTCATCGATCGCGCCGGCGATGGCCTGTCCGGAGTTCTGCGCCACCACCTGGGTGGCCGCGACCTGCATCTCCCGCAGCTTGATGCTGTCGGCGGGGATCGCCACCGTCTGCGTGAGGGCGCTCGACGTGCTCGCGGTAAAGCCGCTCGTGCCGGAATAACTCGCCGTGATGCTGTGCGCGCCCCTGGAAAGCGATGTCGTTGTGAAGGTCGCAACGCCTGCGGCCAGCGTCCCGGTGCCGATGGCTGAGGCGCCGTCCCGGAACGTCACCGTTCCGGTGGGCGTGCCGCCGCCGCTCGCCACCCGCGCGGTAAAGGTCACCGATTGCCCGGGCGCGCTTGGATTGGGCGATGATGAGAGCGAGATGGACGTCGTCGCGAAGTCCACCGAGATCGTCACGTTGTTGGCTGCGCTCGCGGCATTAGTGGCGGTGGCCGCCACCGCGTTGGTCAGGGAGCCGGATGCTCCAGCGGCAACCTTGGCGACAAGCAATAAGTTGTAGTTGCCCGGCGCAGCGGACGCGGTCGTACAAATTACGCCGCCGCTGGCGCCCACAGCCGGCGTCGTGCAAGTCCAGCCGCCTGGCGGAGTCACGCTCACGAAGGTCACGCCGGACGGCAGGTTGTCCTCCAAGGATAGGCCTGTCACAGTGCCCCCGCCGACGTTGACGGAAACTCCATAAGTCACGTTGTTTCCGGGCGTCGCTACTGCAGGCGCTGCCGACATCGTCACCGCAAGGGTCGGCGTCGCGGCTGTGACAGTCAGGGTGTAGGCTTGGCTGCCGTTTGGGTTGGTGCCGTCGGTGGCCGTGACCGTGAAGCTAAACGAGCCGGTGGCCGTGGGTGTGCCCTGCAGCGCGCCAGTCGATAAGTTGAGAGTCAGGCCGGAGGGCGGCGCACCGCTGGTGATCGAAAAGGTGTAAGATCCGGTGCCGCCGGTGGCGGTGATGGTCTGGCTGTAGGGCACGCCCGCGGTCGCATTCGGCAGAGTGGGTGGCGAAATTGTCACCTGCGCGAAAGCCGCGCTCGGCACCAGCATCCACATCATCACGAGGGAAAACAGAAAGGCGCTCGTTACACGCCATGCGCGCCGCGGAGGCGACTGCGCCCCATCCGCGCCGCATGGCTCTTGGCCACCGTTCTTTCCGTCGCTATTCGGATAAAAATTCCGCGCCAACTCTGCAGGCAGAGCAGCGATACATTCCGCACCTGTGCGCGACACTTCCAAATTCCCAACCACCTTCCGCCGTACAGGGTCGCCAGCCTGCGGCGGAAGCGGTCATGGCTATAGGGAAGCGGCGGCGCGGAGTAAATATGTCAACTTCGCGCCCGAGGCCGGCGCGACGGAAATCCACAACGTGTGTCGATAGAGAGACAGGGGCGCGCGCACATTTGAGTCAAACTTGCGCGCGCGCCGTCATTGGCGTTTTTTTCAGCGCTCAGACTGTCTTGAGCAGCCCACCGTCGATACGGATCTTGCTGCCGGTGACGTAAGAAGCACGTGCCGAGCAGAGGAACGTGACCACGTCCGCGAATTCCTTCGGCTCTCCGTAACGGCCGACCGGGATGAGCGCGATGGATGCTTTGGTGACGTCGTCGCGCGTCTTGCCCGTGCGCTTGGCGTTGGCGTCGTCGAGCTGCGCGACGCGGTCGGTGGCGATGCGGCCGGGCATGACCACGTTGACGGTGATGCCGTCGGCGGCGACTTCGCCCGCCAGCGTCTTCGACCAGCCGAGCACGGCCGAGCGGATGCCGTTCGACAACGCGAGGTTGGCGATCGGCTGCTCTATGCCGGAGGAGGCGATGGTGACGACGCGTCCCCATTTCTTTTCGCGCATCTTCGGCAGCAGGCGGCCGACCAGATGGAAGAGATTGGCCGCCATCGGCTCGAACTGTTCGATCCACTGCTGGCGGGTGATGGCGGCGGCG
>DATDMA010000121.1:0-6289 GCA_036519015.1 Pseudolabrys sp. | reverse complement strand
AACACCACGACCGGCGAGTGGCCGCCGAGCTCCATGGTGGCGCGCTTCATGCCCTTGGCGGCGAGTGCCGCGAGATGCTTGCCGACCGGGATAGAGCCGGTGAAGGAAATCTTCTTCACGACGTCCGACGCAAGCAGATATTCCGACACAGTGGCCGGCACGCCGAACACGAGATTGAGCACGCCCGCCGGCAGCCCGGCATCGGCGAAGCACTTCACCAGCTCGACGCAGGCGCCCGGCGTTTCTTCCGAAGCCTTGATGATGATCGAACAGCCCGCCGCAAGCGCGCCGGCAATCTTGCGCACGGGCGTCAGCGTCGGGAAATTCCACGGCGTAAAAGCAGCGACGACGCCGACCGGCTCCTGCGTGACGATCTGGCGCACGCCCTTCTGCCGGCCCGGCACGAGGCGGCCATAGGCGCGGCGGCCTTCCTCGGCATACCAGTCGATGATGTCGGCCGAGGTGATGACCTCGCCGCGCGCTTCCGGATAAACCTTGCCCTGCTCCTGCACGAGCACCTTGGAAATGTGATCGGCGCGCTCGCGCACCAGATCGGCGGCCTTGCGCATGATCTTGCCGCGGTCATAGGCCGAGGTCGCTTTCCACGTGGCGAAAGCCTTGTGGGCAGAAGCGAGCGCGGTCTCGAGATCGGCAGTGCTGGCGTGCGGCAGATGCGCAAGCGTCTTGCCGGTGGCCGGATTGATGACGTCTTCGCCTTTTCGGCCTGCGCCGTCGAGCCATTTTCCATCGATGAAAAGTGCGAGCTCGGTGTACATGCGGACCTCTTCGTTCCCGACCAAGATTGGCCGCTGAATTAGCATTTTCAAGCGGAATCGGCCAGCATCAGGCGGAAGGCACTGCCAAGCTTCATTGTCATGGCCGGGCTTGTCCCGGCCATCTCGCTTAGGAAGGCAACGCACTGCCGCACTGAGCGGGATCACCGGGACTCGGTGCTTCGCACCGGCCCGGTGATGACAACTAGAACATCTACGACCCCAGATATGCCCCGCCGTTGGCGTGGATGCTCTGGCCGGTGATGTAGCGCGCGGCGGGGCTGCACAGGAAGCGCACGACGGCCGCAACGTCATCGGCTTTGCCTCGCTCTCCGGAAATCGTGCGGTTCGTGGCATGATGCTGTGGCGCAGGGCTATCCTTCGGCCGTGGCCTGTCGATGAGGCCGGGCACGACACAATTCACGGTGATATGCGCGTCGGACAGATCATGCGCGAGCGCGCGGGTGAAGCCGATGAGCCCGGCCTTTGCGGTGACCACATGCGCGCGATCCTTGGCGCCGGTGTGCGCGCTCAGGCCGCCGATGTTGACGATGGTGCCAGCGCCGCTTTGCTTGAGCGCTGGCAGGCACGCCTTCACGCAATGGAACGGCGCGTCGAGTGTCACGTCCATCACCGCGCGCCAGTCGGCATAGGACATTTTCTCGAACGGCTGCTCGGCGCGCAGGCCCACATTGTTGACGAGGATGTCGATGCGGCCGAAACGCGCGAGCGCCGCCTGCACCATGGCCTCGACCGCCTGCGGATCGACGACATCGGCGACATGCGCAAGCGCCTGGCCGCCGGCGGCTTCGATCTCGCTCACGACCTTGTCGGCTTCCGCCTTGTTGGAGCGGACATTGACCACCACCGCGGCACCGTCTTGCGTAAGCTGATGCGCGATGGCGCGGCCAATATTGCGACCGGCGCCGGTGACGATGGCCACGCGGCCGGTAAGGACTTTGTTGTCAGTCATGCTATTTTCCTTGTCATCACCGGGCCGGCCCAAAGGGCCGAGTCCCGGTGATCCCGCTTAGGTTGGCAAGGATGTGCCCAATGATCGGGATCGCCGGGACAAGCCCGGCGATGACAACAGAGGGTCATCCTCGTAATGCCTTCAGATCGATGCGCGCGTCGTAGAGCTTCGCAAGCAGCTTCAACGCGGCGGCGCTGCGTTGCGCGTCCCAGCCGCCATGGCGGGCGTTGAGCGCGAACTTCTCCTCGAGATCGGCGCGCGTGAGCGGCTCGTGGGCACCACCCCGAAAGTGGGGTTGGCGCTCCTCGATCACAGTGCCGTCGTTGAGGACGGCGCGGATGTGGCCGGTGAAGTTGTTCGGATAGGGATTGTCCGGATCGATGACGTAACGGACCTTCGCCGCCAGCGCGAGCACGTCCGCGTCGTGCACGGCCTTCTCTGTGAAGGCATCGAGCCCGACGCCGCCGTGCACGAAGCCGGTCGCGAGCAGGAACGGCGTGGCGAATTTCGCAGCGTAACCGTTGGGCGGGCGCTGTTTGGCGGCGAGCGGCTCCCACAAGCGATGCACGGTGCCTTCGCCAACTTCGCAGACGAGTTCCTTCACATCCGTAGGCTTGACGCCGCGTGCGGCAAGCCGCTTGGCGCAGTCGATGTAGGGATGCGCCATGGTCCCGCAGGGGTAGGGCTTGAAGGCGAGCGTCTCGATCACCCACGCGTCGCCGAAATCGTCCAGCGCGGCGAAGTCTCCCTTCGTGGTGTGGGCAAATCCGTGGAACAGCCCGTGCACACCTTCGAACACCGTGCGCGGCCCGAGGAATCCGGCGCGCGCCAGCAGCACGGCGCGGATGCCGGATTGCGCCGCCCAGCCGGGATGCATGCGCTTGGTCCAGGTGCCTTCGGCGAGATACTCGATGATGCCGGAGGCCATGCTGCCGGCGATGCCGAGCGCATCGGCGATTTGCTTTGCGTTCAAGCCGAGCGCCGCGCCGACGCCGGCGGCCGCACCCATGACGCCGAAGATCGCCGTGGGGTGGAAGCCGGCTTTGTGCACGGCCTTGGGCACCACCGTGCTCAGCCGGCACATGATTTCGCTGCCGACGGCGATGCCGAGAAGCGCCGCCGCGCCGTCCGGCTTGTGGCGCTCGCAGGCGGCAAGCACCGCCGGCACGATGACCGCGCCGGCATGCACCGGCCCGCCCTCGAAGGTGTCGTCGAAATCCTCGCCATGCGCGGCGGTACCATTGACGAGGGCGGCGCCGGCGCTGCTCAAGCCGCGTGCATGGCCGATGGCCGTGCACGGGCCATCGTCATCAAGCGCGACCAGCACGCTCTGCACGTAGTCCTCGTTGCGCGCGGTGACGCAGAGGCCGACCACATCGATGAGCAGGTCTTCGCATTTGGCGTGGACCGCGCGCGGCAGTGTATCCGCGCGCAGCGTGACGATGCGCTCGGCCAATTGCTCGGCGAGCGAAGTTTTGGGAAGTTGCACGTCCATAATTAAGTCCTAAATCTCACCGTGCCGAAGCCGGGGATGCGATTGACGGCGATCACCACGGCAAACGTAATGAACAGCATGCCGATGCCGATCACCGAGATAGCGCCGAGATCGCCGCTCTCGTTGAGATCGTAAATCAGCACAGAGATCACCTTGGTCTCCGAGGTGAACAAGATGATCGCCGCCGACAGTTCGCGCATGACGCCGACGAAGATGAAACACCAGGTCGCGATGACGCCGGTGCGCAACAGCGGCGCAGTGATCTGCCAGAGCGAGCGCAGGCGCGTGGCGCCCAGGATGCGGCTCGCGTCCTCCAGCTCGGGATGGATGGTGCGGAACGCAGCCTGGAGCTGCTGATAGGCCGAGGGCAGCGCGATGGTGACGAAGGCGATGAGCAGGATCCACAGCGTGCCGTAGAGCACGAAGGGCGGCCGCGTGTAGCTCAGGAACAGGCCGACGCCGAGCACGATACCGGGAATGGCGATCGGCGCGGTGGCGAGGAAGCCGAGCGCACGCCATCCGGTCACGGCCTGGCGGGCGGTGATGTAGGCGATGATGACGGCGATGATGGTGCCGATGGTGGCGGTGGCGGTGCCGAGGATGACGGTGTTTTTGAGCGCGAGCGAGGCGGCGGACAGTTCGAACAGCACGAAGTTCACGTTGTGCAGCGTTGCGTTGTGCAGGGTGAGAAACGTCGTCGCCACCGGCGAGAAGGCGGCGTTGAACAGCGCCGCATAAGGCAGGAACACCGGCAGCGTCAGCACCATGAGGCACAGGCCCAAGGCCGGCCAGCGCCAGCGATGCAGCGGGATCAGCCGCGGCGCGCCGTATTTGCCGCCAACCACCGAATAGCCGCGGCGGCCGAGGATCATGTGCTCAGCGCGCAGCAGGATCACGGTGAGAATTAGCAGCGGCAGCGCGGCGGCGGCGGCAAGCTCCGGCTTGGGCGGAAACTGGAACAGGCTCCAGATCTTGGTGGTCATCGTATGGAAGCCGGCGGGCAGCGCCAGGATCGCCGGCGAGCCGAACAGCGTCATCGCCTGCAGGAAGGCGACCAGCGCGCCCGCGAGCAGCGCCGGCAGCACCAGCGGAATGGTGACGCGGCGCGCGGTGTACCAGCGCCCGCCGCCGAGGATGGACGATGCGTCTTCCAGTTCGCCCGGAGTGCGATCGAGCGAATTGGCGACCAGCACGAAAACGTAGGGGAACGTGTAGCAGGAGATGACGAAGATGATTCCGGTGAGCGAATAGATGTTGAACAGGTGCACATCCTGCTCGGCGCCCGTCACCGTGCGGAAGATCTGATTGAGCAGTCCGCTATTGGGCGCGGCCAGAAGCTCCCAGGCTATGGCGCCGAGGAACGGCGGCGTGACGAAGGACGCCGTCACAAGCGCGCGGACGATGCCGCCGAAGGGCAGATCGGTGCGCGCCACCAGCCAGCCCATGGGCGCGGCCACCGCGCAGCAGATGGCGGCCGACGTCGTCGCGATGATGAAAGTGGTGACGAGCGGATCGAAGAACGATGATTCGCTGAACAGCCGATAGAAATTGAGCAGCGTGAAGGCACCCTTGGCATCGCTGAACGAATAGATCAGCAGCCAGGACAGCGGCAGTATAATGAGGACGAGGAGGATCGCGGCGAAGAGGTAGAGCACGGGCTTCGAGAGATCGATGCCGAAGCCGCGGCGTTCGGCGCGTGCAGGAAGGGCGATGGTCATGATCTGCTTTGCCTGTGGCTAATGGACACCATCACACCTTGAATATTTCAGTGTAGCGGCGCTTGACATCGGCGGCTGCATTCTCGACGCCTTCCGGATCCTCCTTCATCAGCTTGATGTCGGAGAGTTTTCGGACGCCGGGCTTTTCGACAGCCTGCGCGTGAGGCGAATACTGGCGGGCGTAATCGATCAGAATCTGCTGCCCCTCGCGCGAATGCATCCAGCTCTGGAAAAGCCTGGCTGCGTTCGGGTTGGGGGCAGCCTTCATGACGACGCTCGGGCTGGTAGCTACCGGCGTGCCCTCGGCCGGATAAATGACATCGACCGGCTGGCCCTCCTCCTTGAGGCGGATGACCAGATAGCCCGCGCCGTCGATCATGATAGCGCGCTCGCCGAGCGCAATTTTCTTGGGCGTATCGGTCGCCGACTGCACCTGCATGAGTTTCTGCTTGGCGAGCTTCTCGAAATAACCCCAGCCAAGATCGCGCGCGACCTGGAAGGTCGAGTTCATGATGGTGCCGCTGTAGGCAGGATGAGCCTTCACCATTTTACCAGACCATTTGGGATCAAGCAGATCGGCAAAGCTCTTCGGCGCCTCTTCCATTTTCACCATGTTGGTATTGATGCCGAAGGGCGAAACGAGAACGCGCGTCACCAACTCGAAGCCTTCGGGGTCGTAGTATTTCTTGTCGTAATACTTGACCACTTCCTCAGGCAGATATTGCGCGAGCCAGCCGCTGCGCTTCCACAGGATGACGTGGGCCTGGTCGGCGGTGTTCACCACATCGACGGCGTGAATGTTGCTGTTGTATTCCTGACCGAGGCGCTGGAACACGCGTTCGGCGCCGGACCGCTCGACGCGCGCGGCGATGCCCGGATACTTCGCTTCGAACGAGCGACCCAGACGTTCCGCAAAGGCCAGATCCATGGCGGTGTAAAAGACCACCTTGGCTTCCTTCTTGGCCGCGTCGATCAGCGCCGGCGTGACCGCTTCCGCGGGCGGCGGCGCGGCGCGGACCGGCTCGGCAAAGACAGCGCCGACCGCGAGCGCTGTCGAAGCTTTAAGGACGTCGCGTCGGCTGAATATCGGTTTTCGCATCGCCGTCTCCTCCCGACTCGTACCGCCATCCTGCGGAGCGCGGATTTGCCTAAACGCGGAATATCTTCACGTATTTCTGCTTGATCTCGTCGCCCATCGTCTCGACGGCGGCGGCGTCGTCCTTCATCGTCTTGATGTCCTTGAAGGGCGTACGGCCGGGCTTCTCCTTGGTCTGCGGATGCATCGAGCGCAGGCCGCCGATGTCGATGATGAGCTGCTGGCACTCCGGCG
>DATDMA010000120.1:0-3617 GCA_036519015.1 Pseudolabrys sp. | reverse complement strand
AGCGCAGTCGATGCCGACGACGCAAGTCGCCATTGCCATTGCAATCGCGGTCATCGGCTTCATCGCCTATGCGCTGTGGGAGCGCACAACCGATCATCCGATGACGCCGCCACGGCTGGCGCATAACCGCCCCTTCGTCGGGCTGAACATCGCGACGCTGCTGATTTATTGGGGCTTGGCGCAGATGTTCTTCCTGCTGCCATTCGATCTGGTCGATCGGCGCGGCCTGACGCCGGCCGCGGCCGGCGCGGTGTTTCTGCCGTTCACGCTTGCCGTCGGATTGCTGTCGCGACCGTTCGGCGCCGTTGCCGACGCCATCGGCGCACGTTTGATGCTGATCATCGGACCGCTCGCGGCAGCGCTTGCGTGCTTGTGGTTCGCGTTCGGCCAACAGATGTCGGTGACGTGGGGCGTGATCGCACCGATGGCGCTCCTCGGCATCGCCTTTGCCGTGCTGATCGCGCCCCTCACCGCCTCGTTGCTGTCGAGCGTCTCGGAAAGCGACCAAGGCCTTGCTTCGGGGCTCAACAACGCCGCAAGCCGCATCGCGCAGCTTGCCGGCGTCTCGCTGGCGGCCGGCATCGGCGCGCTTGCGTCGGGCTATCAGCTCGGTCTCATCGCGGCGGCCGCGCTATCGATCGCGGGCGCACTGACGATCGCACTAACGGCGCCGAAGACGCCACCGCGCCGCAAACCCTAATGCTTCCGCTTGGCGCGGCCTTTGAACGGGTTGTCCTTCTCGCGCAGCGTCAGGCGGATCGGCGTGCCCGGCAATTCGAAGTCCGCGCGCAACGCATTCACCAGATAGCGCTTGTAGGCGTCGGGCAACGCATCGGCGCGCGTGCAAAAGACGACGAAGCTCGGCGGCCGCGTCTTCGCCTGCGTGATGTAATTGAGCCTGAGCCTGCGCCCCGACACCGCCGGCGGCGGATGCGCACTGGTCGTGTCCTCGAACCAGCGATTGAGCGCCGAGGTCGGGATGCGTTTATTCCAGACGTCATAGGCCTCAACGATCGCCTGCATCAGCCGGTCGAGGCCCTCGCCCGTCAGGCCAGACACCGCGACCAGCGGCACGCCCTTGAGTTGCATGAGCTTCTCCTCGGCTTGTTTGCGCAACTTGCCGATCGCGCCCGGCGTCTTCTCCTGCGTGTCCCATTTATTGACCGCGATGACGATGGCGCGGCCTTCCTGCTCGATGATATCGGCGATGCGCTGGTCCTGCTCCTCGAAAGCGTTCTGCACGTCGAGCAGCACGACGACGACTTCGGCGAAGCGCACCGCGTTGAGCCCGTCGGCGACCGAGAGCTTCTCGAGCTTTTCGTCGACGCGCGAGCGGCGGCGCATGCCGGCGGTGTCATAGAGGCGGAATTTGCGGTCATGCCAGTCGAGGTCGACGGAGATCGAGTCGCGCGTGATGCCGGCTTCGGGTCCGGTGAGCAGGCGCTCCTCGCCGATCAGGTGATTGATCAGCGTCGACTTGCCGGCATTGGGCCGGCCGACGATGGCGACGCGGATCGGATGCGCCTTGGCATCTTCGGCCTCCGCCTCATCGGGCTTTGGCGCCGCGAGCACGGGCAGTGCCGCGACCAGCGCATCGTAAAGATCGCTCATGCCTTCATTGTGCTCGGCCGAGAGCGCCAGAGGCTCGCCGAGGCCGAGCTCATAGGCCTGCAGGCGCCGCCCTTCGGCCTCCCTCCCTTCGCTTTTGTTTGCGATGAGGACGGTCGGCTTGCCGGACTTGCGCACGATCTGGGCGAAGGCGTGGTCCGCCGGCGTCGGCCCGACGCGCGTATCGATCATGAAGAAGATCGCGTCAGCCTGCCCGATCGCGGTCTCGGTCTGGGCGCGCATGCGGCCGGACAGGGTCTCGGGCGCGGACTCTTCCAGTCCTGCCGTGTCGATGATGGTGAAGTCGAGATCGCCGAGATGCGCCTCGCCCTCGCGGCGGTCACGCGTCACACCGGGCTGATCATCGACCAGCGCCAAGCGCCGGCCGACCAGCCGGTTGAACAGGGTCGACTTGCCCACATTGGGGCGGCCGACAATGGCGACGGTGAAGGTCATGAATCATTCCAGCCCGCGGATTGCGGGCGAAGCTTCTTAGCCTGTCGGCGCGGTTAGCGCGAGAAACCGCCCGGCGGCGGTGCCGACGGCCACGGCGCCGGGGTGGCTTGCTGCTGTGCCGGCGCCGGCCAGGGCGATTGCTGAGCCTGCTGCGGCTGTGGTTGCTGCTGCGCGGGCTCCGGCCAGGGCGCCGTCTGCTGCTGGCTGTCCGCCGTGGGCTGCGCGGCAGGCTGCTGCGCCGGCCGGCGCGCAGCGGTGCGCGGCTTCGGCTTTGGTTTAGCCTTGGCCTTCGGCTCGGGTTCGGCCGCCGGCTCCGCCGCGGCGGTCTTCTTCTGTTCGCCCGCAGCGGCATTGTCCGGCCCGGGCTGCTGCGTCGTATCGGCGGAGGCGGTGTCCGGCGGCGGCTGATAGCCCTTCATGTATTCCGGCGGAACGCCTTGGGCGACGCCGGGCACGCCGCCCGGGAACACGTCCTTGCGATCGCCCGGCAGCTTCTTCTTCTCGTTGAGGTTGAACACATCGAGCTTGTCCGGATCGAAATCCGAGCAGCCGGCGAGCACCGGGGCGACCACGACCAGCGCGGTGAGGATCACGATGGAAAAACGGCGCATGGTAACCCCCTTTAGCTCTTGCCGTTGCCGGCGATCAGCGCCGTCAACATGTCGGCGCGTGCGCGCGTGCCGGCCGGCGTGTCGCCGTCGGTGGCGATCATGTCGAGATAGCGCTTGGCGGCGGTGGGATCGTTGTTCTTCCACGCCGACAGCGCCAGCAGCTCGCGCGCGGTGTGGCGGTAGATGCGGTCGGGTTCGGTCAGCGGCGCCAGGCGCTTCTGCATCTCGGCGAGCGGCGCGGTGTCGATCAGCAGCATGCCGGCGCGGACGCCGGCCAGATCCTGCCAGGTCGTGCCGAGCGAGTTGTCGGCGGCGAGCGCGTCATAGGCTTTGACCGCATCGGCCGGCTTGGAGGATGCCAGCTCCGTGGCGGCGCGGAGGCGCGCCAGCACCCGATAGCCGTCGGGCGCCGCGGCGGCGGCCTTGGCGAAGGCAGCCTCGGCCTCGGCGTGCTTGCCTTGCTCGCTCAGGGTGACGGCGGCCTCGAAGTCGGCGCCGGCGGCGGCCGACCTCTTGCCGATCCACCACTGATAGCCTTGCCAGCCGCCGATCCCGACGACGATCAGCACAGCGACGGCGATGATCAGGAGGCTATAGCGGTCCCAGAGCTTCTTGAGCTGCTCGCGCCGGACTTCCTCGTCAACTTCATGAAAAATATCGGCCACGAATGGCTCCAAGCCTTTTTGGAAAGCGCCCACCCCGTCGGGGCGCGGAAGCGCCGTAACCTAACGATGTGGCGCGCTGAAGGCAAAAGTTCCGCCGACAGTCGTTAAGATTCAGGGGTTTAGCCTCACCACCCCGGTCCCTACTTCTTCGTCTTCATAGGATAGACGTGTTCCGGCCCCGGGAAGGCGCGGGAGCGCACCTCGGCGGCGTAGTCGGCGATGGCCTTCTCGATACCGGGGCCGAGATCGCCGAAACGCTTGACGAATTTCGGCACCC
>DATDMA010000119.1:0-16287 GCA_036519015.1 Pseudolabrys sp. | reverse complement strand
ATCGGCAGCGGATGGAATTCGATGCCTTCCTCGGCCAGTTCCTTGGCGTCCTCGGGCGTCGCCTCGCCGTAGATCGAGCGGTGCTCGATCTCGCCGTAATGCATCTTACGCGCTTCGTCGGAAAACTTCTTGCCGACATTGTCGGCGTTCTTGGTGAGGTGCGCGCGCAGTTCCTTCAGCTTGGCGCGGAATTCATGCTCCTGCGGCGACATCATCGCCACCGGCGCGGCGGCTGCCGGAGCCGGTGCGTCGGCGGGCGCCGGCACTGGGGCTTGCGTCTTGCGCTTCTTTGCGCCGGAGAGCCGCGGCGACATGATTGCCTTCTCGACCTTGGCCGAGTCGCAGATCGGGCAGGTGACCAGCTTGCGCTTGGCCTGCTTGTCAAAGGCCGCGCTGTCGGCAAACCAGCTTTCGAATTGGTGGCCTTTGTCGCAGGCCAATGCGTACTTGATCATCGCGCGCCTTTCAGCACATGCAGGTGTGTCGGCTCGGTCATCGGCTCGACGATCTCGAAGCGGCGGCCATGCTGCAGCGAAGGAATGCGCGCGCGCGCCGCCGCCACCGCCGCCGGATCGATCTCCGCCATGAAGATGCCGGGCTCGGTGCCGCCTTCCGCCAGGATGTTGCCCCAGGGATCGACGATCAGCGAATGGCCGAAGGTCTCGCGCCCGTTCTCATGCTTGCCGCCTTGCGCGGCGGCGAACACGAAGCTGCCGTTCTCAACCGCGCGCGCGCGATTGAGCAGGTGCCAATGCGCTTCGCCGGTCTGCTTGGTGAAGGCGGAGGGGATCGCCAGCATGGTCGCGCCGGCTTCCGCCAGCGCACGATACAGCGCGGGAAAGCGCAGGTCGTAGCAGACAGTCAATCCGAGCCGGCCCCACGGCAGGTCGCAGAGCACCGCGCTGTCGCCGGGCCGATAGCTGTTCGATTCGCGATAGCTCTCGCCATTGGCGAGATCGACGTCGAACATATGGATCTTGTCGTAGCGCGCGACGATGTCGCCTTTGGCATCGATCAGGAACGAGCGGTTGGCGGCGCGGTCAGGCGAGAGCTTGATCGCCAGCGAGCCGACATGAATGGTGATGCCGAGCTTGCGCGCCAGGTCGCGCAATGTCGCCAGCGAAGCGTCGTGCTCCTCGTCGGCGATCGCGGCGAACAGCCGCTCGCGCTTGACCTCCATGATGTTGGTCATCTCTGGCGTGAGCACATAGTCGGCGCCCGCGTCCTTCGCCTCGCCGATCAGGCGCGCGGCCGCGTCGATGTTGGCGCTCGCGGTCATGCCCGAGCGCATCTGGATCATCGCGGCCTTGAAGGTGGCAGGCGTCACGCCCGTGCTCATGCGCTCTGTCCTTCGCTTGCCAGCAGCGGATCGAGCTTGCCGGCACGCTCCAAAGCATGCAGGTCGTCGCAGCCGCCTACATGCACCTTGCCAATGAAGATTTGCGGTACCGTCATACGGCCGTTGGCGCGTTGGATCATTTCCTGGCGCAACTGGCCGTTACCGCTCACGTCGATCTCCGTGAAGTCGACGCCCTTGCGTTTCAGCAGGCCTTTGGCCGAGGTGCAATAGGGACAATAGCGGGTGGTGTAGATTTCAATCGGGGGCATATCTCGTTGTTCCGCGGCTCCAATGGTAACTATATGGTGGCCCGCAGGGGGGCTACAACCCGCGCGAAGACCAGCACATTGACATGGGCGGCTCCCGCCCGCAGCAGGGCGCGGGCGCAGGTGTCCACCGTCGCCCCTGAGGTGAGCACGTCGTCGACCAGCACCAGCCGCCGCCCGGCGACCTCCGCCTTGCGCTCGGCAGGCACCTTGAACGCGCCCTGCACGTTGTCCGCCCGCTCGGTCTTGGAGAGGCCCACCTGCTGCGGCGTGGCGCGCACGCGCTGCAGGGCCGCAGGCAGCATCGGCACGCCGGCGATGGCGCCGATCGCCCCAGCCAGCGCCGCCGATTGGTTGAACCGCCGCGCCCACAGCCGCCGCCAGTGCAGCGGCACCGGAACCAGTGCATCGGCCCCGGCGGTCAGCTCGCGCCCGGCGCGCGCCATCCAGCGGCCCATCATCGGTGCGAGGTCGAGCCGGTCGCCGTATTTGAAGCGGTGCACCAAAGCGCGGGCCACGTCGTCATAGCGCACCGCGGCGCGCGCCCGGTCATAGGCCGGGGGCGCGGCGATCGCCTCCATCGACAGAAGGCCGGGGCCGGGATCGTAGGTGAAGGGAATGCCGAGCCGGGCGCAGTAGGGCGGCTCGATGAGGGAGAGCTTCGACCAGCACGCGGCGCAAAGCCCTACGCCATCGCCGAGCGGCTCGCGGCACGAGGGACACAACGGCGGCAGCGCGACATCGAGCGTGAAGCGCAGCGCGGCGCGCAGAGGGGCCGCGAAGCGGTGTACGCCTCGCAGCTTGTCCGACTCCGTTTTACTGCTCTCCATGGTTGCAATCGTAGCGCCGCCTTACTGTTGGCTCAATGAGCGCCGCACGCAGCCACCTCCGTCATTCCGGGGCGGGCCGAAACCCGGAATCCAGAAACACGGACGGTCTTATCGGGGCTGGATTCCGGGTCCGGCCCTTCGGGCCGTCCCGGAATGACCGATGGATTATGCGCGGGAGGGACGCTAATCGTGAGCGCCTATGCCCGGCCCAATCGTTTTCGACCGTCAGCTCCTGCGTCTCCGCCGCCACCGCGCCCGCGCGCTGGGGCCGGCGACGTTCCTGCTCGACCGCGTCGCCGTCGAGATGGCCGAACGCTTGAGCGCGGTGCTGCGCACCTTCGACATCGCCGTCGACCTCGGCACGCCGACCGACGCCGTGCGGCGCGCGCTGGCCGAGAGCGGCAAGATCGGAACCATCGTTGCCGCCGAGCCGGACGCCGCGCGGCTCGACCCCTCGTTCCCGCGTGTCGCCGCCGACGAGGAGGCGCTGCCCTTTGCCGATAGCTCCCTCGATCTCGTCGTCTCGGCGCTGGCGCTGCACTTCGTGAATGATCTGCCCGGCACGCTCATCCAGGTCCGCCGCGCGCTGAAGCCCGACGGTCTCCTGCTCGCGGCGCTGATCGGCGGCGATAGCCTCATCGAGCTGCGCGAGGCCTTCGCCCAGGCCGAAAGCGAGATCGAAGGCGGCCTGTCGCCGCGCGTCGCACCGTTCGCCGATCTGCGCGAGCTCGGCGCCCTCATGCAGCGCGCCGGCTTCGCGCTGCCGGTCGTCGATTCGGACCGGCTGACGGTGCGTTACGATACGCCCTTCGCGCTGATGCGCGACCTGCGCGCCATGGGCGCGACCAACATCCTGAGCGAACGCCGCCGCAAGCCGCTCAAGCGCGCGACCTTGCTGCGCATGGCCGAGATTTACAGCGAACGCTTCGCCGATGCCGATGGTCGCCTGCGCGCCACCTTCGAGATCGCGTGGCTCTCAGGTTGGGCCCCGCACGAGAGCCAGCAGAAGCCGCTCAAGCCCGGCTCGGCCGCCCAGCGTCTCGCCGATGCTTTGGGAACGAAGGAAATTTCGACGGGGGATAAGGCGAAGCAGTAGTGCGCGCGGCACGCGCCGCGCCCTCTCAAAACATCCCGGCGACTGCCGTCCACAACCCGACCACTTTGCCACCGAGCGTGCCGACGCCGACGATGATCGCACCGGCGATGCCGGATGCGATGATGGCGTATTCGATCGCGGTGGCGCCCTCCTGCGCGGATACGAACCGTTCGGCTTGCGCGATAAGGTGGCGCATAGGTGATCTTGCGGGCTTGTCCGGGATCTACAGCAGCGCCATGAGGTGCGAGACCAGCGGCACATCGGCCGGCGGCATCTCATAATCCCGCAGCCTGTTCGGCCGCACCCAGGCGAGCTTCTGCCCTTCCCTTGGAGTGACCGTCCCTTCCCAGCGCCGGCAGACATAAAGCGGCATCAGGAGATGGAAGTCGGGATAGGCGTGGCTGGCGAAGGTGAGCGGCGCGAGACAGGGCTCGCTGACGCTTATTCCCAGTTCTTCCCTCAGCTCCCTGATTAGAGTCTGTTCCGGCCGCTCGCCGGCCTCGATCTTGCCGCCGGGAAATTCCCACAAGCCCGCCATCGGCTTGCCGTCGGGGCGCTGTGCGAGAAGCACGCGGCCGTCGGCATCGACGAGGGCGCAGGCAGCAACGAGAAGGATTTTGACGCTCACGGCCCTTTGCGCCTCGACCTTAGGAGGCCCCAGGTTAAGGGGCCTTCAAGAGCGCAACTTCAAGAGGCGCTCCTGCGGGAACGGTAAACCGATCGTTAAGAGCGATAGTCGCCGTTGATGGCGATGTATTCCTTGGTCAGGTCGCAGGTGAGCACGCGGTCGCGGCCCTTGCCCAGGCCGAGCGCCACTTTGAGGCTGATCTCCGGCTTCTGCATTGCCGCGCTCACCACCGCCTCGTCGTAGCCCGGGTCGCGCGCGCCCTTGTGCGCGACGCGGATGCCGCCGAACCAAATCGAGAGCTTGTCACGGTCCGCCGGCTCGCCGGCCTTGCCGACCGCCATGACGACGCGGCCCCAATTGGCGTCCTCGCCGGCAATGGCGGTCTTCACCAGCGGCGAATTGGCGATCGACATGGCAATGCGCCGCGCCGAGGCCTTCGACGTCGCGCCTTCGACCACGATCTCGACCAGCTTGCGCGCGCCTTCGCCGTCGCGCGCCACCTGCTCGGCGAGGTTCGCCAGCACCGCAAGCAAAGCCTTCTTGAACGCCTTCAGGCGCGGATCGCTGGCGCGCGCGATGCGCGGGCAGTCCTTCGCCTGCCCGGTCGCGAACATCATCAGCGTGTCGGAGGTCGATGTGTCGCCGTCGATGGTCACGGCGTTGAAGGTGTCGGCGACGGCCTCCTTCAGCAGCGCCTGCAAGGCGGGCGCCGTGATCGCCGCATCGGTGAACACGAAGGACAGCATCGTCGCCATGTCCGGCGCGATCATGCCGGCACCCTTGGCGATGCCATTGATGGTGACGGTGGTCTTGCCGATCGTGGCTGTGGCGGTGGCGACCTTCGGAAAGGTGTCGGTCGTCATGATCGCCTGCGCCGCGGCGTGGAAGTCGCCCGGCTGCGCACGCTCGACGAGGCCGTCCATCACCGGCGCGAATTTGGTGGCGTCGAGCGGTTCGCCGATCACGCCGGTGGAGGCGAGGAAGATCTCGCCCGGCTTGCAGCCAGCGGCTTTCGCCGTGATGTCGGCGGTGAGTTTGGTCGCGGCGCGCCCAGTCTTGCCGGTGAAGGCATTGGCGTTGCCGGAATTGACCACCAGCGCGCGGGCTTTGCCGGGCTTCAGGTTGGCGCGGCACCACTCAACCGGCGCCGACGGGCACTTCGAGCGCGTGAACACGCCGGCGGCAGTGGTGCCGGGTTCGAACAGCGCCAGCAGCACGTCGGTGCGGTTGGCATAGCGGATGCCGGCCTGCGCCGTGGCCAGCCGCACGCCGGCAATCGCCGGCATGTCCGGCACGTGTTTCGGGGCGAGGGGGGAGATGGTGGTACTCATGGCGAGACACCCAGCGATTTGTCATCGCCGGGCTTGTCCCGGCGATCCCGATACGTCGGGCACGGCAGTGCTACCTAAGCAAAATGCCCGGCACAAGGCCGGGCATGACGCAGAGTATGTGGCGCCGCTTGGAGTGAACTACTTCTTATCCGGAGCAGGAGCCGGAGCCGGCGCAGCTGGCGCGGTGGGAGCAGCAGGCGTGGCCGGCGTTGCCGGCTTGTCCAGACGCTCGATCTTGGCGCTGGCGCGCAGCGAGGTCACCAGATCGGCCTGCGCTTTGCGCGTCACGTATTGTTCGAGCTGGCCCTTCACCTCGTCGAACGTCGGCGGCGCCTTGGCGCGCTTGTCCTCGACCTTGATCACGTGCCAGCCGAACTGGGTCTTCACCGGGCCCGAGATCTTGCCCTTGTCGAGCTTGAAAGCGACCTCTGAGAACTCCGGCACCATCTGGTCCTTGGCGAAATAGCCGAGATCGCCGCCATTGGCCTTGCCCGAGGGGTCCTCGGTCACTTCACTGGCCACCTTGGCGAAGTCCTCGCCCTTGTTCAGCCGGACGATGATCGCCTTGATCTTGTCCTCGGCTTCCTTGCTCGCCTTGTCGTCGCCGGGCGCGGCGCGGATCAGGATGTGGCGGGCGTGGACTTCTTCCTCGTTGCCCAGCTGCTTCACCGCCTCGTCATAAACTTGGTGCATCGCGGCGTCGGTGAGCGCGGCCTTGCCGGTCTGCGCCAACAGGGCCTCCATCAGCAGCTTCTTGCGCGCGAAATCGAGCTTGCGCTTGAAGTCGACGTTGTCGCCGAGCCGCTTGTCGTCGGCCGCCTTCGACACCAGGATCATGTCGGCCATGAACTGCACCAGGTAGTCCTGCTTGGCGTCGGGCGACATCGGCGGGAGCTGGCCGGCCTCCTCCTCGGCGACGGCGAGGTCGCTCTGGTGGATTTCGGTGCCATTGACCTTGGCCACGACCGGGTCCTTGCCCTGGGCGTCTTGGGCTGAGAGCGGCCCGGCCGAGGCGATCAGCAGCGCCAGCGAGGCGGCGATAAGGCCAATGCGGCGTGGCGAGGCCGGGGAGCCGGCGAGGGGAGCGTTCGTCATGGACGATCCTTGAGCTGTCTGGATTGGATTGGTCCGCCCCTTAAGCGGACGCCTGCGGACTTGTCACCCAACAACCGTGGCTTTGCAATGGCCGAGCGGCACCCGGGTCCCTAAACTCGCGGTAAGGCGGGAGGTTAAGCCCGTGGCAAGCCGCCAATTGACAATAATCCGACCCCCTCCTATCTCTCGCTCAATCTCGGCTGGTTGCGCTTGAGCGGCGCAGTTCGCGTCGAATTTGCCCGAAAAGTGCCGCATTCCGGAGCCCCGGAAGCAAAATCCGGCCGCGCCGGCGTGCTATAAGCCGCCCGGTTTACAGTGAGGAGCCTTCACGATGATCGGCGCCGTCGCCCGCAAGCTGTTCGGCTCTGCCAATGAGAGGCGGATTCGCAGCTATCAGCCGCGGGTCGCCGCCATCAATGCGCTGGAAAAAGAGGTCGCCGCCCTCTCCGACGAGGAGCTCAAGGCGCGTACCGAGACTTTCAAGAAGCAGATCGCCGAAGGCACCTCGCTTGACGACCTCCTGGTGCCGGCCTTCGCCACCGTGCGCGAGGCGGCCCGGCGCACCCTCGGCCAGCGCCATTTCGACGTCCAGCTCATCGGCGGCATGATCCTTCACGAAGGCAAGATCGCCGAGATGAAGACCGGCGAAGGCAAGACCCTGGTCGCCACCCTCCCGGTCTACCTCAACGCGTTGACCGGCCGCGGCGTGCACGTCGTCACCGTCAACGACTACTTGGCCAAGCGCGATGCCGAATGGATGGCCCAGGTCTACGGCTTCCTCGGCCTGACCACCGCCACCATCGTGCATGGGCTCGACGACGTCGAGCGCAAGAAGGCCTACGAGTGCGACATCACCTACGGCACCAATAACGAGCTCGGCTTCGACTATCTGCGCGACAACATGAAGTACCGGATGGAGGACATGGTCCAGCGCGGCCACGTCTACGCCATCGTCGACGAAGTCGACTCGATTCTGGTCGACGAGGCGCGCACGCCGCTGATCATCTCCGGCCCGCTCGACGACCGCTCGGATTTCTACAACACTATCGATGCCTTCATCCCGCGGCTCGACAAGAGCGACTACGAGGTGGACGAGAAGCAGCGCACCGTCACTATGACCGAAGCCGGCATGGAGAAGATGGAAGTGGCGCTGCGCGAGGCCGGCCAGCTCAAGTCGGATTCGCTGTACGACGTCGAGAACGTCTCCGTCGTGCACCACGTCAACCAGGCGCTCCGCGCGCACAAGCTGTTCCAGCGCGACAAGGACTACATCGTCCGCAACGGCGAGGTCGTCATCATCGACGAGTTCACCGGCCGCATGATGCCGGGCCGCCGCTATTCGGAAGGCTTGCACCAGGCGCTCGAGGCCAAGGAACGCCAGCCGATCCAGCCCGAGAACCAGACGCTCGCCTCGATCACCTTCCAGAACTACTTCCGCATGTACGAGAAGCTCGCCGGCATGACCGGCACGGCCATGACGGAAGCCGACGAGTTCTTCGACATCTACAAGCTCGAAGTGCTGGAAGTGCCGACCAATATGCCGCTGTCGCGCGTGGACGACGACGACGAGGTCTATCGCACGAACAAAGAGAAATACCGGTCCATCATCGCGCTGATCGAGGAGTGCAAGACGCGCGGCCAGCCGGTGCTGGTCGGCACCACGTCCATCGAGAAGTCCGAGCAGCTCGCCGAGATGCTGCGCCAGGCCGGGTGGGAGGCGCACGACTTCTCCGATCCTAACGCGTTCGCGGCGCTCTATTCGGGCGACGACGGCGCCATGAAGACCAAGGTCTTCGCCATCCTAAACGCGCGTTATCACGAGCAGGAGGCCTTCATCGTCTCGCAGGCCGGCGTGCCGGGCGCCATCACGATCGCCACCAACATGGCGGGTCGCGGCACCGACATTCAGCTCGGCGGCAATGCCGACATGCGCATCCGGCAGGAAATCACCGACATCACCGACTGGGGCTTGCGCGACAAGGACCCGCGTGCCGCGGAAATCCGCGCCCAGGTGGCGCGGCTGAAAGTGAAGGCGCTCGCCGCCGGCGGTCTCTTCGTGCTTGGCACCGAGCGGCACGAGAGCCGCCGCATCGACAACCAGTTGCGCGGCCGATCAGGCCGTCAGGGCGACCCTGGACACTCCAAGTTCTTCCTGTCGCTCGAAGACGATCTGATGCGCATCTTCGGCTCCGACAAGCTCGACGGCATGCTGACCAAGCTGGGGCTGAAGGAGAACGAGGCGATCGTTCATCCCTGGATCAACAAGGCGCTCGAGAAGGCACAGCAGAAGGTCGAGGCGCGCAACTTCGACATCCGCAAGAACCTACTGAAATACGACGACGTGATGAACGACCAGCGCAAGGTGATCTTCGAGCAGCGGCTCGATCTCATGCGCGACGAGGCGGTCGACGAGACCATCGCCGACATGCGCCACGATGTTGTCGATGAGCTGGTGAAAAAGTTCATTCCGGCGAACGCCTATCCGGAGCAGTGGAACATAGCCGGCCTCGATGAGGCTGTGCGCGAGGTTCTCACGCTCGATCCGCCGCTCGCCGAGTGGCAGAAGGAAGAGGGCATTACCGTCGAGGACGTGCGCGAGCGCATCACCCGGCAGGCCGACGAATGGATGGCGCGCAAGGTGGCCACGTGGGGCCCCGACGTCATGCGCTACGTCGAGAAGTCGATCCTGCTGCAATCGCTCGACCATCTCTGGCGCGAACACCTCGTCATGCTCGATCATCTGCGCCAGGTGATCGGCCTGCGCGGCTACGGCCAGCGCGATCCGCTCAACGAGTACAAGGCCGAGGCTTTCAGCCTGTTCGAGGCCATGGTCGCGCATCTGCGCGAGGCGGTCACCGCCCAGCTCATGCGCGTCGAGATCGTGCAGCAGCCGCCGGAAGACCAAGCCCAGCAGCTTCCCTTCATGGAAGCGCACCACGTCGATCCGAACAGCGGCGAGGACGAGATGGCGGCGACGCCGGCCACCCTCGCGCCCGCCTTCGCAGGCGACGGCGGCGATGTCGCTGTCGCGCGCAATCCGAAAGACCCCACCACTTGGGGCAAGGTCGGCCGCAACGAGGTCTGCCCCTGCGGCTCGGGCAAGAAGTACAAGCACTGCCACGGCAAGTTCGCGTAACAGACACCTTGCCGCGGCTGACGATGCGCCTGCGACTTGGCGAACGATCCGCCGGATAGCCGAGTCGATCTGCGAGGCGCGCTCTGCAAACTGTTCGAGGTCACACGAGCGACATCGGCTCCATCATGCCCCGATACTTCTTCAATACGCGCATCGGCGACGACCTGATCCCAGACGCTGAGGGTGAAGAGCTGCGTGACGCGGATCAGGCTTGGGACGTTGCCAAAGCGATGATTCTCGATCTTCTCGCCGAACGCGGCGAGGAAGCAACGCTGCTGACTGCGTCCTTGGTGGTTACCGACGAGTTGGACGAAGTCGTCCTGGAGTTTCCATTTTCCGAGGCGCTGATTGGTACGCCCGACGGTCCGACGCGGCATTAGCAGGTCTTGAAAGCATTGCGGCGTGCGTGGCCGTCAGACCCGTATTGCTCTCCCTTATTCACAATTAGGTTTGACCGTGCGCGGCAAGTCCGAATAGTGCATCGATTACGGCTTTTATCGCCAGTGACAGGAACTTTCGTGTCCACATTGCAATCGGAACAATCCGCTCTCGACGATCTGCGGCTTCCTGCTCCCGCAATCGGCACGCAAAGCGACTCCGGCCATTCCGTGACGAAAAGAGCTCTGGCTGGGCTCAGCGACCTTCGGACACGCACGGCGCAACTGAGCTTGGTTGTCGGCGTGGTCGGCGCGACCTTGGCCCTCGCAGGTACGATATGGGCCATTCAGCTTCAGGTCAGCTATCCGATCGCGATGATGGCCGGGTACTGCACGTTGGTCGCGAGCGCCTGCCTGGCCATTGCCGTTTCGGGACTACAGAAGCCCGCAGTACCGCAAGAACTGCCGGTGCCAACAAAGCCGGACATCAGTGGGGCGTGGAAGCTGGTCGACACGTTCAGTGTGTCAGATGCCTGTCGGCTCCTGTGCGATATCGAGCCGGGTTCGATGGTGACTCAGGACAGCATTGCTTGGGCTCGGGCGTTGTTGGACGCAATCGAGCGGGGCGAGTTGTCTGCCGTAGAAAAGCCAAGGATAGGCCTCCTGGCGCCTCGCGATCACGGCAAGCCGAACTGGCACACCGAAATCACGAGGGATGCCCTTAAATCGTGGGCGCAATCGCGGGATCTCAATCCGCAATCGCTCAAGGACTAGCAAGGGGCCTCGCAAAATCGAGAGGCCAGCTTGCCTGCGCGATCAGACGTGCTCGCGTTCAATATGGACGCTCAACCGTGCGTCCGAATCGCCGGAGCCTAAAATGCTGACGACGGACGCACTGAAGAGCTATCTGCTGGAAATGCCCAGCGGACACATTTTCGACCTGCCCTATGATCTATTCGCGATTGTTTTCCCGCCCGGCGAACCGGATCCCGGGTCGCGCGAAAACCTGAGAATATTGGCCGAGGCGTGTCACTGCGACATCAAGTGCATCCCGGCCGAACAGCGAATTGAGCTCATCAAGCGGCGGCCGAAAGATCATTGACTTTTAAACGCTGCGTCTGGCTCGCGATGCATGAGAACCTTCGGTCGACGCCTCGCTGCCGCGCAGTGTTCGACGGGCTGGCGGCCGGCTTGAAATCGCATGTCGATTGAGAAAAACGTAGCTTAAGGTTAAAATCCTTCGCGCAGTTATCGCGGCATGACGCGACTTGCAACCCATACGCACGCTCTGCATTATTATGTAGTGATCGCGCGATTCGTCTGATCACGAGTCTTTTGCAGCCTGATCGAATTCACCAGGGACGTCGCCCGTTGATGACACTTCGAATTGCTCTGATCGCTTTCGTTCTTGTGGGGGCATGCGGATCGCTGCGCGCGGCGGAGGACGGCACGCCGGCCCAGCGCCGCGCCTGCAAACAGGACGTCTTCAAGCTCTGCTCGGAATGGATTCCGAGGCACGACGCGATCACCTACTGCCTGCAAAAGAACATCGAGCGTCTCAGCCGCGACTGCCGCGCCGTCATGGAAGGCAAGCTGAGGTAGTGGGCCGTCGAAATCGGCCGCAACCAATGCACCTGCTGGCGCATTATCCCATGATCAAAGAATGGGACTGCGCATGCAAATACCGGTCGAAATCTCCTTCCATAACATCGCCTCCTCGCCGGACGCCGAAGCGGCGATCCGCGATCACGTGGCGCGCCTCGAGCGTATCTACGAGCGCATGACGACCTGCCGCGTGTGCGTCGATCAGAGCAACCAGAACTCCAACGAGACCATTCCGCCGGTGGTGCGGATCGAGATTTCCGTGCCCGGCCACAAGGACATCGTGGTGTCGCACGAGCCGGCCCATCTTCAGCGCAAATTCCAGGCGCCCGATCTCAGCAACGCCATCAACGAAGCCTTCCGCATCGCCGAGCGGCGCCTGTCGAAATACAAGGACAAGCGCACCGATCATGGCATCTCCGAGCTGACGCACGAGGCGGCGAACGAGTTTCGCGGCCAGGTCGCCGAGCTGACGCCGGGCGACGACCACGGCTTCCTGATAACCAAGGAAGGCGGGCTCTTGTACTTCCACCGCAACAGCCTCTTGAGCGGCGATTTCGACCGGCTGCACCGCGGCGACGATGTCAGCTACGTGGAAACCATGGGCGACACCGGCCCGATCGCCAGCAAGGTGCGCGTGCTGGAAACGCGCCCCTAGGCAAACGTCATCACGGCAGCTTGATCGCCTATCGGCTAAGGCGCCGAGCCCGCCGGCTCTGCGTACCAGTATGCGAGCCATTCGGACGCGGGCCTAGTTGTCCTGTCCTAAAGCGTGTACAGGCCCGCCTGCGCCAGGCGATGCCCGTGCGCTCAGACAGGAATCTGCGTTAATGATCTCGATCCGCTCGGCGCGAGCGCTGCCGCTGCTCGTCGCCGGCACAATGTTCATGGAGCAACTCGACGGGACTATCCTCGTCACGGCGCTGCCCAATATCGCTCACTCGTTCCACGTGACCGCGGCTGAGCTCGACCTCAGCGTATCGGGCTATCTCGTCACGCTCGCCGTCATGATCCCCGCGAGCGGTTGGATCGCCAATCGCTTTGGACCGAAGCGCATCTTCGGCCTGTCGATCACGCTCTTCATCGTGGCATCAATGCTCTGCGGTCTCAGTCATTCGCAGTGGCAGCTCGTCGCCGCCCGCATCCTGCAGGGCTTTGGCGGCGCCACCATGGTTCCCGTCGGGCGGCTGCTCGTGCTCCGGGAGACCGATAAGAAGGACTTGATCAAAGCCATCGCCTATCTGACCTGGCCGGCGTTAAGCGCGCCGCTCTTGGGGCCGCCGCTTGGCGGGCTGCTCACGACATACGCTTCATGGCATTGGATTTTCTACATCAACGTTCCGCTCGGCCTGATCGCGCTGTTCTTCGTCTGGAAGGTCGTCCCGAACACCAAAGAGGTCGTCCGCAGCAGCTTTGACATCGCCAGCTTCTTCCTGATCGGCGCTGCGAGCTTGGGCTTCCTTTACGGCATTGAGCTGCTCGGCCGTCCCGCCAGCGGCTTCGCGGCGAGCCTGGGGCTTCTGGCATTTGCCGTCATCTGCGGCTTCTTGGCGGTACGGCGAGGGCTTACGCGAGCCGCTCCGCTGATCCCGTTCTCCGCCTTCAAGGAGCTGACGTTCCGGATTTCGATGCGAGGCGGGGGCGTCTTCCGCGGATGTCTATCGGCGGTGCCGTTCCTCCTGCCGCTGCTGTTCCAGGTCGGTTTCGGATTGGACCCGGTCACCTCCGGCACGCTTCTTCTGGCCGTGTTTGCCGGCAATCTTGGAATGAAGCCTACGACGAGCTGGATCCTGCGGCATGTCGGATTTCGGCGATCGATGATCGTCAGTGCCTGTGTGGCGATCGCCACCATGCTTGGCTGCGCGGCGTTGACCGGCGCTACGCCGCACCTCGTGATCATTGGCCTTCTGTTTGTCAGCGGCCTTGCGCGATCCATGCAGTTCACGACCGTGAGCACGCTGGCGTTCTCCGATGTGCCGAAGCCGCAGATGGCGAGCGCCAACACGCTCTTCAGCATTCAGCAGCAGGGGTCTAACGCGTGCGGCGTGGCGGTCGCTGGTGCGATCGCCCGACTGTCGTCCTACGTGCGTGAGGGCGGCGCTGCGCAAACGGCTACAGACTTCCACGTCGCGTTTCTTGTCGTCGCCGCCATTGCTCTTGTGGCGATGACCGATTTCTTCCGCGTGCCCAAGAACGCCGGCGCCGAGCTGCATTGACGCGAGTTGGGTGGTTCGGTGAGCGCCGGCACTCTCTGACCTCATCCTGAGGAGCCGCGCGCAAGCGCGGCGTCTCGAAGGATGGCCATACGCCTCGGCCTCATGGTTCGAGACGCGCTCCTGCGGAGCGCTCCTCACCATGAGGGAAAACGAGCGCGCTGTTTTAAATCTAATCAGCGAGACATGGCGGCATCGCAGTACACTCGCTTATCCCTCCCCCGCAAGCGGGTGAGGGATAAGAAGGGCCGCCCAGCCGACCGCTCAATTCGCCTCGATGCCGGCCTGCTTGATGACGTCGTCCCAGACCTTGGTCTCGCTGCGGATGAAGGCCGCGGCGTCGTCCGTCGTGCCGCCGACCGAACGCAGATCGAGCGCTGCAAAATGCGCCTGCGCTTCCGGGCTGCGCAGCGCTTCGTTCACCGCCGCGTTGAGCTTGGCGACGATCGCCGGCGGCGTCTTGGGCGGCGCAGCCAGCGCATTCCACGAGGCGGACGCGAATCCCTTGACGCCGACTTCGTCCAAGGTCGGAACATTCGGCAGAGTCGCGATACGCTTGTCCGCCGCCACCGCGAGGATGCGCGCGTTGCCGGCCTGGTGCAGTTTGATCGCCGAAGCGACCTCTATGAAGATCATGTCGACATGGCTGGCGATGAGGTCGTTGAGCGCCGGCCCGGTGCCCTTGTAGGGCACATGCACGAGCTTGATGCCGGCCATACGCTCGAGCAGGGCGGCGGTCAGATGCGACGTCGTGCCGATGCCTTGCGAGGCGTAGTTGATCTTACCGGGATTGGCCTTGGCATAGGCGAGGAACTCCTGCGGCGTCTTGGCCGGGAAGTCCGGCCGCACCATCAGCACGTTCGGAATCGTGGTCATGATTGCGATCGGCATGAACTGCGTCGGGTCGTAATTGAGTTTCTTGTAGAGCACGGGATTGATGGTCAACGGCGCCGGCTGCGCCGCCAGCAGCGTGTAGCCGTCCGGAGCGGCATTGAACACGGCCTCGGCGCCGATGTTGCCGGCCGCGCCGCCGCGATTTTCCACCACCACCGCCTTGCCGAACTTCCGTTGCAAGCTGTCGGCGACGATGCGCGTGACGACATCGACGCCGCCGCCCGCCGGCACGCAGACGATAATCTTGATCGGCCGGTTCGGATAATTCGCCGCCGCGTCCTGCGCCCAGGCGCTCGATGCAAAGCACAAGGCCCACGCCATCAATACCGCAATAGCCCGCATGCCGTCCTTCCTCTGTTGAGGAGGCTTCTTATGCGACTTGTGCGGTCCGCGCCAGCTTCTCCTCCGGGAGCTTGAGGTTGAACACGCGCATCGCGTTGCCACCCAGAATATTGCGCTTCGCCTGCTCCGTGAGGAACGGAAGGTCGTAGATCGTACTCGGCAGGTCGAAGTCCCAGTGCGGATAGTCCGACGAATACAGAAGCTGGGTCTCAGCTTTGATCATGCGGAAAGTCTGCTCCAGCGCGGCGGCGTCAGTGACCTCCATCGGCTGCGAGGAGAAAAACATCTGCCGCATGTAGTCGCTCGGCTTCTGCTTGAGCGCCGGCGCTTCCGACGAGCGCATCATGTATTCGTTGTCGAGCCGCTGCATCATGAACGGAACCCAGGCGAGCCCGCTCTCGATCCAGATCACCTTCAGCTTGGGGAAACGCTCCGGCAAGCCGTTCATGATCCAGTTGGTGAGGTGCACCATGTTAAAGAACACGAAACCGATGGCATGCACGGAGATGAACTTGTTCATCATGCCCATGGCCTGATCGTTCCAATTGTAGCCGGCGTGGAACGCGAGCGGCAGGTTCATCTCCTCGAGCAGGGCATAGGTCTTCATGTAGGCATTGTGCTGCACCGGCCGGTGGCGCGCGCTGGTGACCATGAAGCCGGAGACGCCTTTGGCATCGCCCATCTCCTTCACCATGCGATAGGAGGCTTCCGGATCGTTGAACGGCAGATAGAGCATCGAGCGGATGCGCGGCTCGTGCGATAGCACGCGCTCGACCAGCCAGCGGTTATAGGCGCGGGCGAGTGAGACCTCGACCTCGATCTGGGGATGAAGCCCGAGCTGCAGCATCGGCGAGGGGAACATCACCGCGACGTCGACGCCCATGCCGTCCATCCAGCGCTTGGTCAGCGTGATGTCGCGATGCTTGTCGCCGTCGGCCTTCTCGAGCTTGCGCAACGGGTAGCGCGTCACGCGCCCGCCCATATCCTGATAGCCGACGCCGCCCGGCATCACACCGTTGCCCTTGGCGCCGCTCTGGCTCGCGCTCATGGCGAGCTGCTGCAGCACGGGATCTTCCACGTATTCGAGGATCTCATGGAACGACTCAAGCTCGTAGTGATGCGAGTCGACATCGACGAT
>DATDMA010000118.1:0-3424 GCA_036519015.1 Pseudolabrys sp. | reverse complement strand
GCCGCACTGCGGCGACAGCGCGAGCTGATCGAGCGCGACATATTTGGTCGCTTCTTCGATGCGCTTTTTGACGTCATCGCGCGGCTCCAGCCGGCCCGACTTCGAGGTGACGAGACCGAGCACGACGACCTTGTTGCCCTTCGGGACGAAGCGCAGCGGCTCGAAGCCGCCGGCGCGGTCGGTGTCGTATTCGAGGAAGTAGCCGTCGTAATTGCACTTGGCGAGCAGGCTTTCCGCCACCGGCTCATAGCCGCCGGAGGAGATGAAGGTGGAGCGGAAATTGCCGCGGCAGACATGGGTGGTGATCACCATGTCGGCGGGCTTGGCTTCCAGCGCCTTGTTGATGCACTTGGTGTAGGTCTCTTGCAGATGATCGACGTCGAGGCCGCGCTCGCGCGCCTTCTTCAGCTCTTCCTGCGAGCAGAGATAGGCCCAGGCGGTGTCGTCGAACTGCAGATAGCGGCAGCCGGCGTCGTAGAACGCCTTCACCGCCTTCTGGTAGGCGACGGCGAGATCGTCGAAGATGGCGTCGCGATCCTTGTAGGCGTCCTTGCTGACCGAGCCCGGCTCCAGACGGAAATGCAAAACCGTCGGGCTGGGGATGGTCATCTTCGGCGTCACCTTGGTGTGCGCCTTGAGGAACTTGAAGTGCTCCAGCATCGGGTGGTTGGAGAAGCCGATCTTGCCATTGATGCGGATCGACTGCGCTTTTGTCTGCACGCCCGCGAACTGAATGCCGTGGTCAAGCTCGTAAAGCTCGGCACCGTCGAGCATGCTGAAGAAATCGAAGTGCCAGAACGAGCGGCGGAATTCGCCGTCGGTGGCGAGCTTAAGGCCGATCTCTTCCTGCTTCTTGATGATCTTCTCGATCTCGCGATCCTCAACTTCTTTCAGTTGAGCCGCATTGATCGCGCCCTTTTCGTGCTTGGCGCGCGCCTCTTTCACCGGCGCGGTGCGCAGGATGCTGCCGACATGATCGGCGCGAAAAGGCGGCTTGCTTCTATCGGTCATGGTTTCCTCCGCGGATTGCCCCCCGTTGGTTTAAAGAGCCGAGGGTTAGTTTGGGTGAGCCATAGCACGGCTGGCGCCGTGTCGTCCTGCAGCCGCATCGCATGCGTAGCGTGCAGTTTCAACTATTCCGCCGAATGAAAAATAATGCGGCGCGATGTCGCCAAGGCCATCCGCCGAGGCCAGCGCCGCGATGATGCGGTCGGGGCCGACATGGCCGATGAGGCTTGCCGCGGCACCCGACATCAGCCCGCGCAGCGAGGCCGACACGCCACAACGTTTGGCGAAGCGGATGAGCGCCGGCACGCTGGTCGGTCCGGCCATGCCGATCCGCACCGGGTGGTTGATGCCGCAGCCGCGCAATTGCTTGAGCCATACGAGAATTCGATCCGGCGAAAATGAGAATTGGCTCGCGATGTGGACCTTCAGCCCTTGCGCGGTCGCGGCGGCGATTTTTTCGTCGAGCGAGGCCTCGAGCCGGCCGGGCGGGATGCGCGGATGGCCTTCCGGATAGCCGCCAATGCCGATCTCCTCGATGCCGGCCTCACGCAGGCCGCCCTTCTGGATCACCGCCAGCGCATCCGGGTAGGGACCGGATGCCTCGACGTCGCCGCCGATCACCAGCAGCCGGCGCAGATCGGCTTCGCCGCGCAAACCCGCAATAAGACGCTGTAGATCGCCCGCATTGGCGATCCGACGCGCGGCTAAATGCACGACCGGCTCCAGCCCCGCCTTGCGCAGGCCAGCCGCTGCCGCGATCTGCTCGCGCGGATCGGTCGTTGACGGTGCGGTGATGTAGACCGAGGTTCCGCGCGGCAGGATATCCGCCAGCGCGGCGATCTCGGCCTCGCCCGGCCGCGTGGCTTCGAGCGAGAAGCTCCGCGCAAAGTTGGAAGGTTCATGCATACGGGCGCTCGCAACAATGCTGGCGTCCATGCGCGCACCTATTCGCGGCGGCGCGAGATGACGAAGGACTCGTCGTAGAACCACAGGCCGCCGTGCTCCTGCAGCACGTCACGCGTCGCCTCGACGTAACGGCGATCGCTGTTGACGTCGGCGAGCCGGTCGTCTTCGACCTGCGCCACGTAGACGGCCGCATTCCAGGCGGCGAGCAGCGTGGATGTGCCGATCGACGAGGAGATCTCCGACGGCAGCGTATGCATTTCGTAGCGGAACAGCGACCGCTGGTCGGAATAGGCGTTGAAGTTGAGGTCGCGGCCGGCGGCGCCCAGTTCATGCTTCACCGCCTTGAGCAGATCGTGGCGATTGTGCTCGAACGGATTGTCGTCCGGCCACACTCTGCGGATGATCTCCATGCCTGGATCGTTTCCATGGGAATGGATCGCGATCATGCGGCCGCCGGGGCCGAGCGCACGGGCGAGCGGCGCGAGCACGCGCTTAGCCTTGAATTCGAGCGAGGCGCGGGCCCGATACGGCTGAGAGGCAATAACCAGATCGTAGTCGGCAACGGTGGCGCCCGGCTTCGGCAGGACCTGGTCGAGCAGGAAACGGTGGTCGTTGCGGTAGAGCACCAGGATCACCGGCCGCTCGTAGACCGGATTGCCGCTCTTGGCCGACACGCGCGCCTTCCAGCTTTCGGCCAGGAACGGCTCAAGCGCGGTGATCTGCTGCTCGAAGCTGTGCGCCGTGTTGCCCTCCATCGCCACCTCTTTCCAGATGAGGCTGGTGGCGGCGCTGAGCGACTTCGCCGCGAGCCACGGCGCCTCGGCATAAGCGAGGTTGGTGAGCACAACGACGCTGGACGGATGCTCGACGAAGCGATCCGGCATCTTCTGCAAAGTGAGGCGCACGTCCTCGAGGCTGATTTCCTTGCCGACGACGTAGAACGGCATGGTCGGGAAACGGTCGTGCATCGCGCGCATCACGCGCGCCAGCACGGTGCCGTCACCGACGCCGGCGTCGAACACACGCACCGCCGGCGGGCGCGGATGGACGTTGTCGAGTTCAAGACTGACGCGGTTTGCGACGTCCCACTTCTCGCTGCAGGTGTTTACGAACAGCAGATATTTCTGCCGGTTGTCGAAGAACCGGAAGTTACGTTGCGGATCGTCGGTCGCTTGACCGGAGGCGACGGGGGGAGCTGGGGGTTTTACCATCGGCAAACCGGATGTTGAGAGGACGGGCGCGGGTGAAGACGGCACGTCGAAAAGCAACCGGCGTTTGCCGGGTGCGTCTTCCGCGCTGCGCGCCATGAAGGCGCGGATGCGTTCCAGAGTGTCGGTGGTGATGCGGCCTCCGTTGCGCAGGCGGCTGGCGAGCTTGCCGTCGTTGACGGCGCGGCGCCCGAAGGTCGATTCGGCGAGGCCGCGCACGCGGCAAAAGTCGCTAATCTCCTGGAGAATTTGCTCGTTCATGAAGGCGTTTCCCGATCGGCTCTGATGGCCGTTACTGGCGT
>DATDMA010000117.1:0-3474 GCA_036519015.1 Pseudolabrys sp. | reverse complement strand
TATCGGGTTAGCGGCGATCGGCGTCTCCGCGTACCTCGCCGTCCTTAATCAAGGCGCCGAAATGACGGCGCGCGCGCAGGCACGGCTGCTCGATGTCGCGCATGATGCCATTTTCGTACGCGATCTCGACGAGGCCATCACCTATTGGAACTCCGGCGCCGAGGAGCGATACGGGTGGACGAGCGAACAGGCGCTCGGCAAAGTCTCGCACCACCTACTTCATACGATATTTCCGACGCCCCTCGAAACGATCAAGGAAGAGCTCCTGAATACCGGCCGGTGGGAAGGCGAACTCGTCCACACCAAACGCGATGGAACGAAAATCGTTGTGGCAAGCCGCTGGTCTTTGCAGACGGACGAGCGCGGTCGGCCACTCGCGACGTTAGAGACCAACAACGACATCACCCAGCACAAACGGGCGAGCGCTGAGTTGCAAGCGAGCGAGCGAAAGTACCGCAACATCTTTCAGTCTGTGGGAGTCTCGATCTGGGAGGAGGATTTCAGCGAGGTCAAAGCCGCCATCGATGCTCTCAAGGCACAGGGGGTTACCGATTTCCGGCGTTATCTCGCCGAGCACCCGGAATTTACCCGGCGGGCAATGGCCACGGTGAAGGTCCTCGACGTCAACGATGCCGCCATTGAATTGTTTGGCGCTCGGACCAAGGACGATCTTCTCGTCTCATTGAACCGATTGTTCGTGCCCGAAACCGAAGCTGCGTTCGCGCAGAAACTCATCGCCGTGGCGGAAGGCCGAACCTCGTTTGCCGCGGAAACCGTACTGCAGTCCCTCAAAGGCGAACGGTTGGAGGTCCTGTTCACGATCACCTTCGCGCAAGAGCCTGCCGCCATGGACAGCGCGCTGGTCAGCATTGTCGACATCACCGAGCGCAAGCGGTCGCAAGAGGCTC
This sequence comes from Pseudolabrys sp., assembly GCA_036519015.1. Taxonomy (GTDB): domain Bacteria; phylum Pseudomonadota; class Alphaproteobacteria; order Rhizobiales; family Xanthobacteraceae; genus Pseudolabrys. The sequence goes on along the minus strand of DATDMA010000117.1, from coordinate 2,566 downwards.
TCGACCGCGCGCAGGCCGAGCTTGCGCACGTCAACCGCATCTCGACACTCGGCGAACTCACGGCCTCGATCGCGCATGAAGTCAGCCAGCCGCTCTCCGCAACGGTCGTCAATGCGGAAGCCGCATTGCGCTGGCTGGCCGCATCCCCACCGAATTTCGAGAGGGCCCAACGGGCGCTCAACGGGATTGTCCATGACGGAAAACGGGCCGGCGAAATTCTCGGGCGGATTCGCTCCCTCGTTAGGAAGGCGCCTGTGAAACGGGAGCAAATCGACATCAACCAGGTGATTGTCGAGGTGGTCGGACTGACACACGGCGAAGTGCAAAGGAACGGCGTTACGCTGCGGACGCAATTGCAGCCAGCACTGCCGCCCGTCCTGGCCGACCGGACTCAGATGCAACAGGTCGTGCTCAACTTCATCCTCAACGCCGTCGAGGCGACAAGCAGCGTCGACAAGCGCCGCCGGAACGTGGTGATCAGCGCCGCGAAGGAGTCGAGCGATGTTATCATCGCGGTGCGCGATACGGGGATCGGACTAAACGACGGCGACATCGACCGCCTGTTTCAGCCATTCTATACGACCAAGGCGTCCGGTATGGGCATGGGATTGTCGATCTGCCGTTCTATCATCGAAGCACACGGCGGGCGCGTGTCGGCCGCGCGCAACCCGGATGCCGGTGCGACTTTTCAGTTCATCCTGCCTGCGCAGCGCCCCGGAGAACCGTGATCGATCGCCCAGCGGCATCAAGGGGGACGCCCTGGGTCCTCCGTCTTCGTGGGGACGAACGGGTGAATGAGGCGCGCACGTCTCACCCTATAGCCGCTTCCTATGGCCCCTACTCGCGGCTTGCCTTTCACAAACGCACGTTCACCGCACACCACAGCCGGAAACCTCAGGAACATCTCGCGCCATCACGCGTTCGACAAACCGGGGCGCTGTACCGGTTCATTCGCTATGCAATTTCGGCGACGCGATTTATTGGCAGGCACCGCTTTGCTCGCGTTCAGCGGCTTACCAAGCCGCGCCACGCTCATCTCCGGTCAGATCCCCTGGGAGCCGAACGCCGGCAATCCACCGCCGCGCGTGACGCCGGGCGGCTGGCTCTTCTTCGACGGCCCTGAAGCGAGTGTGGTCGAAGCCATTGCAGACCGCATCATTCCGCCCGACCCGGACACGCCCGGCGGCAAGGATGCCGGCTGCGCGGTGTTCGTCGATCGTCAGCTTGCCGGACCCTATGGCCGGAACGAAGGCCTCTATAACAGTCCGCCGTTTCAGAATGGCACCAAGCAGCAAGGTCCACAGTCCGAAAAAGGCCCGGCGCAGATCTATCGCGAGGGGCTCGCGGCGCTTGATCGCTATTGCCGTGCGACTTATGCCGGCAGACCTTTTAATGAGCTGAGCGACAGCGACAAAGACACGGTCCTCACCGCGCTCGACACCGGCAAAGCGACGCTCGTCGGCGCCGACGGCGCGGCCTTCTTCAAGCAGATGGTCATTGATGTGCAGACGGGGTTCTTTGCCGATCCGATCTATGGCGGCAATCGCGACATGGTGGCGTGGAAGATGATCGGTTATCCCGGCGCGCGCTACAATTATCTCGATTGGGTCAATCGTCACAACGAACGCTATCCGCTTCCGCCCGTCAGCATGATGGGCCGCGCCGAGTGGACGCCCAAGAACGGTTGAGAGACGACATGGCACGCAGGCTTCCAAAGAAAGATGTCGTCATCATCGGGCTCGGCTGGACCGGCTCGATCATGGCCAACGAGTTGACCGACGAAGGGCTCGACGTCATCGCCATCGAGCGCGGGCCGTGGCGCGCCGCGCCGACGGACTTCCCGCCAACTTACATCCAGGACGAGCTGCGCTATCGCATCCGGCATGAATTGTTTCTGCAGCCGGAGCAGACGACTTTCACCTTTCGCAACAAGATGGATCAGACGGCGCTGCCGATCCGCACATGGGGCGCGTTTATGCCGCCGAACGGCGTCGGCGGCGGCGGAGTGCACTGGAACGCGGAGACGTGGCGCTTCCTGCCGACGGATTTCGTGGTGAAGACGCATTTGACCGAGCGCTACGGCGCTTCGTTCATCCCCGAGGGCATGACGATCCAGGATTGGGGCATCACCTACGACGAACTCGAGCCGCATTACGACCGCTTCGAGTATCTGTGTGGCACGTCTGGCACCGCCGGCAATCTGCGCGGCAAGATCATGGAGGGTGGCAATCCGTTCGAAGGGTCGCGCTCGCGCCCCTACCCCACGCCAGCGCAGCCGCAGCCGTTCAGCTATACGCTGTTCGCAAAGGCCGCGCGCGACCTCGGCTACAAGCCGTTTCCACAGCCGTCGGGGAATTTGTCGCAGGCCTATACAAACCCGCTCGGCGTGCGCATGGGGCCTTGCACCTATTGCGGCTTCTGCGAGTGGTTCGGCTGCGCCAATTATTCCAAGGCGAGCCCGCAGACGACAATCCTGCCGGTGCTGATCCGGAAGCCGAATTTCTCCTTCCGCGACAATTCGGAGGTGTTGCACATCAACACCGATGCGTCGGGCAAGCGCGCGACC
>DATDMA010000116.1:0-23674 GCA_036519015.1 Pseudolabrys sp. | reverse complement strand
ATTTGCCGGAGCGAGCGGCCTTCGCCTTGAAGGCGGGCAATCTCGCATCGCTCGTCCAGCGATAGCTGCTGATACCTGCGTCCCATAGCAACACCCTCTGACCAAGGTGTTGCACTTCGTTTGTGAACTCAGGGAATCCAGTTCTTTCTTTCGTGTCGCAAAGTCTGGATCCCCGCGTCCGTGTTTGGTCGCGGGTGATTGGTTGGATGGAATCGGTGTAGACCGTGGCATCTCCTTTATCAGGGAGCGCCTCGCGTCATGGAGCTGAACCTACACGCCAACGCCACCACGACCCCGAAGACCAGGGCTTACATCCAGCGCAGCGGTCGGCCAGTCGCGGAACTGGCAGCCGAACTGGGCGTCAGCGAGACCACCATTCGGCGCTGGCGCGGCCGCAACACGGTCGCCGATCGTTCCCATAGACCCAAGCGCCTGGCAATCAGCCTTTCCCCGGTGGAGGAGACGCTGGTTTGCGAACTGCGGACCCGGCTTGCGCTGCCGCTCGACGACATCGTCGAGGTGATGCATCGCTGCCTCAACCCCAAGCTCTCGCGCAGCGCCATTCATCGCTGCCTCAGACGCAACGGCCTCAACCAGCGGCCCAAGCCCGACAAGCCGGCGATCGGCGTTTTCGAACAGGCGACTGTCGGCTTCATTCACATCGATCTCAAACACTTGCCGGCCTTGCAAAGGCGGAAGAGCTACGCCTTCGTCGCTATCGATCGCGCGACCCGCTATGTCTATGTGGAAATCCATCCAAAGCGCGACGCGAAAACTGCCGCCGGCTTCCTCGCCCGGTTCCTCGCCCACTTCCCGTATCCGGTCCATACCATCCTCACCGACAATGGCAGCGAGTTCACCGACCGCTTCGCTGTCGACATGAAAAACAAACCGCACGATCGACCCTCAGGCCGGCATCCCTTCGATCGCCTCTGCGCGCAACACAAGATCGACCACCGCCTCACAAGGCCCTACCGCCCGCAGACCAATGGCTTGGTTGAACGCTTCAACCGCCGCATCGTCGAGGCGATCGCCCGCCAGCCCAAGCGGGGCATCGCGCACCGGCTGTTCGCCTCTCAGGCCGAGCGCGACACCTTCCTGCTTGGCTTCGTCCACGATTACAACCGAACCCGCCTTAAATGCCTCGGCTATCGCGCCCCGATTCAGGCACTCACCAATCCTCCGGAACCGAACACGTTCGCGGGGACGACAGCAGACAGGTTGCGGGTGACAGCAGCAAGGACACCGCGTCGCAACAACCAGAATCCTTCGGAAATATGCTGCGCTTTGCAGCCCTTGCCCCGAAGCGCATAATGCCGCCGTTCTGGGAGGAAATAACAATGACAATCGCCGAAGCGCGCGCGGGCGACCGCGGCGCGGCTCATCCTTTGGGCGCGGTCCCACGCGATTACAATTTCGCCGCCGACGTTCTGCAGCGTAATCTCGACGCCGGCCGCGCCAACAAAGTGGCCTATATCGACGCGCGTAGCACATACACTTACGGCCAGCTCGCGGAGCGCGTCGCGCGCTTTGCCGCCGCGCTGCGCAGCCTCGGACTGCGGCGCGAAGAGCGTGTGCTCATCGCGCTCACCGACACAATCGACTGGCCGACCGCGTTCCTCGGCTGCCTCAAGGCCGGCATCATCGCCGTGCCGGTGAACACGCTGCTCACTGAGGACGACTACCGCTTCATGCTCGGCGACAGCCGCGCCAAGTGCCTTGTCGTGTCGGAATCGCTGTTTGCGAAGTTCGAAAAACTCATCGGCGAAAGCCCGGACCTCGAGCATGTCATCGTCTCAGGCGATAATCCGCACGGCCACCGGCTGTTCGATGATCTCATCGGCGCAAACGAGCCGGAGCCTTACACCGCACCGACCACCTGCGACGACATGGCGTTCTGGCTCTACACGTCGGGCTCCACCGGCAAGCCGAAGGGCGCGGTGCATGTGCATGGGAGCCTCAAGCTGACCGCCGATCTCTACGGCACGCCGGTCGCCGGTGTGAGGGAAAGCGACGTCGTCTATTCGGTGGCGAAGCTGTTCTTCGCTTACGGACTCGGCAACGCGATGACATTCCCGCTGAGCGTCGGCGCCACCGTCGTGCTCAATCCCGAGCGGCCGACGCCGGACGGCGTCGCGGCATTGCTGCGCAAATATCCGATCACGATGTTCTTCGCGGTGCCGACCTTCTACGCGGCTTTCCTGGCGAGCCCGAATGCGCCGCAGCGTTCGGAGGTGAAGATGCGCCGCTGCCTGTCCGCCGGCGAAGCTCTGCCGGAAGAGATCGCGCGCACATGGGAGCAGCGTTACGGCGTCGAGATTTCCGACGGGCTCGGCACCACCGAGATGCTGCACATCTATCTCACCAACCGCCCCGGCGCGACCAAATACGGCACCACCGGCAAGGCGGTGCCCGGCTACGAGATCAAGCTCGTCGGCGAGGATGGCCAGGAGGTCGCGCCCGGCGAGATGGGCGAGCTCTATGCGCGCGGGCCGACCAGCGCGATCATGTATTGGAACAACCGCGAGAAGTCGCACGCGACCTTCCAGGGCGAGTGGACGCGCTCGGGCGACAAATACATCGAGGACGAGGACGGCTATTACGTGTGCTGCGGCCGGCAGGACGACATGCTGAAGGTGTCCGGCATGTATGTCTCGCCCTTCGAGGTCGAAGCGGCGCTGTCGTCGCATCCGGATGTGCTCGAGGCCGCGGTGGTTGGCTGGTTCGACGAGCAGCGGCTGATCAAGCCCAAGGCTTTCGTCGTACTCAAACTCCCCGAGAAGGCTAGCGAGGACCTCGTGCGCGTGTTGCAGGAGCACGTGAAGCAGAAGCTCGCGCCATACAAATATCCGCGCTGGATTGAGTTCCGTGCCGAATTGCCGAAGACGGCGACGGGGAAGATTCAGCGATTCAAATTGCGGGCGGAGGGGAAAGTCTAATTGTCGTCCCCGCGAAGGCGGGGACCCATACGCCGTGCGCTATCGATAGACTGCGGAGTATGGGTCCCGGGTCTCGCTAGCGCTCGCCCGGGACGACAGCGACATGAGTGCACATGAACGACTCTACCTTCCTCACCATCAACACCCACCGCCTCGAATACCGCATGATCGGGCCGCAGCCGGATCAAGCGCCCACCATCGTGATGCTGCATGAAGGCCTCGGTAGCGTCGGCCTGTGGAACGACTTCCCCGACAGGCTGCAGCAGGCCACCGGCCTCGGCATCTTCGTCTACTCGCGCGCCGGTTATGGCCAGTCGAGTCCGGTCGCGCTGCCGCGGCCGCTCTCCTACATGCACGACGAAGCGCATGACGTGCTGCCGGCTTTGCTCGATGCCATCGGCTTCGGGCGCGGGCTGCTGCTTGGGCACAGCGATGGCGCGTCGATCGCCGCGCTCTATGCCGGCACGCATCAGGACCATCGCGTTGGCGGACTCGTGCTGATTGCGCCGCATTTCTTCACCGAGGATGCCGGCATTTCGGCCATCGAGGAGGCGCGCAAGGCTTACGAAACGACTGACCTGCGCGCGCGGCTCGCGCGCTGGCACGCCGATGTCGACAGCGCCTTCTTAGGGTGGAACGGCGCCTGGCTGGATCCGGCATTCCGCCAATGGGACATCACCGAGCAGCTCGCCTATATCCGCGTGCCGATGCTGATCGTGCAGGGCGAGGGCGACCAATACGGCACGGTGAAGCAGATCGAGGCGGCGCAGCAGGAGTGCTATTGCCCGGTCGAAGTGGCGCTGCTCCCGGGCGCCAAGCACGCGCCGCAGCGCGAAGCGCCGGAGGTGACGCTCAATGTCATCTCAGATTTTGTCGCGCGGGTGCTGTGCGCTAATGATTGGGACAAGGCGGCGTGATTTTCGCTCTGTCGTCCCGGCCAAGCGAGCGACAGCGAGCGCGAGCCGGGACCCATACTCCGCAGCCTCTCGATAGACTGCGGCGTATGGGTCCCCGCCTGCGCGGGGACGACAGATACAGAGTCCCTGTGTCTCACGTACTCAAAAACAAAATGGCCGGCGCGAGGCCGGCCACTTCAAATCGTGTAAAACCGCAAAGCGGCGATAGCTTACTCCGCCGCCTGCTTGGTGGCGCTGCCGTGCGCGGAGACGAGATAGTCCATCGCCACTTGCACGCCGCCCTTCTTGAACGGAACGCCGGCGAGCGACAGCGCCATCTCGGTGATGCCCAGCGCGCCGATCAGCGTGCCGTCGTTGATGTCGCCGAGGTGGCCAATGCGGAAGTACTTGCCGGCATAGGCGCCGAAGCTCGCGCCGTAGGAGATGTTGAACGTCTCCAGCGCCAGCGCGCGGAACTTGTCGGCGTCATGGCCTTCCGGCAGCAGAACCGCTGTGATCGTCGGCGAATACTGCGCGGCGTTCTTGTTGAGGTTCTCGAGGCCCCAGGCCTTCACCGCGCGACGGGTGGCTTCCGCAAGGCGCTCGTGGCGGGCGAACACGTTGTCGAGCCCTTCCTCGTGCAGCATGTCGATGCCGACCGAAAGGCCGTAAAGCATCTGCGTCGCCGGGGTGTACGGGAAGAAGCTCTGCTTGTTCATATTGAGCATGTCGTCCCAGGCGAAAAACGACTTGGGCAGCTTCGAGGTCTTGTTGGCGGCGAGCGCCTTGTCGCTGATGGCGTTGAACGACATGCCGGGCGGCATCATCAGGCCCTTCTGCGCGCCGCCGACGGAGACGTCGACGCCCCACTCGTCATGCCGGTAGTCGGCCGAGGCGAGCGAGGAGATGGTGTCGACCATCAGCAGCGCCGGATGGCCGGCGGCATCGATCGCCTTGCGGATCTCGGCGATGGGCGCGAGTGCGCCGGTCGAGGTCTCGTTGTGCAGGACGCAGACCGCCTTGATCTCCTTGCCCTTGTCCTCGCGCAGCTTGGCTTCGATCGCCTTGGGATCGACGCCCTGGCGCCAGTCGGTGGTGATGAATTCGGGCTTGAGGCCGATGCGCTCGGCCATCTTCTTCCACAGCGACGCGAACTGGCCGGTTTCGAACATCAGCACCTTGTCGCCGGGCGACAGCGTGTTCACCAGCGCGGCTTCCCACGCGCCCGTGCCGGTCGCGGTGTAGATGATCACCGGGTTGGTGGTCTTGAAGATGGTCTTGATGCCGTCGAGGCACTTGCGTGCGATCTTGGCGAATTCCGGACCGCGATGGTCGATGAGCGGGCTATCGATCGCCCGCATCACGCGGTCGGGCACAGTCGTGGGTCCTGGGATCTGCAGGAAATGACGCCCCACCGAACGCGAGGAATTCTTAGCCATTGCAGTCGCTCCTAAACGCGGCTTTCTAGGGATTTTCGTGGGCTCGTCCACGGCCCGTCCCGGCCTGGGAGCGGCGCTTGTGGCGTTGAACTATGAATGCAACATTGCGGTCAAGCGGTTTTCAGCAAAGTGACCATACCAGGAATGACTAGGCGGCTCGGGACACGACAAGGACGCAGGCCGTGGCGGTACTAAGGCCCGGGCTGGAAAGACGGCTGCGGGCCGAAATCAGCGGTGATGTGCGGTTCGACCCCTTCACCCGCGGCCGCTACGCCACCGACGCGTCGCACTACCAGATCACGCCGCTGGGCGTGGTCGCTCCCCGTACGATTGAAGAAGCCGATCGGGCGATAGCCCTTGCCCGCTCGGAGAAAGTCACCGTGCTGGCGCGCGGCGGCGGCACCTCGCAATGCGGCCAGACGGTCGGCGAGTCGCTGGTGGTCGATTGTTCAAAATATCTTAACCGCATTCTCGATCTCGACATTGGCCGGGCCCGCTGCACGGTCGAGCCTGGCATCGTGCTCGACGACCTCAACCGGCAGCTTAAAGCCCACGGGCTCTGGTTCCCGGTCGACATTTCGACCTCCTCCCGGGCCACCATCGGCGGCATGGCCGGCAACAATTCCTGCGGTGGCCGCTCGCTCCGCTACGGCACCACGCGCGATAATGTGATCTCCATCGAGGCCATCATGGCCGACGGCACGCTCGGCCATTTCGGCCGCATCGGCGGCAGCCTGAACGATGTGCCCGCCCCCCTGCGCCCCCTCGCCAAGGACCTGCTGGCGATCGGCGCGCGCGAGGCGGCCGAGATCGAGGCGCGCTTCCCCAAAGTCCAGCGCCGCGTCGGCGGTTACAATCTCGACGCGCTGGTGCCCGGCAAGAACGACGTCAACCTGGCGCATGTGCTGGTGGGCTCCGAGGGCACGCTCGGCTTCTCGACGCGCATCGAATTGAAACTGTCGCCGCTGCTCGGCCGCCGCGCGGTCGGCGCCTGCCACTTTGGTAGTTTCTACGAGGCGATGAACGCGGCGCAGCATCTGGTGCGGCTGAAGCCGATCGCGGTCGAACTGATCGACCGCACCATGATCGAACTCGCGCGCAAGATCCCGATCTTCCAGCCGACGCTGGAGCGGTTCGTGCGCGAGACGCCGGAGGCGGTCCTGCTGGTCGAGTTCGGCGAGGACGATCACGAACTGAATCTGCGCCTGCTGCGACAGCTCAAGGACGTAATGGGCGATCTCGGCTTCGGCTGGGACAAGGACGGCGCCAAATGGGGCGGCGTGGTCGAGGTGCTCAATCCCGAGCTTCAAGCCGCCATCACCGAGGTGCGCACTTCGGGCTTGAACATCATGATGTCGATGAAGGAATCGGGGAAGCCGGTGTCCTTCGTCGAGGACTGCGCGGTGCCGCTCGAGCATCTCGCCGACTACACGACGCGGCTCACGGACATCTTCGAGCGCAACGGCACGCGCGGCACCTGGTACGCGCATGCCGGCTCCGGCTGCCTTCACGTGCGGCCGATCCTCAATCTGCGTCAGGAGAAAGACGTCCACGCCATGCGCGCGATCGCCGAAGAGGCCTTCGCCATGGTGCGCGAATACAAAGGCTCGCATTCCGGCGAGCACGGTGACGGCCTCGTCCGCTCGGAATTTAACGAGCCGATGTTCGGCTCGCGCCTCGCCCGCGCCTTCGAGGAGGTGAAGGACCGCTTCGATCCGGCTGGACTCTATAATCCCGGTAAGGTGGTGCGCCCGCCCAAGTTCGATGATCGCAGCCTGTTTCGATACAAGCCGGACTATCACGGCGAGGACATCAAGACGCGTCTCGACTGGTCCGCTTATCCCGGTGCTGGCGGCGGTTTCCAGGGCGCGGTCGAGATGTGCAACAACAACGGCGCCTGCCGCAAATTGGCCGGCGGTGCCATGTGCCCGAGCTATCGCGTCACCCGCGACGAACGCGACGTCACCCGTGGCCGCGCAAACACGCTGCGCCTTGCGATCAGCGGCCAACTCGGGCCCGACGCGCTCGCGTCCGACGACATGGCCGAGACGCTCAAGCTCTGCGTTTCGTGCAAGGCCTGCCGGCGCGAGTGTCCGACCGGCGTCGATATGGCGCGCATGAAGATCGAGGTGCAGGCCGCGCGCGCCGCAAAGCGTGGCCTCTCGCTGCATGATCGGCTTGTCGGCTTCCTGCCACGCTACGCGCCGTTCGCCGCGCGGCATCCTTATCTGTTCAATTTGCGCAACGACAGCCCGGTGCTGCGGCGCGCGTCCGACACCTTCGCGCAATTCTCGGCAAGACGCAGCCTGCCGAAGTGGCGCGAGGATACTTATACCGACCGCTCCGACTGGCGTTACAGGAACCTCAGCGACCAGACGCCGACACGCGCGGTCGTGCTGTTCGGCGATACTTTCAACCGCTATTTCGAGCGTGAGAATCTCGAAGCCGCGATGAGCGTGTTGGTCGCCGGCGGCTATCGCGTGCACGCGGCGCTCCCGCAGGATGGGGACGCGCGGCCGCTCTGTTGCGGCCGCACGTTCCTCTCGGTGGGGCTCGTCGATGAGGCCAGGCGCGAGATGCAGCGCACGCTCGATGCGCTCGCGCCCTATGTGTCGCGCGGCATTCCGGTGGTCGGCCTCGAGCCGAGCTGCCTGCTCTCGTTCCGCGACGAGCTGCCGGCTCTGCTCAAAGGCGAAGCTGTGGATGCACTGGCCGCGAATTCGCTGCTGCTCGAGGAATTCCTCGCGCGCGAGCAGAAAGCCGGGACGCTCGATCTTCCGCTTGGACCCCTGCCGAAGAAGGCGCTGCTGCACGGCCATTGCCATCAGAAGGCTTTCGCCGCCATGGGCGCGGTCGAAAGCGTGCTGAAGCTGGTGCCCGAGCTTGCGGTCGAGACGGTGGAGTCAAGCTGCTGCGGTATGGCCGGCAGCTTCGGCTACGACTCTGCGACGATCGACGTCTCGCTCAAGATGGGCGAGCTGTCGCTCTTGCCGGCGGTGCGCAAGGCGGCGGACGACGCGTTGATCGTCGCTGACGGCACCTCATGCCGGCATCAGATCCACGACGGCGCCGATCGCGCGGCGCTGCACGTCGCCCGCGTGCTGGCGATGAGTATTGGCGCGGTGCGTTGAGCACGCGCGCGTGCAGGAAACATGGCGCTAGAATCGCACATTCAGCCCGAGCGTGAGCCAGTTCGCGTTCTCGCCGCCGACATTGCGTCCATAGATGAGGTCGATATCGAAGTTATCCTTCGGAGTGACACGCAGGCCGAGTTGCGCGCGCGGCTCGGTGACGCCGATTGGATCGACAGGCGGCCCGGCCAATCCGAACACTTCGCCGATCAGGGTGAGGGGTTTCACAAAATTCCACTCGAAGCCGCCGCCCCAATAAACATCGTCCACGCGGTTCACGCCGTCACTTTGCCAGCCCACGTTGAGGTTGATGCGAAAATTGTCGCTCAGTTGGAACGTGAGCGGCACATAGAGCATGTTGAAAATGTATTGTCCGGTGGCGCCGTCCCAGGCCGCCTGGTCAACTATGCCGATGCCAACTTTTCCGGTTTCGACCGGCAGGATATTGATCTTTACCTTGGGGCCTACCTGGGTCTGCCAGACACCCTCGCTGCGCACGCGGGCAAAGCTGCCGGTCAGCTCCACGGGAATCCCAAGTTTCACCACGCAGGAGGGCTGGGTGATCGCCTGCAGGTCATGATTGCTGGCGAGCGCTACCCAGGATTCGACCTTGCAGTCGCCAGGCTTGGCGATCTCGGCGTCGTCGACGACGTAGGCGCCGCCGGCGGCGCGCGCAGACGTGGGGTCCAACAGAACAAGCAACGGAAAAAGCAGGCAGGCCAGACGTCGCGGCGGCATTGTTCGCCGCTCGCTAGACGCAGGAGATCGCCGCCAGAAATATTGCTCGCGCATGATCGCTAACTCGCCCCAGTCCCGCACGGCGATGCGAGGCTACCCGCCTTTATCACACCATCGGCGCACCGGTGCCGCAAGTTGGAATGATGTAAAACGGTTGCGTGTCGGATCGGTGACCCGCTGGAAGGGGACTTCGGGCGGGTCTTCGGAAAGTCCAGTCCTTCCGTTATGGTAAGGGATGGCCTTCGCCGGTCGGCGATGACAGAGTGAGACGATGACAGAGTGAAGCAATGAAGACGGTCGCTTTTTCGCTATCTATTCTCGCCGCGGCGCTTGGCGCCGCGCAGGCCCAGCAACTCGACAAGGTGCGCTTCGCGACCAATTGGGTCGCCGAGCCGGAGCAGGGCGGCTACTATCAGGCGCTCGCCGACGGCACCTACAAGAAATACGGGCTGGACGTGACCATCGTCCCGGGCGGGCCGAACGTGAACAACCGCATCCTGCTCCCCGTCGGCAAGATCGACTTCTACATGAGCGCCAACACGCTCCAGTCCTTCGACGCGGTCGAGCAGAACATCCCCACCGTCGCGGTGGCAGCGAGCTTCCAGAAGGACCCGCAGGTGTTGATCGCGCATCCGGGCACCGCGGAAAAGCTCGAAGATCTGAAGAAGCTGACGCTGTTCCTGTCCAAGGAATCCATGACCGGCTTATTCCTGTGGCTGAAAGCCGACTTCGGTTTCAATGACTCACAGGTGAAGCCCTACACCTTCAATGCGCAGCCGTTCCTCGTCGACAAGAATTCGGCGATGCAGGGATATGTCACCTCCGAGCCCTTCGCCATCGAGCAACAGGGCGGCTTCAAGCCGAAGGTGTTCCTGCTCGCCGATTACGGCTTCAACAGCTACTCGACGCTGATCGAGACCCGCCGCGATCTGGTCGAGAAGCAGCCCGATCTTGTGCAGCGCTTCGTCGATGCCTCGGCCATCGGCTGGTATCACTACATTTACGGCGACAGCCGGCCGGGCAATGCGCTGATCAAGCAGCAGAACCCGGAAATGACCGATGCACTACTCGCCTATTCCATCGCCAAGATGAAGGAATACGGCATCGTCGATTCCGGTGACACCGTGAGGCTCGGCATCGGCGCCATGACCGACGCGCACATGAAAAGCTTCTTCGACAAGATGGTGCACGCCGGCGTGGTGAAGGCCGGACTCGATTACAAGCGCGCCTACACGCTGCAATTCGTCAACAAGGGCGTCGGGGTGGATTTGCGGCCGAAGTAATTTTCGTTATGGCCGGGCTTGTCCCGGCCATCCACGCCTTTACCTTGATGCCTCAGCAAGACGTGGATGCCCGGCGCAAGGCCGGGCATGACGGAGCAAATGGCGCAGCCTCCTTCCGACAACAAAGCGATCGTCTCCCTCCGCAACGTCGGCAAGACGTTCGAGAGCGGTACGACCGCGCTCGACAGGTTCGACCTCGACGTGCGCGACGGCGAGTTCGTGTCACTGCTCGGGCCGTCCGGTTGCGGCAAATCGACTGCGCTGCGCATCATCGCCGGCTTGAGCACGGCCTCAACCGGCATGGTTGAATGGTCGGCCGGGGAGAGCGCGGGTCCCGGCGACATCGGCTTCGTGTTCCAGGAGCCGACGCTGATGCCTTGGGCCACAGTTGCCGGCAATGTGCGGCTGCCGCTCGATCTCGCTCATGCCGACGGTGCTCGCTCGGATGCCGCCGTGCGCCAGGCGCTCGCGCGCGTGGGGCTCGCCGATTTCGCGCAGGCCTATCCGCGCGAACTCTCTGGCGGCATGAAGATGCGTGCCTCGATCGCGCGTGCGCTCGCCACCGAGCCGCGCCTTTTGTTGATGGACGAGCCTTTCGCCGCGCTCGACGAGATCACCCGCTTCAAGCTCAACAACGACCTCCTCACCGTTTGGCAGGAGATGCGGCGCACGGTGATCTTCGTCACGCATTCGGTGTTCGAGTCGGTCTTTCTCTCGCAGCGCATCGTGGTGATGACGCCGCGGCCTGGCCGCGTGTTTGCCGAGATCACCATCGATGCGCCTTATCCGCGCGACGAGAGCTTCCGCACCTCGCCCGAATATGCCGCGCAGTGCCGGCGCGTGTCTGAGGCGCTGGTCAGCGCGATGGGAGGCGCGGCATGAGCGCGCGCACCCTCCGCATCGTCCTGCCGATCATCGTGCTCGCGCTCGTCGCCGCGTGCTGGGACATTGTCGTCCGCGTGTTCGCGATCCCACCTTATGTGCTCCCCGCGCCGGGCCTCGTGTTGTCAACGCTGATCACCGACGGCAGCCTGCTCTGGAATTCGCTGCTGGTGACGCTCAGCATCACCTTCGAGGGCTTCGTGCTGGCCGCGGTCGGCGGCATCGTGCTGGCGGTCGCCTTCAGTCAATGGCGGCTGGTCGAATATTCGTTCTATCCTTACGCGGTCATTTTGCAGGTGACGCCGGTCGTCGCCGTCGCGCCGCTGCTGCTGATCTATCTGCCGCAGCCTTTGGCGGTGCTCGCCTGCGCCTGGATCGTCGCCTTCTTCCCGGTGCTCGCCAACACCACGCTCGGCCTCAATTCGGTCGATCATAATCTGCTGGCGCTATTCGAATTGTACAAAGCGTCGCGCTGGCAGGTGCTGTGGCGCCTCAAGCTGCCAGCCGCGCTGCCGCAAATGCTCGCGGGCCTGCGCATCGCCGGCGGCCTATCGCTGATCGGCGCCGTGGTTGCCGAGATCGCGGCGGGTTCCGCCGGCGCCGGCTCGGGGTTGGCCTATCGCATCGCTGAATCAGGCTATCGCCTGAATATTCCGCGCATGTTCGCCGCGCTGTTATTGTTGTCGCTCGCGGGCGTGGCGATCTTCTTTGTGCTCTCGGCGTTGTCCTATCTCGCGCTGCGCCACTGGCACGAAAGCGCGATCAAGCGCGAGCGTTAACGCGCATGATCCCGAAAAAGCCTGCCCCCGACTTGATCGGGGGTGGGTACCGGTTTTCGGACAAGATCATGCGCTTTAAAAAGAGTATTGGGTAACGACTCCGAGCAGGGCCATCACGACGACGACTTCGATCAGGCTGCGGTGAAAGCGGAACGCCAGCAGCGCCGCCGTCACAGCAAGCACGGCGGCATGCGTATCGAGCGCGTTCGGATCGAAGCTGTACCAGCGCAGCGGACCCGCATGCCTTTCGGTCACGGTGCCGAACAGCACGTGCAGCGCGAACCAGACCGACAGATTGAGGATCACGCCAACCACCGCGGCCGTGATCGCAGCTAGCGCGCCTGAAAGCTGACGGTTCGCACGCAGCCGTTCGACGAACGGAGCGCCGGCGAAAATCCACAGCATGGACGGCACGAATGTCACCCAGGTCGTCATGGCAGCGCCAAGCAGGCCGGCAATGATCGGCGAGAAGGGGGCGGCATTGCGGAATGCGGCGAGGAAGCCGACGAACTGCGTGACCAGGATGAGCGGGCCTGGCGTGGTCTCGGCGAGGCCGAGTCCATCCACCATCTCGGGCGCGGTCATCCATCCGTAGGTTTCTACTGCCTGCTGCGCCATGTAGGCGAGCAGCGCGTAGGCGCCGCCAAAGCTCACCACCGAAAGCTTTGAGAAAAACACACCGATGCTGATGAGGACATGATGCGGGCCGAGGACGAGCGCGGCGAGCGCCACCGGCGTCCACCACGCGATCAAGCCGATCACCGATGCGACGGCGAACTGGCGCCATCGGCCTTTCGCCGGCGGCGGCACGCTTTCAGTCATCTCGGTCAAGCCGAGTTGCTCCGGCGACCCGCGCGCGACGACATAGCCGATGAGCGCGGCCACCGCCACGATCAGCGGAAACGGCAGCGCCAGAAAGAAGATGCCGACGAAGGCCGCCGCCGCCAGCCCGAGCAGCACGGCGGTTTTCAGCGCGCGCTTGCCGATGCGGATGAGCGCCTCGACAACGATCACCAGCACCGCGGCTTTGATGCCGAACAGTGCGCCGTCCACGGCGGAGACGCCGCGTCCGAGCGCATAGAGCAGGCTCAGGCCTATCATGACGAAGGCGCCCGGCAGGATGAACAGGATGCCGGCGGCCAGGCCGCCGCGCACGCCATGCAGCAGCCAGCCGAGGTAGGTCGCGAGCTTCTGCGCCTCCGGGCCCGGAAGCAGCATGCAGAAATTAAGCGCGTGCAGGAAGCGGGCCTCGTCGACCCACTTCTTTTCGTCGACGACGACGCGATGCATCAAGGCGATCTGCCCTGCCGGCCCGCCAAAATTAATGCACCCGATCTTCAGCCAGGTCTTGAACGCCTCGCCGAAGCTGGGCCGGGCCGCTGTTTCAGTCGTGGTCATGCGTCCTCATGCCGCTTTGGCCGGCCAGTTGTGCCGTTCGTCGGCGGCAAAGCGCAGCCACGCGAACAAGGCATCATAGATGATGGTGGGGCGGATGGCTGCATTTGGTGAAACGGCTGCTTGTTTTCCAAACCCGGTATATCGTTGCGGCAGGCGCGCTCCACACCGCATCAGAAGGTGGCCGGCCCGTCTGCGGGAGGATTTCGAATGGCCAACACGATCGATCTCGGTGGCCGTCATGCGGTTGTCACTGGCGGCGCGCAAGGAATCGGCCGCGCCATCGTCGAGCGCTTCCTCGACTCCGGCGCGGCGGTGGCGATCTGGGACCGCGATCTCGTGCTGGCCCAAAAGACCGCGCAGGAGTTGAGGGCCCGTGGCCGTGTTGTCGTCGTTGCAGTCGATGTCACGGATTACAGCGATGTCGAAGCCGCCCGTGAGGCCACGCTCGCGGATTTCGGCCAAATCGATATCCTCGTGAACAATGCCGGCATCTCCGGGCCGAACGTGAAGACCTGGGAATACCCGCTCGATGCCTGGCGCGACGTTTTGTCGGTCAATCTCGACGGCCCGTTCCATTGCTGCCGCGCCGTTGCGCCGGTGATGATCGCGCAGAACTACGGGCGCATCGTCAACATCGCCTCCATCGCCGGCAAGGAGGGCAACCCGAATGCGCCGGCCTATTCCGCCTCGAAGGCGGGCGTGATCGCGCTGACCAAGTCGCTCGGCAAGGAGCTCGCGTCCTACGACATCTCGGTTAATTGCCTGACGCCGGCGGCGGCGCGGACGGCGATCTTCGACCAGATGACTCAGCAGCACATCGATTTCATGTTGTCGAAAATTCCGCGCAACCGGTTTGTGACCGTGGACGAGATCGCGGCGCTGGCCGCCTTCTGCGCCTCGGCCGAATGCTCGTTCACGACCGGCGCGGTGTTCGACATTTCGGGCGGACGGGCGACCTATTGACCGACATCAGCATCCAGCGCCGGCAACGCCTCGTCGGCATCGGCCTGATGTGCGCCGCCGTGGCGCAGTTCGCCTGCCTCGACACGACGGCGAAATACCTCAACGCCCAGATGGATTCGCTGGAGATCGTCTGGGCGCGCTACACCTTCGCCTTCCTGCTCACGGCCGTCGTGTCCAATCCGGTCACGCAGCCTCGCCTCCTGCGCACCAAGCGTCCCGCATTGCAGGTCATCCGCTCGCTGCTGTTGATTGTCGCCACGGCGGGCAACTTCCTGGCGCTGCGCTGGCTGCAACTGGATGAAGTTCTGTCGATCATCTTCACCTTTCCCTTCATCGTCGCCATCGTGTCCGGCCCAATGCTGGGGGAATGGCTGGGCTGGCGGCGGTGGTGCGCGATCGCCGTCGGCTTCGGCGGCGTGCTCCTGATCACGCGGCCCGGCCTCGGCGGCATGCATCCGGCAGCTCTGTTCTCGCTCGTCGCCACCATTGCCTATGGTTTCTACGCCGTTATCACCCGCATCGTATCGCGCACCGATTCCAATCAGACCTCGCTGCTCTATTCGAACCTGGTCGGTGCGCTGGTGATGCTGCTGGTGATCCCGTTCATCTGGCACCCGCCGGGAAGCTGGGTCACCTGGCTGATGCTGATCGCGATCGGCGCCTTGGGCAGTTCCGGGCACTACTGCCTCATCGCCGGGCACAAGCTCGCGCCGGCCTCGGTGCTGTCCCCCTTCATCTATACCCAGCTCATCTGGGTCGTGATTTTGGGCTATGTAGTGTTCGACCACGTGCCCAACAGGTGGACCATGGTGGGCGCGGCCGTCGTGATCGCCTCCGGGCTCTATCTGCTTTACCGCGAGCGCCGGTTGGGCAAGAGCACGACCAGCGAAGGTGTGGTAGAGGGGCTGCTGGAATGAGTGTTGCGAGACCTCAATCAGAGGGGCTAAGTTCCGGCCCCGAAAAGCAGAATTAGACCCTTTCGAGGAATGTTCATGGCCACGATCAAGGATCGGGCGCCCAGCCCGGCCGGCTCCGGATTGAATGACGACATTGGCGAGAAAAAGCGCCTCGCGCTTTACCGCTCGCAGGTGCGCCTGCGGGAGGCGGAACAGCGCGCCTTCGACCTTTTCCTGCAGAACCTTGTGAAGGGCACCAGCCACCTCTCGCTGGGGCAGGAGGCGATTGCCGCTGGCTTCGGCGAAGCCATGCAGAAAGGCGATCTCAGTTTCTGCACCTATCGCGGTCATGCCCACACCCTGGCGCGGGGCGTTCCGGTGGAGAAGGTGTTGGGCGAGCTGATGCAGCGCGACAACGGCCTGATGCGCGGCAAGGGCGGCTCCATGCACCTCACCTCGGAGGAGCACGGCGTGATGGGCTCCTATGCCATCATCGGCGCGCATTTGCCGATCGCCTGCGGCGCCGCCTGGCGCGCCCAGTACAAAGGCGACAAGGATGTTTCGGTCTGCTTCTTCGGCGACGGCACCACCAATATCGGCGCGTTCCACGAGGCGCTGAACTTCGCCGCAGTCTGGAAACTGCCGGTCGTGTTCGTCTGCGAAAACAATCTCTACATGGAATACACGCCGATCGGCGACGTCACCGCCGTTGAGCATCCGGCCGCCGACCGCGCCTCGGCTTATGGCCTGCCGCGCATCGTGATCGACGGTAACGACGCCGACGAAGTCTATCGCACCGCGCAGAAGGCCTTCGTCAAGGCGCGGGCGGGCGAAGGGCCCTCGCTGATCGAGTGCATGACCTACCGCCACAGTGGGCATTCGCGTGCCGACCCGGCCAAGTATCGCCCCGAGGGCGAACTGGAAAAGTGGAAGGAACGCGATCCAATCAAGATTTACCGTGAACGGCTGAAGCAATTCGGCGTGAGCGATGCGACCATCGCGGACATCGACGCCAGCGTGATGAAAGAAGTGGACGACGCCACCGAGGCCTGCAAGGCCGCGCCGCATCCGCCGCTCGATATTCTCACCACCGATGTCTACGCCGATGGCGGCTGGGCGTGGAGAAACTGACATGGCCGAAATAAGCTATCGCGACGCGGTTATCCGCGGCATCGCGCAGGAGATGGCGCGCGACAACGACGTGGTCTTCCTCGGCGAGGACGTCGCCAAGGCCGGCGGCGTGTTCAAGGCGACGGTCGGTCTCTACGAGCAGTTCGGGCCGTTACGCGTGCGCGACACGCCAATCTCCGAGCAGGCGATCCTTGGCGCGGCCATGGGCGCGGCGATGACGGGCCTCAAGCCCATCGCCGAGATCATGTTCTCGGACTTCTTTGCGGTGTGCTTCGACTACATCGCCAACGAGTTCCCGAAGAGCCGCTATATGTCCAACGGCCAGACGAAGTGTCCGCTGGTCGTGCGCACCGGCAACGGCGCGGGCTCGCGCTTCGGCGCGCAGCACAGCCAGAGCGTCGAGAACTGGTGCATGATGATCCCGGGCCTGAAGGTGGTGGCGCCTTCAACGCCGCTCGATGTCATCGGCCTGCTGGCGGCGGCGGTGCGCGATCCCGATCCGGTGATCTTTCTCGAGCACAAGTCGCTCTACGCTACCAAGGGCGAGGTGCCGGACGGCGAGATCCTCGACACCCTCGGCACCGCCAAGATCGTGCGGCCCGGCAAGGATGCGACCATCATCGCGCTGGCGCTGATGGTGCCGCGTGCGCTGGCCGCGGCCGAGACGCTGAAGGCCGAGCACGGCATTGACTGCGAAGTCGTCGACGTGCGCTCGCTGGTGCCGCTCGACACGCAGACCATCCTCGGTTCGGTCGCGAAGACCCATCGGCTGTTCACCGTGGAGGAAAACCCGCGGCTGTGCGGCTGGGGTGCGGAGATCGTGTCGATCGTCGCCGACGAGGCCTTCTACGATCTCGATGGCCCTCCGGTGCGTATAACCACGCCGCATATTCCGTTGCCGGCCGCCGATATCCTCGAAGACATCGTGCTGCCGACGCCGGCCCGCATCGTCGAGACGGTGAGGCGGAGCTTGGGGAGTTGAGCTTCGTGTCCCGGACGCGGTGCAGCGCGCCAGCGATGCACCGCTGATCCGGGACCCAGCTTGCAAGAAGAAAGTAAACCGGGGTCCCGGGTCTGCAGCGCACCGCATCGCAAGTCGGATATATCCGACTTGCGGCTTCTAAAAGGGTAGCCCGAAGTCGGGTATACCCGACTTCGGGTGCGCTGCGCCGCGCCTAAGACGCGAGGTAAAAGGAAACACCATGTACGAAAACCTTCTCGCCAATGTGCCGACGGATCTGTGGATCGGCGGCAAATGGCGCAAAGCCTCCGCCGGTGGTCGCTTCGACGTGGTCGATCCGGCGACCGAGAAAACCATCGCCTCGGTGGCGAGCGCGACCGTCGATGACGCCATCGCCGCGGTCGATGCCGCGCAAGCCGCCTTCGAAGGCTGGGCCGGTCGCAAGCCGCGCGAGCGCGCGGAGATCCTGCGCAAGGCCTATGAGCTGATCATGCGCGACGCCGAGCGCTTCGCGAAACTCATCACGCTCGAAAACGGCAAGGCGCTGACCGACTCGCGCGGCGAAGTAGCCTATTCGGCGGAGTTCTTCCGCTGGTACGCCGAAGAAGCCGTGCGCAACATCGGTCAGATATCGATGGCGCCGGCCTCAGGCGCTCGCATCGTCGCCCAGCACAAGCCGGCCGGCATTGCCGTGCTGGTGACGCCGTGGAATTTCCCCGCCGCCATGGCGACGCGCAAGATCGGCCCGGCGCTTGCCGCCGGTTGCCCGGTCGTCCTCAAGCCCGCGTCCGATACGCCGCTCACCATGCTGGCGCTGATGCCGGCGCTGGAAGAGGCCGGCGTTCCCGCCGGCGTGGTCAACGTCATTCCCTCGCGCTCGTCGGGCAAAGTCGTCAGCGCAATGCTGCACGATCCGCGCGTGCGTGTGGTGTCCTTCACCGGCTCGACCGAAGTCGGCCGCAAGCTGCTGCACGAGGCTGCCGACAACATCGTCAAGCCGGCAATGGAGCTCGGCGGCAACGCGCCCTTCATTGTGTTCGAGGACGCCGACATCGACGCCGCGATCGAAGGCGCCATGATTGCGAAAATGCGCAACATGGGCGAAGCCTGCACCGCGGCGAACCGGTTCTATGTGCACGAGAAGGTGCATGACGAGTTCGCCAAGAAGCTCACCGCCAAGATGAACGGGCTCAAGATGGGCAACGGTCTCGACGAGGGCGTGGCGCTTGGGCCTCTGGTCAACGCCGAAGGCCGCGACAAGGTGATCGAGTTGGTCGATGACGCCGTGTCTAAGGGCGCCAAGGTCTTGACCGGCGGCAAGCTGCCGGCGGGCCCCGGCTATTTCTATCCGGCCACCGTGCTCACCAATGTGCCGGACACAGCCAAGATGCTGAGCGAGGAGATCTTTGGGCCGGTCGCCTCGATCCAGACTTTCAAGTCCGAGGACGAAGCCATCAAGCGCGCCAACGCCACCGAATATGGCCTGGTCGCTTACCTCTACACCAAGGACCTTACGCGCGGCCTGCGCGTGTCCGAGAAGCTCGACTTCGGCATGATCGGCCTCAATCGCGGCCTCGTCTCCGACCCCGCGGCGCCGTTCGGCGGTACCAAGCAATCGGGTCTCGGCCGCGAGGGCGCGCAGGAAGGCATGAAGGAGTTCCTCGAGACGCAATACGTGTCGGTGAGCTGGTAACGGCAGCAGGAAATTGAGGAGACGCGCGTGGACGTTCTGATGCCGCAGCTCGGCGAGACGGTCGCCGAAGGCAAGATAACGAAATGGTTCAAGTCGGCCGGCGAGGCGGTGAAGCCCGGCGACAACCTGTTCGAGATCGAGACCGACAAGACCTCGATGGAAGTGCCGGCGACGAGCGCCGGAACGCTGAGCGAGATTCGCTTCAACGTCGGCGAGGTCGCGAAAGTGGGTGCCGTGGTCGCAGTGATCGCGGGCGCTGCGGGCGCATCGCCGACACCGGCGTCGGCCGCTGCAGCACCCGCACCGGCACCGAAAGCCGCCGCGCCTGCGCCGGCCGCGCAAGCCTCGCCGCAGCAGACCTGGAAGCCTGCAGGTCCAATGGACCCTTGGCATGAGGTGCGCACGCCCGAGCGCAATTTCGGGTCCGCCAAGACGTCAGGCGGAGTCTTTACGACGCCGCTGGCGCGCCGGCTCGCCGGTGAGCGCGGCATCGATCTCCTGCGCATCAGCGGCTCCGGCCCGCGCGGCCGCATCGTCGCCAGCGACGTGGAACGCGCCGCGCCCGCGCGCGGCCCCGCGATGGCGACCGGCGCCAGCGCCGCGCAGGTCAAGGCGCTGTTCGAGGGCATCGCCTACGAGGAAGTGCCGCTCGACTCCATGCGCCGCACCATCGCCACGCGGCTCATCGAGGCCAAGCAGACGATCCCGCATTTCTATCTTACCGCCGATATCGACATCGGCCGGCTGATGGCGATGCGCGAAGAGGCCAATGCCTCGGCTCCCAAAGGCGCCGACGGCCAGCTTGCATTCAAGCTCTCGCTCAACGACTTCGTCATCAAGGCCTGGGCGGTGGCCCTGCAGCGCGTCCCCGCCGCTAATGCGGTCTGGGCCGAGGATCGCACCTTGCGCTTCACACACTCGGACATCGGCGTCGCGGTGGCGCTCAACGGCGGCCTGATCACGCCGGTCATCCGCAACGCCGATATCAAATCGCTCACCGCGATTTCGGCCGAGATGCGCGATCTCGCCGAGCGTGCCCGCGCCAAGAAGCTCAAGCCGAACGACTACCAGGGCGGCGCCAGCGCCATCTCCAACCTCGGCATGTACGGCGTGCGCGAGTTCTCGGCCATCATCAACCCGCCGCATGCGACCATTTTGGCGGTCGGCGCCTCACGCCGCGCTCCGGTCGAGACCGACGACGGCGGCGTCAAGTTTGTCAGCCAGATGTCGGTCACATTGTCATGCGACCACCGCGTGGTGGACGGGGCACTCGGCGCCGAATTGCTCGCGGCGTTCAAGGCGCTGATGGAAGCGCCGGTCACGTTCATGGTGTGAAGGAGTGAGATGATGGCTGGCGAAAAGCCGGACGTGCTGTTGGTCGGAAGCAAGAAGCCGGTAATCGTCGGCGGTTTGAAAGACAAGGCTAACGTCCACGTTCTCTTCGAGGCGCCGGACAGGGACGCCCTCATCAAGTCGCTTGCCGACAAGGTGCGCGCGCTCGCGGTGGCCTATACCGCGGACAAGATCGACGCCGCCTTCATGCAGCGCTTTCCCAAGCTCGAACAGATCTCGAGCTTCGGCGTCGGCTATGACCACATCGACGCCAAATGGGCGGGCGAGCACGGCATCGTCGTCACCAACACACCCGAGGTGCTGAACGAGGAAGTGGCGGACACCGCCCTCGGCCTCCTGCTCTGCACGGTGCGCGAATTCCCGCAGGCCGACCGCTATGTGCGCGCCGGCAAATGGCCGGAGAAGCATTATCCGCTGAGCAAGGCGACGCTGCGCAATCGCACGGTCGGTATTGTCGGCATGGGCCGCATCGGCAAGGCCATCGCGCGCCGGCTTGAGGCCTTCGGCGTGCCGGTCGTCTATCACAGCCGCAACCCGCAGGCCGGCGTGACCTACAAGTATTATCCTAAGCTCGTCGACATGGCGCGCGACGTCGACACGCTGATGGTGATCGTGCCGGGCGGCGCCACGACGCGCAACATGATCAATGCCGAGGTGCTGGAGGCATTGGGACCGAACGGCATCCTCATCAACATGGCGCGCGGCACGGTGGTGGACGAGCAGGCTTTGATCAAGGCGCTGAAGGATCGCACGATCCATTCCGCCGGCCTCGATGTGTTCTTGAAGGAGCCGCACGTTCCCAAGGAACTGCTCGAGATGGATCACATCGTTCTATTCCCGCATCTCGGGTCGGCCAGCGAAGCCACGCGCGCGGCCATGGATCAACTCGTTGTCGACAATCTGCTGGCCTGGGCTTCGGGCAAGTCGCCGCTCACGCCGGTGCCGGAAACGCCCTACCCGCCGAAGAGGTAGGCGCGCACGTTGCGGGCCGTGATATTCTCCCTATCATTCCGGGGCGCGGGGAAAGCTCGCGAACCCGGAATGACCTGCGAGAGGTTTCCGATGATCCGCGTGAGTGTTGCATTCATCGCCGTCTGTCTCAGCTCTTTTGCCGTCGCGCAGACGCCGCCGGCGATCGGCGACTCCGCCAAAGCGGTGCTCGGGAGTTGGGAATTCTCCAACGCCGACCGCGACAAAGTCTGCACAGCGAATTTCAAGACCGACCGCACCGCCGTCGGCTTCAAGGTCGAGTTCGACGCCAATTGCGGGAGCCTGTTTCCGCTGGTGAACGGCGTTTCCGGCTGGGTATTCCCGGAAAACGATCTGCTGCGGCTGGTCGATGCCGACGGCAAGACCCTTGTCGAATTCAGCGAAGTGGAGGACGGCCTCTACGAGGCGCCGACGCCGGGCGTCGGCGTGCTGTTCCTGCAAAATGCGGCCTCCGCCGCTCCGCCGCCGAAGCCGCCCGAGGACGTCGCCGGCAATTGGAAGATCATGCGCGGCGATGGCACGACGCTTTGCGCGCTCGCGCTGTCGGCTACGCCGCTGCGCGACGCCTTGGCTCTGTCGGTGAAGCCTGGATGCGATCCGGCGATCGCGCGGCTCAACTTCGGGCAATGGCGGCTCGACCGCGGCGAACTGATGCTGGTGCCGCCGCGCGGCACGCCGTGGCGCTTCGAGGAGGTCGACAATGTCACTTGGCGCCGCCTGCCGGAGAGTGACGACCAGATCACGCTGGTGAAGCAGTAGTCGCGTCGTCATTCCGGGGCGCGAGCGTTAGCGAGCGAACCCGGAATCCATAACCTCAACGCTGCGGCGTATGGATTCCGGGCTCGCCGCTTCGCGGCGCCCCGGAATGACGATCAGATGAGCTTCAGCCCCTTAAAACTTGCGTGGCCTTCCTTGCCGAAGATGATGTGGTCGTGCACGGCGATGCCGAGCGGTTTGGCGATCTCGATGATCGACTGCGTCATCTGGATGTCCGCACGGGATGGAGTGGGGTCTCCCGACGGGTGATTGTGCACCAGGATGATTGCGGTGGCCGACAGTTCGAGCGCACGCTTGATCACCTCGCGCGGATAGACCGGCGTGTGATCGACCGTGCCGGTCTGCTGCAATTCATCGGCAATGAGCTGATTGCGCTTGTCGAGGAACAGCAGGCGGAACTGCTCCTTCTCGGCGAAGGCCATGGCGGTGCGGCAATAGTCGAGCACGCTCGACCACGACGACAGTACTGGCCGCTTCTGCACCTGTCCGCGCGCGAGGCGCCCGGCGGCCGCGTGGATGATCTTGAGCTCGGTGATGGCGCTGTCACCCAGGCCTTTCATCTCCGACAGCCGCTTCGGCGGCGCCGCCACCACTTCGGCAAAGGAGCCGAACTTGGCGATCAGGTCCTTGGCCAGCGGCTTGATGTCACGCTGGGGGATGGCGCGGAACAGTATCAGCTCGAGCAGCTCGTAATCGCTCACCGCCTCGGCTCCGGCCTCGCGGAACCGCGCGCGCAGGCGCTCCCGATGGCCGTGGTAATGCGGCGCCGACTCCGAAAGCCCGAGTTCCGGTGCCGTCTTTTCGCTCTTGTCCGTCATGGATCCGCGCCCGCCCGCAACCCGCACAACCATGAGTGTAGTGCAGGGCGGGCCGCCCGACGAGAGCGGTGTGACCCGGGGATGTCTTGCTTAGGCGCGCTTGTAGGGCGGCTTGTCGAGGCCGGCCGGCGAGAAGGTGAACACCTCGACCCCATCCTCGGTGACGCCGACGGCGTGCTCGAATTGGGCCGAGAGCGAGCGGTCGCGCGTGACCGCGGTCCAGCCGTCGGACAGCACCTTCACGTGCGGGCGGCCGAGATTGATCATCGGCTCCACGGTGAAGAACATGCCGGGCTTGAGCACGATGCCCTCGCCAGGCCGGCCGACGTGGACGATGTTCGGCTCGTCATGGAACAGGCGCCCGAGGCCATGGCCGCAGAAATCGCGCACCACGCTCATGTGCTGGGCCTCGACGTAAGTCTGGATGGCGGCGCCGATGTCGCCGGTGGTGGAACCCGGCCGGATCGTGGCGATGCCGCGCATCATGGCCTCGTGGGTGACCTCGATCAGCCGCTCAGCCCGGCGCGGGATGTCGCCAACCGTGTACATGCGGCTGGAATCGCCGTGCCAGCCGTCCAGGATCACCGTCACGTCGATGTTGACGATG
>DATDMA010000115.1:0-2581 GCA_036519015.1 Pseudolabrys sp. | reverse complement strand
CCCCCTACCGCCCCGTGCGTCTATGAGACGCACACGCTAGCAAGGGCGGCGATCTGCGTTATAGATTGGCCCCTGGGCCCGTCCGGTGGACGGGCCGGACAATCCGCCGCGACGGGCGGAGATCGGGGAGGGGCGCTCCGTGAACTTTGCTGAAATTCTGAACCCGGCCATGTGGGGCGCGATGTTGAGCGCCGGCTGGGGCGACATGGGCCACGCGGAATTCTGGCTCGCACTCGCCAAGATCATGTGGATCAACATCCTGTTGTCCGGCGACAACGCGGTGGTGATCGCCATGGCGTGCCGCGGCCTGCCGGCCCGGCAGCGGATCTGGGGCATGGTGCTGGGCGCCGGCGTCGCCGTGCTGCTGCGAATTGTTTTTACCGCCGTTGTCGCGTCGCTGATGACGCTGCCTTATTTGAAGATCGTCGGCGGGCTGGCGCTGTTCTACATTGCCGCGAAGCTCCTGGTGCCGGACGATCCGGACCACGACGAGACCGAGGCGGTTCACCATCTCTGGCGCGCCGTGCGCATTGTCGCCGTCGCCGACATCATCATGAGCCTGGACAACGTGATCGCGATCGCCGCGGCGGCGCAGGGCAATGCGGCGCTGCTGATCATCGGCCTTGCCGTCAGCATTCCGCTGATCGTGGCGGGCGCGGCGCTGATCATGTCGCTGCTCGACCGGTTCCCGATCCTGGTCTGGGCGGGCGCGGCGCTGCTCGGCTGGATCGTCGGCGAGGTGATCGCCACCGATCCGGTGGTCGCGAACTTCCTCAACAGCACCTATGGCGCGGACACGGCGCACGCCGTCGAATACGCGGCGGCGGCCTTGGGTGCGGCGCTGGTGCTGATCGTCGGTGGAACCTGGCGCCGCTCGAAGCGTCCGGTGGAGAGCAGGGTTTAGCCCTTGGTGTCATGGCCGGACTTGTTCCGGCCATCTCGCTTAGGGAGGCACTGCTTTGCCTTCCTGAGCGGGGTCACCGGGACAAGCCCGGTGACGACAAGCTATATTGGCTCCATGAACCAAACCGTCCGGGTCCCCAACCCAAAGCGGATTGGCTTTTCGGCCTGTCCGCACGACTGCCCCTCAACCTGCGCGCTCGAAGTCGAACTGCTCGATGAGCGCACGATCGGGCGCGTGCGCGGCGCCAAGGACAACGACTACACCGCCGGCGTGATCTGCGCGAAGGTCGCCCGCTATGCCGAGCGCGAGCACCACGCGCAGCGGCTCATGACTCCGTTGCGGCGCGTGGGGCCGAAGGGTTCGGGCGAATTCGCACCGATCTCCTGGGACGACGCGCTCGATCTCGTCGCCGAGAATTTCCTCAAGAGCGAGCAGCGCCACGGCGCCGAGAGCGTGTGGCCTTATTTCTACGCCGGCACCATGGGGCTGGTGATGCGCGACGGCATCAACCGGCTGCGCCACGCCAAGAAGTATTCAGGCTTCCATTCCACCATCTGCGTCAACCCGGCCTATTCGGGTTTTGCCGCCGGTGTCGGCCGCATCGCCGGACCCGATCCGCGCGAGATGGCGAAGTCGGACCTCGTGGTGATCTGGGGCACCAACGCTGTGAATACCCAGGTCAATGTGATGACGCACGCGACGCGCGCGCGTAAGGAACGCGGCGCCAAGATCGTCGCCGTCGACATCTACATGAACGGCACCATGGAGCAGGCCGATCTCGCGGTGCTGGTGAAGCCCGGCACCGATGCGGCGCTCGCGTGCGCGGTGATGCATTGCCTGTTCCGCGATGGGAAGGCCGATTGGGATTATCTCAACCGTTACACCGACGCGCCGCACGAATTGGAAGCGCATCTGCGCACGCGCGATCCGGCATGGGCCTCCGCGATCACCGGCACGCCGGTCGAGACGATCGAGGACTTCGCCAGACTGATCGGCGAGCGCAAGCGCGCTTACTTTCGGCTCGGCTACGGCGTCTCGCGCTCGCGCACCGGCGCGGTCAGCATGCATGCCGCGAGCTGCAGGCCGGCGGTGACCGGCGCTTGGCAACTCGAAGGCGGCGGCGCTTTCCACAACAATGCCGACATCTTCCGCCTCGACAAGACGATGATCGAAGGCCTCGACGTGTTGGACCGTTCGGTGCGCATGCTCGATCAGTCGCGCATCGGCGCGATCCTCACTGGCGACCGCGAGGCGCTGCACGGCGGCGCGTCGGTCACCGCGATGATCGTGCAGAACACCAACCCGGTGTCGGTCGCGCCCGACCAGACCAAAGTGAAACAGGGCTTCGCGCGCGAGGACCTGTTCGTCTGCGTGCACGAGCAGTTCATGACCGACACGGCGAAGATGGCCGATGTCGTGCTGCCGGCGACCACCTTCCTCGAGCATGATGATGTCTATCGCGGCGGCGGCCACCAATACATCATCCTCGGCCCCAAGCTGGTCGAGCCGCCGGGCGAATGCCGCAACAATCACGAAGTGATCTGCGCTCTGGCCCAACGCCTCGGCGTCCAGCACGTCGGCTTTTCCATGAGCCCGCGCGAGCTGATCGACCAGATGTTGCGCGTGTCCAAGCGCGGCACGCTTGATGAGCTGGAGGCCGACCGCTGGCTCGATTGC
>DATDMA010000114.1:0-2531 GCA_036519015.1 Pseudolabrys sp. | reverse complement strand
GCGAGCCGCGGCTGCAGGATCGCCATCTGCAGAATTTCGTTGCGCTTCTTCTCGCCGCCGGAGAAACCGACATTGACCGCGCGACGCAGCATGTCCTGATTGATCTCGAGCTTGTTAGACGTATCGCGCACCAGTTTGATGAATTCCGGCGTCGACAATTCGCCCTCGCCGCGCGTCTTGCGCTGGGCGTTGAGCGCGGTGCGCAGGAAGGTCATGGTGGCGACGCCCGGCACTTCCACCGGATACTGGAAGGCAAGGAACACGCCCTTGGCCGCGCGTTCATCCGGCTTCATCTCAAGGATGCTTTCGCCGTCGAGCAGCACGTCGCCGCCGGTGACATTGTAGCTGTCCTTGCCGGCCAGCACGTAAGCGAGCGTCGACTTGCCCGAGCCGTACGGGCCCATAATGGCCGCGACCTGACCCTTCTCGATCGATAACGTCAGGCCGTTGAGGATTTGCTTGCCCTCGACCTCGACATGCAGGTTTTTGATTTCCAGAAACGACATGATCTCTTTTCCAACCTATTCCCTCGTCCTGAGGAGCCGCGCCGAAGCCCGGAGGGCAAAGGCGGGGCGTCTCGAAGGACGAGGCCGTTGACATTGCGCCCTCATCCTTCGAGACGGCCGCTTCGCGGCCTCCTCAGGATGAGGGCAATTCATTACCCGACCGAACCTTCCAAGCTGATCGAGATCAGCTTCTGCGCCTCGACGGCGAATTCCATCGGCAGCTGCTGCAACACGTCCTTGACGAAGCCGTTGACCACGAGCGCCGTCGCCTCTTCCGCCGACATGCCACGCTGCTGGCAGTAGAACAGCATGTCCTCGGATATCTTCGAGGTGGTGGCCTCGTGCTCGAAGACGGCGGAGGAATTCTTCGCCTCGATATAGGGCACCGTGTGCGCACCGCACTTGTCGCCGATCAGAAGCGAGTCGCAGTTGGTGAAGTTGCGTGCGCCGGTCGCCTTCCGATGCGCGGTGACAAGGCCACGATAGGTGTTGTCGGATCTGCCGGCCGCGATGCCCTTGGAGATGATGCGGCTGGTCGTGTTCTTGCCCAGGTGCAGCATCTTGGTGCCGCTGTCGACCTGCTGATAACCGTTCGAGATGGCGATCGAGTAGAACTCGCCGCGCGAATGGTCGCCACGCAGGATGCAGCTCGGATATTTCCAGGTGATGGCCGAGCCGGTCTCGACTTGCGTCCAGGAAATCTTCGAACGTGCGCCGCGGCAGTCGCCGCGCTTGGTGACGAAGTTGAAGATGCCGCCCTTGCCCTCGGCGTCGCCGGGGTACCAGTTCTGCACCGTCGAATATTTGATCTCGGCGTCGTCGAGCGTGACCAGTTCGACCACCGCGGCATGGAGCTGGTTCTCGTCGCGCATCGGCGCGGTGCAGCCTTCGAGATAGCTGACGTAGGCGCCCTTGTCGGCGATGATCAGCGTGCGCTCGAACTGGCCGGTGTTCGCCTCGTTGATGCGGAAGTAAGTCGACAGCTCCATCGGGCAGCGCACGCCCGGCGGCACGTAGACGAACGAGCCGTCGGAGAACACCGCCGAGTTCAGCGTGGCGAAGAAATTGTCCGAGGTCGGCACCACCGTGCCGAGGTACTTCTTCACCAGATCGGGATGCTCGCGGATCGCTTCCGAGATCGGCATGAAGATCACGCCGGCGCGCTTGAGCTCTTCCTTGAATGTGGTGGCGACCGAGACGGAGTCGAACACGGCGTCCACCGCGACGCGCCGCTCGCCCTCGGGACGCACGACGCCGGCGAGCATTTCCTGCTCACGCAGCGGGATGCCGAGCTTGGCGTAGGTTTCAAGGATTTGCGGATCGACCTCGTCAAGCGAGGCCAGCGCCTTCCGCTTCGGCGCGGAATAGTAATAGAGGTCCTGGTAGTCGATCTTGGGATAGTGCACGCGCGACCAGGACGGCTCGCGCATGGTCAGCCAGCGGCGGTAGGCCTCAAGCCGCCAGGCCAGCATCCATTCAGGCTCGTCCTTCTTGGCCGAGATGAAACGGATCGTGTCTTCAGACAGGCCCTTGGGGGCCTTCTCGGATTCGATGTCGGTGACGAACCCGTATTTGTATTGGTCAACATCGATCAGGCGGACCCTATCGACGGTCTCTTGTACAGCCGGCATTCTTCCCTCCGCTCACGGTTGCAAGGACCGCGGGTTGGATTTGTCGGTTATGGTCGGTTCGCTATCGCGATACGAGCATCCCTTGTGTCACCGATTCAGGCGGCGAGCCCTTCATTGGCACGCTCCTTAAGTAATGACGACACCACTCTGATCCAAGCGCGCAGCACATTATCGAGATCACGTTCAGTGGTACTCCAGCCCAGGCTGATGCGCACGGCGCCACGGGCGAGATCGGGTCGCATCCCCATGGCGGCGAGCACGTGCGAGGCCTGCACCTTGCCGGACGAGCATGCGGAGCCGGATGATACCGCTACCCCATTGAGATCGAAAGAGATTATCGCGGTCTCCGCCTTGATGCCGGCGAGACCGACGAGGGTGGTGTTGGGGAGCCGGG
>DATDMA010000113.1:0-10036 GCA_036519015.1 Pseudolabrys sp. | reverse complement strand
GCGTCAAAAGGGGCACACGGAAATCTATCGCGGTGCTGAGTATGCGGTGAGCTTCCTTCCGAAGATCAAGGTGGAAGTGGCAGTGGCAACTGACCAGGTCGACAAGGTCGTTGGCGCCATCACCGGAGCTGCCAAGACCGGTCAGATCGGCGACGGAAAAATCTTCGTCTTCGGGCTGGATCACGCCGTGCGCATCCGCACCGGCGAGACCGACGCCGCCGCCCTGTAACCCGACCGCGAACATTACGGACAGGAGTTTAGACCATGACGTTGAAGAAAAGTTCCCGTGCGGGGTTGCTGGCTCTCGCTCTCGGGATTTTGCTCGGAGTGTTTCTGAGCATTGGCACGTACGACACTTCGTACGCCCAGACGCCGGCAGCAGCTCCTCCTGCTGCTGCGCCAGCCCCGGCGGCGGCACCTGCGCCGCCCCCGGCCTGCGATGCGACCGCTAAGCCGCCGATCCTGAGCAAATGTAAGACCGATTCGGGCGACACCGCCTGGATGCTCACCTCGACGGCTCTCGTTCTGATGATGACCATCCCGGGCCTCGCTTTGTTCTACGGCGGCATGGTCCGCAAGAAGAACGTGCTGGCCACGGTCATGCAGAGCTTTGCAATCACCTGCCTTGTGACCGTGTTGTGGATGGTCATTGGCTATAGCTGGGCCTTCACCGACGGTGGCCCCTATCTCGGCGGTAGTTCCCGCTTCCTGCTGATGGGGATGGGTACCGACGTGGTGAGCCCGCTGGCGGCCTCGATCCCTGAATCGGTCTACATGTGCTTCCAGATGACCTTCGCCATCATCACCCCGGCGCTGATCTGCGGCTCGTTCGCTGACCGCATGAAGTTCTCGGCCATGATGTGGTTCATCGGCCTCTGGTCGTTGTTCGTGTACTCGCCAATCGCCCACTGGGTGTGGGGCGGCGGCTGGCTCGGCGGTCTCGGCGTGCTCGACTACGCCGGCGGCACCGTGGTGCACATCAACGCGGGCGTCGCGGGTCTGTGCACCGCCCTCGTGCTCGGCAAGCGCAAAGGTCTCGGCGTCGAGAACATGGCGCCGCACAACCTCGTGCTCACCATGATCGGCGCCTCGCTGCTGTGGGTCGGCTGGTTCGGCTTCAACGCCGGCTCGGCTGTCGGTGCCAACGCCAACGCCGGCATGGCGATGGCCGTCACGCAGATCGCCACCGGCACTGCGGCGCTCGCCTGGATGTTCGTGGAATGGGCTCTCAAGGGTAAGCCCTCGATCCTCGGCATCACCTCGGGTGCGGTCGCCGGTCTCGTCGCCATCACTCCGGCCTCGGGTTTCGTCGACCCGACCGGTGCGCTCGTGATCGGCGCCGCTGCCGGCGTGGGCTGCTATTGGGGTGCAACGAGCCTCAAGCATATGTTCGGCTACGACGACAGCCTGGATGCCTTTGGCGTGCATGCGGTCGGCGGCATCATCGGCGCTCTGCTCACCGGCGTGTTCGCACGCACGGCGATCAACGCGCTCGGTACCGGCCTGATCGATGGTAATGCCTATCAGGTCGTGATCCAGGTCTACGGCATCCTCGGCACGCTGATCTACGACGCAATCGCCACGCTGATCATCCTGTTCGTACTCAAGATGACCATCGGGCTGCGCGTCACCGAAGAAGCGGAACGCGACGGTCTCGACCTCTCGCTGCACGGCGAAGTCGTTCAGTAACGCGTGATCCCGAAAAGTGGATACCGGTTTTCGGAATAGATCACGCGTCAAGGATAAAGACTTGAAGAGCTAGCGGTAGGGGCGGAAACCCGGCACTGTCCCTTCCGTCGAGGCCCCGGTTCGCAAGAACCGGGGCCTCACTTATTTTGGGGCCTCATCAATTCGTCTGAAGCGCATCGCGCGCGGCCGGGAACGCCTCGGAAATCCCTGGAAATCAGCCAGCCGCGGGCCTCGGTTCCCGATGGTTAATCGGGTCTTAACCTCGCCCTATTTAATGTGGCTAAACCCCCTGCCGCGGGCTAGATCCCGCCTCGTAACCGCATGTCCATGATGACCGCCCAACGAGAGCCTTCAGTGTCTTCTACTCCGGCGGTCGACTCGCGCTCGCCCTTCGTCCGGCTGACGGACCTCATCGCCGGCATCGAGCCCGGCAAGCCCGCCATCAACCTCTCGGTCGGCGAGCCGCAGCATCCGGTTCCGCCTTTCGTCGGGCCGACGCTGGCGGCACACCTAAACGACTTCGGCCGCTACCCGGCCAACAAGGGCATCGAGCCGTTCCGCCGCGCGGCCGCGGACTGGCTGTCCCGCCGCTACGCGCTTCCGCGTCCGGTCGATCCCGAGCACGAAGTGCTGGTGCTCAACGGAACCCGCGAAGGGCTGTTCCTCGCCGCCATCTCCGCGATGCGCTGGGTCTCGCCGCGCGCCGGCAAGCCGGCGGTGCTGATCCCCAATCCATTCTATGCCGCCTATGCCGCCGGTGCGCTCGCCGCCGGCTGCGAGCCGGTCTATCTGCCGGCGCGGCGCGAGAGCGGCTTCCTGCCGGATCTCGACGCGCTCGACGACGCATTGCTCGCGCGCACCGTCGCCTTCTACATCGCCTCGCCTTCGAACCCGCAAGGCGCCGTCGCCGACAGCGCCTATCTCGAACGGCTCGCGACGCTCGCGCAACGCTACGGCTTCCTGGTGTTCGCCGACGAATGCTACGGCGAGATCTACAGCGAGCAGGTTCCACCCGGCATGCTGGAATGTTCCGGGCCCGACTTCGCCAATGTCATCATCTTCCATTCGCTTTCGAAGCGCTCGAACCTGCCTGGCCTACGCGTCGGCTTCGCCGCCGGCGACAAGCGCTTCCTCACGCAATATCTGGAACTGCGCAACGTCGCCGCGCCGCAGGTGCCGACGCCCGCGCAGTACGTCGCCATCGCCGCCTATAACGACGAGGCGCATGTGGAAGAAAACCGAAAGCTTTATTCCGCAAAATTCGATCTCGCCGACCAGATCATCGGCGACCGCTACGGCTACGAGCGCCCCGCGGGCGGATTCTTTCTCTGGCTCGATGTGTCGAAATATGGCGGCAGCGAAATCGTGACCAAACGTCTTTGGCAGGAAGCCGGTGTGCGTGTCGTCCCCGGGCGCTATCTCGCGCGCGAGCAGACCGACGGCTCGAATCCCGGCGCGGATTTCATCCGCGTCGCCATGGTGCAGGACAAGGCAGCCACGGCCGAGGCGCTTCATCGCCTCGTCGCCGTGCTCGGCTAGCGCATGATCGTGGAACGGTAGACGCATGGCATCGGCGGACCGCAGCCTCGACGTTGTCGCTTTCCTCTCGGAGCATTTCCGCGACATCCTCAAGCGACGCCTGCGCGAGCTCGCCGGCCTTGCGCTGCTGACGCTCGCGCTGCTCGGCGCCATCGCGCTCGCCACATGGTCGGTGCAGGATCCCTCGCTCAGCCACGCGACGCAGAAGCCGATCAACAATCTGCTGGGCTATTCCGGCGCGATCTTCTCTGACCTGGCGATGCAGCTGCTCGGCCTCGCCGCCGTGCTGCTGCTGGCGCCGGAAGCGCTGCTCGGCTGGCGGCTGCTGTCGCACAAGCCGCTCGGCGACAAATGGCGCGGCGCAATGTGGATTCTCACCACGCTGTTCGCCGCGGCCTTCGCCTCGACGCTGCCGATCATCGGCTCGTGGCCGCTGCCGACCGGATTGGGCGGCGTTGCCGGTGATGGATTGCTGCGCCTGCCGGCGATGGTCGCCGGCGGCCTGCACGGCGTTACGCTGTTTGTTCTCGCGCTCGTCTACGGCAGCGCCACCGTCGTCACTTTGGCGCTCGCCGCCGGCATGCGCTGGCCGCAGCGCGCCGAGGCTGAATCCGAAGAAGACGACGAGACGGCGGACGAGGAACACGAAGAAGAAGAAGGCCCCGACCGCGCCTCGCCCTGGCTCGGCATGATCGTGCATGCGCTTCTGAGCTGGAAGGCACGTCTCGCGCTGGTCCTGCGCCGCAATGCGCGGCTGCCCGCGCGCGCCGCTGGACAAGCGCCCTCAAGCGCACGCCAGGAGCCGCGCTTCGCGAATCTTGGCCGCGTGGCCGCGCCAAGCACCGCGCCCGAACCCGAAGGTTATGCCGGCGAAGAAGAGGATGACGCCGGCGAGGACTACGAAGACGCGCCGCCCGCCGCGCCCACACCGGCGCCGCGCAAGCGGCCTGCCGCCGCCGCGCCGAAGCAGCCCGCCAAGCGCGCCGGCGGCAACGGCTATACGCTGCCATCGCTCAATCTGTTGAGCGCGGCGCGCCCGAACGAACGCGCGTCGATGCCGAAAGAGACGATCCAGGCCAACGCCTCTTCGCTGGAAAGCGTGTTGCAGGACTTCGGCGTGCGCGGCGAGATCATCAATGCCCGCCCCGGCCCGGTGGTCACGCTGTACGAGCTCGAGCCTGCGCCCGGCATCAAGTCGTCGCGCGTGATCGGCCTCGCCGACGACATCGCCCGCTCGATGAGCGCGGTGTCGGCACGCGTCGCCGTCGTCCCCGGCCGCAACGCCATCGGCATCGAGCTGCCGAACCCGACGCGCGAGAAGGTCTATTTCCGCGAGCTGCTCTCGACCAAGGACTACACCGACAGCTCCGCCAAGCTCGCGCTCTGCCTCGGCAAGACCATCGGCGGCGAGCCGGTGATCGTCGACCTCGCCCGCATGCCGCATCTCTTGATCGCCGGCACCACCGGCTCCGGCAAATCGGTCGCCATCAACACCATGATCCTGTCGCTGCTCTACCGGCTGCGCCCGGAGCAGTGCCGCCTGATCATGGTCGATCCCAAGATGCTCGAATTGTCCGTCTATGACGGCATCCCGCATCTGCTCACGCCCGTCGTCACCGATCCGAAGAAGGCGGTGGTCGCGCTCAAATGGGCGGTGCGCGAGATGGAGGGCCGCTACAAGAAGATGTCGAAGCTCGGCGTGCGCAACATCGACGGCTACAATGCGCGCCTCGCCGAAGCCAAGGCCAAGGGCGAGTCGCTCAGCCGCACCGTCCACACCGGCTACGACAAGGATAGCGGCGAGGCGATCTACGAAAAGGAAGAGCTCGATCTCGAGCCGCTCCCCTACATCGTCGTCATCGTCGACGAGATGGCCGACCTGATGATGGTTGCCGGCAAGGACATCGAAGGGGCGGTGCAGCGCCTGGCGCAGATGGCGCGCGCCGCCGGCCTGCACGTCGTGCTCGCAACGCAGCGCCCCTCGGTCGACGTCATCACCGGCACGATCAAGGCGAACTTCCCGACCCGTATCTCTTTCCAGGTCACGTCGAAGATCGACAGCCGCACGATCCTCGGCGAGCAAGGTGCCGAACAGCTCCTCGGCCAGGGCGACATGCTCTACATGGCCGGCGGCGGCCGCATCAGCCGCGTGCACGGCCCCTTCGTCTCGGACGACGAGGTCGAGAAGATCGTGCGGCACCTCAAGTCGCAGGGCATGCCGGAATACCTCGAAGAGGTGACCGCCGCTGAAGAGGAAGCTGAAGGCGAGGGCGGCGCGGTGTTCGACGCCACCGGTATGGGGATGGCCGAAGGCGGCGACCTCTACAGCCAGGCCGTCGCCGTCGTGAAGCGCGACCGCAAGGCTTCGACATCTTACATCCAGCGTCGACTGCAGATCGGTTACAACCGCGCCGCCACCTTGATGGAGCGCATGGAGCAGGAAGGCATCGTCGGCCAAGCCAACCATGCCGGCAAACGCGAGATCCTGGTGCCCGAGGAGGGCGATTTCGAGCGCTAGACGCTGTCGTGCTGCAGGGTTTCTGTCATGCCCGGCCTTGTGCCGGGCATCCCGCTTAGGCAGGCACTGTGCCCTCCTAAGCGGGGTCACCGGCACAAGGCCGGTGACGACAACATCACAAT
This sequence comes from Pseudolabrys sp., assembly GCA_036519015.1. Taxonomy (GTDB): domain Bacteria; phylum Pseudomonadota; class Alphaproteobacteria; order Rhizobiales; family Xanthobacteraceae; genus Pseudolabrys. The sequence goes on along the minus strand of DATDMA010000113.1, from coordinate 4,168 downwards.
TAATCCTCGCTCCATACGAATCAGCGCATGATTCGGGGTCGCGAAATAGCCACAGCCGAGCCCTATATCGCCGCGGGGCGGATGGGACGGGTTGAGCGGAGACTGAAATGGCGGGACTTCCCAACACGCGAAACGGCCGGACCGTGGCATTGGCCGCGGTGCTTGCGTGCCTGACCGCAGCGCCCGCTCTGGCCGAGACCGTCCCGATGCCGCGTCCGCGGCCGCACACGACACACCATGCCCGCATGACGACCGGCTCGATCGCTCAGATCGTGTCGCCGGAGGCTTTGCGCGCCCGCGCGCAAGCGACGTCCGCGCAGGTCCAGGCGCCCAACCCGATCACCAATCCCTTCGCCGCTTTGCTCGGCCGGCCCGGCTCGACCACCGCGCTCAATCCAGAGCAGAAAACGGTCATCGACAAGGTCAACAATTACCTGTCGAGCGTGCAGATCCTGTCGGGCAATTTCATCCAGGTCGGCCCCGACGGCAGCCGCACCAAAGGCCTGTTCTACATCTCCAAGCCGGGCAAAGTTCGCTTCGAGTATGACAACCCGAGCCCGATCGAGCTGATCGCCGACGGCCAGTCCGTCGTCGTGCGCGACCGCAATCTGGCGACGCAGGACGTCTACCCGCTGTCGCAGACGCCGCTGCGCTTCCTCCTGGCCGACAAAGTCGACCTGATGAAGGACACCAACCTGGTCGCGGTCTATGCCGACGACGTGTTCATCACCGTGGTGGTCGAGGAGAAGACCGCGCTGATCGGCACCAGCCGGCTGATGATCATGTTCAGCGCCAAGGACATGCAGCTCAAGCAATGGACGGTGACTGACCCGCAGGGCTACGACACCACCGTCGCCGTGTACAATCTCGACACGAGCAAGAAGCCCGACCCGGGCATGTTCAAGATCGATTACACGAACTACCGGAACTGATTCTTATCCGGTTGGGACAGCCTCTCTCTTGTCATGGCCGGGCTCGTCCCGGCCATCTCGCTTAGGAAGGCACGGCCTTGCCCACCTAAGCGGGATGCGCGGGACAAGCCCGCGCATGACAGTGACAAAGGCCGCGGCAAACACTAATTAAGTGGTATGCCGCTCAAGATCACCACCTGGAACATCAACTCCGTCCGCCTGCGCATCGACCTGGTCGCTAAGTTCATCAAGAGCGCGCGGCCGGACGTGCTCTGCCTGCAAGAGACAAAATGCCCGGACGACGCCTTTCCGCTCAAGCGCTTCAAGCGGCTCGGCTACGAGCACGTCGCGCTCAACGGGCAGAAGGGCTACCACGGCGTCGCGGTGGTCTCGCGCGTGCCGTTCGAGCGCTTCGACGCGCAGAATTTCTGCGGCAAGACCGATTGCCGCCACATGTCGGTGGTGCTGGGCGAGCGGGCTGGCCTCAAAGACCCGATCACGCTGCATAATTTCTACGTGCCAGCCGGCGGCGACGAACCGGACCCTGAGGTCAATCCGAAATTCGAGCACAAGCTCTCGTTCCTCGACGAGATGCGCGCGCATGCCTGCCTCAAGCCCGCCAAGAGCGAGCGCGCCATTCTTGTCGGCGACCTCAACGTGGCGCCGCTCGAGCACGACGTCTGGAGCCACAAGCAGATGATCAAGGTGGTCTCGCACACACCGATCGAATGCGAGAAGCTCACGGCGGCGCGCGAAGCCGGCGCGTGGATCGACACCATGCGCGTGCTCACGCCGGAGCCGGAGAAGCTCTACACATGGTGGAGCTACCGCGCGATGGACAATTGGCGCGCCGCCGATCGCGGCCGCCGTCTCGATCACGTCTGGACCTCGGACGCTTTGGCCGACCGCGTATCAAAGATCAAAATCGCCAAGGATTACCGCGGCGCCGAGCGCCCGTCGGACCACGTCCCGGTCACCGCGACGGTTGAGGTTTAGCCTCCTCACCTCTCCCCGCTTGCGAGGAGAGTGAATGCGCCTGCGCGTTCACCCCATCAAAGAATCAAATGAATGTGAGTGAGCACAATAGCGCGCTCGATTGCACCGAATCTCCTTCCGCTATATCCGCCGAGGAATAACGCAAGAGCGCAGGCATGTGTCAGCGCAACAGAAGTGGGGCGCCGATGACCCGTTCAACAAATAAAACCGGAACTCTCTTGGCAGCAGTCAGCTTGGCCGCGCTCTCGGTCGGCACGGCGCATGCGCAACAGGCCAGCAATCCGGTTCAACTGCCTGAGGTGGATATCACCGCGCCCGCCAGTCCGGCAAATAATACGGGGGCCTATGCGGCCACGCCGACCTACAACACGCCGACCGCGAACCTGGGTCCACTCGGCACCCAGTCGATCCTCAACACGCCGGCGTCGGTCACCGTCGTTCCCGAAGAGCTGATCGTCAATCAGCAGGCGCACACGGTAAATGAAGTCCTGAACTTCCTGCCCTCGGTGGAAGTTCGCGATCAGCAGGGCTTTGAAGTATCGCGGCCGCAATCGCGCGGCTTCCAGGGCAGCATCGTCCAGAACACGCGGCTCGACGGGCTCAACGTCATCGGCACGACCGCCATTCCGACGGAGAATCTTGCCGGCATCCAAGTCCTCAACGGGCTCGCCGGCTCGCTCTACGGGCCGGAAACGCCTGCCGGCGTGTTCAACTACGTCCTGAAGCGTCCGACCGATACGCCGCTCTTCCGCTTTACCGAAGGCTACGATTCCAACAGCGTCTTTACTGAGCAGGCCGATGTCGGCGGCCGCGCCGGATCGGTCGGCTACCGCATCAACGCCGTGCACGGCGAAGGCGAAAGCTACGTCTCCGGAAGCTACACAAATCGCACGCTGTTCAGCTCCGCCCTCGACTTTCATATCGACGACAAGACCGTCGTCGAAACGGACTTCAGCCACTATCGCACGCAGGCCTACGGCCTGCCGGGAAGCATCGTCTACGACGGCGGTAAGAGCACTGTTCTCCCCTCCGCGCCCAATGCGACACAGGCCGGCCTCGGCCAGCCCGGCGCCGGAACCGATCTCACCACCGACACCGGGCTGGTGAAGGTCAAGCATCAGTTCAACGATGCGTGGAGCATGGAGATTGGCGGGCTCTACGAGAACGCCGTCCGCAATCTTTTCGGCATCACCAACACGATGACCGACAATAACGGCAACTTCACCGTCACCAAGAATTTCAACGCCGTTCCGCATTTCACCATCGGAAGCAACACGGCCTCGCTCAACGGTCATGTCGACGTGCTCGGCTTCATGAACGATGTGACGATCGGGACGAACGGCTTCATCAACGGCCAATACAGCTATCGCAATTCGATCGCGCAGGTGCTCGGCACGTCGACCTTGGCCAACCCGGTCACGTTTTCCTCGCCGGAGGTTCCGAACAACGGCGGCGAATACAAGTCAGGCGAATTGAACGAGCAGTCGTTCATTGTCGGCGACATGCTGCATTTCAACGAGCAGTGGGCCGTTCAAGGCGTGCTGAGCTCAACGTTCCTCAACGCGAGGAGCTACAATGTGGGCGGCCAGACGACGAGCTCGGACTCCGTCAACGGCGTGCTGAGCCCAACGGTGAGCTTGATCTATAAGCCGATCACCCCACTCACGTTATACGCCACGTATTCCAACAGCGTGGAGGAAGGCGATCAGGCGCCGGCCGGAACCGCCAATGTCAATGAGTACATGGCGCCCTATCATGACACGCAGTACGAAGCGGGCGTCAAATACGCTTTCTCGAAGGATTTTCTGGTCACGCTCGACGGATTCCAGATGACCCGCCCGCTCGCCGCCACCGACGCGACGACGAACATCTTCCAGGTCATCGGCACGCAAAAGAACACCGGCGTCGAACTGTTCGCGCAAGGTGCGATCACGCCCGAGCTCAGCGTCTTCGGCGGCGTGACCTATATCGATGCGAAACTGCAGGATACCGGCAACCCGGCGACCGACGACAAATTCGTGGTCGGCGTGCCGCAGGTGAAGAGCGACCTCGCGCTCGACTATCACCCCGCATTCCTCGGCGGCGTCGCGCTCACCGCCGCCGGTCATTACGAAAGCGATCGCGCGGCGACCAACACCAACAACTCCTTCGCGCCCGCCTATGCGACACTCGACATCGGCGCGCGCTATTCCATGAAAGTCATGCAGCATAACCTGACGGCGCGCTTCCAGGTGCTCAACGTCACCGATACGGACTATTAC
>DATDMA010000112.1:0-2016 GCA_036519015.1 Pseudolabrys sp. | reverse complement strand
TATAGCCAGGCGCCGTTTGCCATCCTGACCAAGACGTCCGGTCCGATCAAGGCGGTGAAGGATCTCGCCGGCCACAAGCTCGGCGCGCCGGCGGGCGGCGCCGCGCTCAAGCTGGTACCGCTGCTGGCGAAGAACAACGGCATCGCGATGTCGAGTATCGACGTCATGCAGGTCGCGCCCTCTCTTCAAGAGCAGATGCTGTCGCAGGGCCAGATCGATGCCATCGCCGCCTTCACCGCGACAAGCTATATGAACCTCGTCTCGATGAAGCAGGACCCGGACAAGGACTATCGCTGGTTCTATTACTCCGATTCCGGGCTCGATCTCTACTCCAACGGCGTGATGGTTTCGCAGAAGCTGGCCAAGGATCGCCCCGAAGCGGTGAAAGGGCTGGTGCGCGCCATCAACCGCGCCCTCAAGGAGGTGATGGCCGATCCCGATGCCGCCATTGCCTTGCTGGCGGAGAAGGAGCCGCTCATCAACAAGGACATCGAGAAGCGCCGGCTGCTGTATGTCTACAAGACGCTGATCGATACGCCGGAGGCGCGCGCCAAGGGCATTGGCGATGTCGACGATGGACGTATGGCCAAGGCGATTGATATCATCGCACAATCTTATGATCTGACGAACAAGCCGAAGCCGGCCGACGTGTTCAACCGGTCCTTCCTGCCGCCCCAGGCAGACCGGACCTTGGCGGCCTCACAGTAAGGTCCAATCGCGGAATGCGGACACTGTCTTGCGCCTATGTCATCACCGGAGCCCGCGCTCCGGTGATGGCGTCTCAGGAGATCGCGATCGACGGCGAGACGATCGCGTCGGTGAAGCCGTCGACGGCACCGGCCGCCGACCTGCTCGCCATGCCGGCGCTCGTCAATGCGCATGACCACGGGCGCGCTGTGCGCGTGAGCTCCGTCGGCGCCGCCGGCAAGCCGCTGGAGACCTGGCTCAACTATCTGGCGCTGTTTCCCTCAGTCGATCCCTATCTCGCGTCCGTCATCTCGCTGTCGCGCAGCGCCTTGGGCGGCGTCGGCACGGTGATGATGCATTACACCCGCGCGCAGGGCTTCACCGATCTTCCGACGGAAGTCGCGCAGGTCGCGCGCGCCGCGCGCGATGTCGGCGTGCGCGTCGGCTTCGCCGTGTCGATGAAAGACCGCCACCCGCTGGTCTACGGGCCGTCCGAGCCGATCCTCGCCGCGCTGCCGCCCGGCGCGCGCGCCGAGATCGAGAACAAGTTCAACCGCGCGCCGCTCACGCCGGCCGAATATATCGCGCTGGCGGATGCGGTCGCCGATGCGGCCGGCCACGATAAATTCGAGGTGCAGTATGGGCCGAACGGCGTGCAATGGTGCACGCCGGAACTGCTTGAGGCCGTGTCGGAGGCCTCGCAGCGGACCGGGCGGCGCATCCACATGCACCTCTTGGAGACGCGCTATCAACGCCAATGGCTCGACCAGGCCTATCCGGACGGCGTGGTCAAATATCTCGACTCCATCGGTTTCCTGTCGCCGCGCCTGACGCTGGCGCATTGCGTGTGGACGCGGCCGGACGAGATCGAGCTGCTGGCCGCGCGCGGGGTCACCGTCGCGTCCAACCACAGCTCCAATTTGCATCTGCATTCCGGTGTCGCGCCGATCGCAACCATGCTCGGCAAAGGCCTGCGCGTGGCGCTCGGCATCGACGCTATGGCGTTCGACGAGGACGACGACGCGTTGCGCGAAATGCGCGTCGTGCGCCTGCTGCAGGCGGGCACCGGATTCGACGTCAAGGTCGACAACAACGACGTCCTACAGATGGCGTTCGGCAACGGCCATCTCAGCGTAATGAACAAGGCGCGCGACGGCGCCCTGACCGCCGGTGCGCCGGCCGACCTCCTGCTGCTCGACTGGTCGCGCATCGACGACGAGAAGCTGCGCGCCGATCTCGATCCGGTCGAGCTGCTACTGGGCCGCGCGACGGCCAGCCACATCGACGAACTGATCGTCGCCGGGCGCACCGTCGTGAAGGCGGGGAAGG
>DATDMA010000111.1:0-4919 GCA_036519015.1 Pseudolabrys sp. | reverse complement strand
GGCCTTTTCCATGGCGCCGGTGGCGACCAGCGTCACCGCCTCGCGTTTCCCCTGCAAGACGCCGACCGGCGTCGAGGAATTGGCGTTGGCGACGACCTTGCGGATGTCGTCGAGCGGGATGTTGCGCGCGGCGGCGGCGGCAGGATCGACCTGGACGCGGACCGCGAATTTCTGCGCGCCGTAGACCTGCACCTGGGCGACGCCGGGCAGTTGCGACAGCGTCGGCGCCAGCACCGTCTCGGCATATTCGTCCACCGTCGAGAGCGGCAGCGTGTCCGAACGCATGCTCACATAGAGTACCGGGAAGTCGCCCGGATTGACCTTGCGGAAGGACGGCGGCGTGGTCATTTCGATCGGCAGCCGGCGCTGCGCCACCGCGAGTGCGGTCTGCACGTCGAGCGCGGCGCCGTCGATATTGCGATTGAGGTCGAACTGGATCGTGATCTGGGTCGAGCCGAGCGAGGACGACGAGTTCATCGACGAGATGCCGGCGATGGTCGACAGCTGCCGTTCGATCGGAGACGCGACCGAGGCCGCCATTGTTTCCGGGCTGGCGCCTGGGAACGTGGCGGTGATCTGAATGGTGGGGAAGTCCACCGCCGGCAGCGCGGCCACCGGCAGCAGGCGATAACCGAAAGCGCCGAACACGATGAGCGACGCCGTCAGCAGCGTCGTCAGGACCGGCCGGCGAATACAAAGCTCGGAAATATTCATGGCGTCAGTATCTGATCCGTTCGGCCTGAACCGCGGCCGTCCCACCCATTTGCCCCGCGCACGACCTTGTCGACGATCGGTTCCCCATCGACGGGATCATACGTCAGCTACCTTCCCCCTTGCCCCCATTGACGGCGGTCTTGCCGTTATGAGGCGCGACGTGAGTTCCTTCCGACAGCAGCAATTGGCCATCCGTCACCACGGTCTCGCCGCCGCTCAGCCCGGATGCGATGACCGTCTCGCCGCCGACCTGGCGCTCGACATTGACGTGCTGGACCTTGGCGACGCCGTCCTTCACGACGAAGACGAAATTGCCGGTCTGGCTGACCTGAACGGCGCTCGTCGGCACGGCCACGGCCTCTTCTACGCGCAGGACCATCTGCGCGGTCACCAGCGTACCCGGCCACAGGACTTCATCGCTATTGGGCATAGTGGCGCGGATCGTCGCCATTCCGGTCGCGGTATCGACCGTGTTCTCGACCATGGAGACGACGCCGTCGGCGTGCTTCTCGCTGCCCGGCACCGTCGCCTGCACGGTCGCCGTCTCGGCAGCGATGGCCTGGCGGATGTCGGGCAGGTTTTTCTGCGGCACGGTGAAGCTGACATAGACCGGCGCGGTCTGGATGATGGTGGCCATGGGCGCGGTGTCGGCCTGGCGCACGAAATTGCCGACCTTCACATTCGCCATGCTGATGCGGCCGGAGATCGACGCGCGGATATCGCAGAAGTCGAGCTGCACCTTGAGATTGTCGAGCTGCGCACGGTTCGACTCCGCGGTCGCCCGCGACACATTGACCAAGGTCTGCGCATTGTTGAGCGTGACGATGGGGGTCGCGTTCTTGGCTGCGAGCTCGGTGTAACGCTCGACGTCGTTTTGCGCCTGCTTGAGCGTCGCCTCCGCGCCGTCGATCACTGCCTGGAAGCGCTTCATGTCCGCCTGGATCTGGCGGCAATCGAGCGTGAACAGAAGGTCGCCCTGCTTGACCATGGCGCCATCACGGAAATGGACGCCGACGATGTTGGTGTCGACCCGCGCCTTGAGGGCGACGCTGGCAATCGGCGTGACGGTGCCGAGAGCGTCAAGCTGGACCGGCAATTTTTTGCGCTGTGCGAGACCCGTATCCACCGGGACGCCGGGGGCGACCTGCGTCTGCGAGCGCGCCGCAACCCCGTTCGTGGTCCAATAACCGCGCGCGAGCACGCCAACCCCGATCAAGGCAAGAACCGAAATCCCAAGAAGCAACTTTCGCTTGGTCATCGTCAATGTCGGTCCGGATGCGTTGGGCCCTCTCCCGGACTCTCCCTTTCCCGCACTGTGGCTTTCGCCTGATCAAATTAGGGCTGCACCATGGCGACAGTCTTAACATATAAACGGAAGCAAATGCATATCCCTGCGCATAAAAAGCGTATCATCCCCCCTTGCGCCTTGTGCTTCTGGTAAATACAGCCGGCCCTCCCTCATTCGGCCCGCCGGAGCCTCTTTTTCACATGCTCACTGTCGCCACCTGGAATGTTAATTCGGTTCGCCAGCGCCTCGACCACCTGCAGGCCTGGCTGAAGGAGCGCCAGCCGGACATCGTCTGCCTCCAGGAAATCAAATGCGTGGACGAGGCCTTCCCGCGCGAGCCTATCGAGGCCATGGGCTACAACGTGGCCGTGCATGGGCAAAAGACATTTAACGGCGTGGCGCTGTTGTCCAAGCTCCCGTTCGACGAAGTGGCGCCCGGGCTGATCGGCGACGAGAGCGACGTGCAGGCGCGGTTTCTCGAGGCGATCGTCTCGACCAAGGGCGGCGCGCTTCGGGTGGTCAGTCTTTATTTGCCCAACGGCAATCCGGCCACCACGGAGAAGTACTCCTACAAGCTAGGCTGGATGGACCGGCTCGCCGCGTTCTCACGCGACCGGCTGAAGCTGGAAGAGCCGATGGTGCTGTGCGGCGACTACAACGTCATCCCCACCGCGGCCGATGCGCGCAACCCCGCGGCCTGGGTGAATGACGCGCTGTTCCTGCCGCGCACGCGCGAGAAATTCCGCACGCTGATCAATCTCGGGCTTACCGACGCGGTGCGCGCGGTGAGCGATGCCGATGATCTTTATACATTCTGGGATTATCAGGCCGGCGCTTTCCCGAAGAACGACGGCATCCGCATCGACCACCTGCTGCTGTCGCCGCAGGCGGCCGACCGGCTGATCGATGCTGGCATCGACCGCCATGTGCGCGCCTGGGAGAAGCCGTCAGACCACGTGCCGGTGTATGTGGAATTGGATATTGAGGGACGGTGATCAGTCCAGCGAAACGCCCGCCTCGTGCAGAAGCTTGGTCCAGCGCTCGACGTCACGCTTCACCAAGGCCTCGGTGTCCGCGGGCGACAGATTCATCACGTTCCCGCCGGTCTTCTGGAAGACGGCGATGACCTTGGGGTCCGCCACAACCACCTTCATGGCGTCGCGTATCTTGGCGATCACGGCGTCCGGCGTGCCGCGGCGCGCGAACAGACCGAACCAGGTGACCATGTCCAGCGGCGCGACCTTGGTTTCCATCACGCTCGGAACGTCGGGAAGCACGGGCTGGCGTTGCGCCGATGAGACCGCAAGGGTCTTCACCGCGTCTGCCCGAACCTGCGACAGCGAACTCGCCGTATTGTCGAAAAAGAGATCGTCTCGGCCGGCGAGGACGTCCTGCATCGCCTCCGCGGCACCGCGATAGGGAATGTGCGTGAGCTTGACGCCTGCCAGCGTCGCAGTCGTCGCCATCGCGATATGCTGACCCGTGCCGTTTCCAGCCGAGGCATAGGTGAGTTCGCCCGGATGCGCCTTGGCATAGGCGATCACCTCGGGCAGCGTATTCATCGGCAGGTTCTTGCGCGCCACCAACGTGAACGACCAGTTGACCGCGAGCGAGACTGGAACGAAATCTTTCAGAGAATCATAGGGCAGCTTTTTGTAGAGGCCCGGATTGAGCGCAATGTTCGACAGGCCGCCCAGCAACAATGTGTAGCCGTCCGCTGGCATCGTTGTGACGTATTGCGTCCCGATGAGCGTACCCGCGCCCGTGCGGTTTTCGACGATGACCGGCTTGCCGAGTGTCTCCGACAGCTTTTCCGAAATGATGCGCGCGGTCAGGTCAAATCCACCGCCGGCGGCCGAAGGCACGATGATCCTGATGGGCCTCGTCGGATAGTCTTCGGCGGATGCCGAGCTCGCATGAAGCGCAAGCAGGCCGAGGCAAAGCGCGATCATACGCAAACGCATAGGCGTGTCCTCGCTATTATTGTGATGGCTTGTTGGACGTATTGAACGGCGCGATTCTGAAATCCTGAAGGAACGGCAGCCTGCTTCGGCTTGTGTTCTCCCACTGCTCAATTTCGTTGACGTGACGCTCGGTCAACCCGATGTCGTCCAGTCCGAGCAGCAGGGCCTCGCGTTCGTGATCGCTGATGTCGAAAGCGAGGCCGCGCCCGTCCGGACAGAGGATACGCTTTTCCGCGAGATCGACCACGAAGGGCGTGGCACCCGCGACCTTTTGTACCTCGCGGTGAAGCGCTTCGATCTGGTCGGCCGGTAATTGGATTGCCAACACCCCATTGCGCAAGCAGTTCTCGCGGAATACGTCCGCAAAACTCGCCGCGATCAGGCAGCGGATGCCGAAGGCTTTGACGGCCCAAACCGCGTGCTCGCGCGAACTTCCACACCCGAAATTGCTGCCGCACACGAGAATGCGCGCCTGCCGGAAGGCCGGCTGTTCGAGCACGAAATCGCTCTCTGTCTTGTCCGCCCGAGCGCGGCGCAGATAACCAAAGAGGCCCTTGGCAAGATCGGCCTTCGGATCGCGCAGCCAGGGCGTCGGCAGGATCTGGTCGGCATCGACGTCGTCCTGCGGCAGCGAGGCCGCGACACCTTTGAGGGTGGTGAAGGGTTCCATGTCAGGACACCGCTTTGCGATGATCGACGATACGGCCCGCGAGGGCCGCGGCCGCCGCGGTCAGCGGGCTGGCGAGATGCGTGCGCACCCCGGCGCCTTGGCGATTCTCGAAATTGCGGTTTGTCGTCGAAACGCAGCGCTCGCCGGGCTTCGCGATGTCGCCGTTGACGCCGGCGCACATCGAGCAGCCGGAGTCGTGCCATTCAAAGCCGGCATCTTGCAGCACCTTGGCGATGCCTTCGGCCTCCGCCATGCGCTTGATCGCCGCCGAGCCCGGAACGAC
>DATDMA010000110.1:0-2973 GCA_036519015.1 Pseudolabrys sp. | reverse complement strand
GCCTTCCAGGCGCTGCACGCTGGCGAGCAGCACGGCGGTGTCGCCGCTGCGGGTGCGGCGCGCGTGCTCGGCAAGGAAAGCGCGGCCGCGCGCGGTCTCCGTCAGCGCGGCGTGGAAGGCCTCGTACTCGGCCTCGCTCGGCGCTTCCGTCTCCGAGGCAAGTGTGAGGGGCTCGTTCGGCATGTGCAATCCCTGACCGCGCAGTTTATCAATCATGCAGTGTGATTCGGCCAGCGAGCCCGCGGCGATGTCCTTCGGCTTTTCCTCACGCTTGGCAGGGGTCTATGCCACGACCTCGACCATGATCGGCTTCCAGTTGCCGTTTTTCCCGCTGTGGCTGAACGCGAAGGGGCTGGACGCCGGGATGATCGGTTTGGTGCTGGCGGTGCCCCAGGTCGTCCGGGTGCTGGCGATCCCGGTGGCGGCGCGCGCGGCCGACCGGGGCGGGGCCCTGCGCGAGGCGATTGTCGTGACGGGCTGGGCGAGCGTCGCCGGCTATCTGCTGGTTGGGCTTGCGTCCGCCGCGCCGGCGATCCTGCTCACCTTTACGCTGGCTTCGCTCGCTTATTCGCCGGTCATGCCACTGGTCGAGGCCTACGCGCTGAAAGGGCTTGCGGCGCGCGGCGGCGCCTATGGGCCGGTGCGGCTGTGGGGATCGGTCGCCTTCATCGCGGGCACGTTCGTCGCCGGCTTTGCCGCCGACACGATTCCCGCGCGCCATCTGATCTGGCTCATCCTCGCCGGCGCCGCGGCGATGGCGCTAAGCACTCTGACGCTCGAGCCGGTGGATGGCCGCACGGCGGCGCCGAGCCAAAAGCCAAGCGCACGCAAGGCGCTGCTGCGCGATCCGGCATTCATCGCGGTGCTGGCGGCGGCAGGGCTGATCCAGGCGAGTCATGCCGTCTATTACGGCTTCTCGGCGCTGGCCTGGCACGGTGACGGCTACGACGGCATGGCGATCGCGGCGCTGTGGGCGCTCGGCGTGATCGCGGAGATCGTGCTGTTCGCGATGTCCGGACGGTTGCCGTCGTTTGTCTCACCGAGCGTGCTGCTGATGATCGGCGCGGCCGGCGGCGCCTTGCGCTGGACGGCGATGGCCTTCAATCCGCCGGGCGTCGTGCTGCCCGCCTTGCAGGTGCTGCACGCGGCATCGTTTGGCGCGACGCATCTCGGCGCGATTACGTTTCTCGCGCGTCATGCGCCGGCGGGGCAGGGCGCCACGGCGCAAGGCTATCTCGCAATCGTGCTGGGCGCGGCGATGGCCGCGTCGACGGGATTGTCCGGCGTGCTGTTCGAGGCTTTCGCAGCCCGCAGCTACGCCGCGATGGCCTTAGCGGCGATCGCTGGCGGCGTTTGCGCGTTCATAGCGCACCGGCTTGGGCGCGTCGCGGCGGTCTGAGCGAGCCTCGCGCTGTGTGCTCTGGCAGCTCGGAATGATGCCGGCGAGCTCGCGGCCTTGCAGATAGATCATCTTGCGCGACAGTCCGCCGTGATGGTTGATCCAGCGGCGCACGGTCGCCGGATAGACCTTCCACAAAGCCTGCGTGCCCATCGGGCTGGTCACCGGACGACCGTCCGAGTCCGGCATCCATGCGGCGTGGAAACCGAAGCGGGCATTGCCGGTGGCGCAGATGCGGTCGTGTGGAATGACGCCCAGCAGCAGTGTGCACGCTGAGAGGCAGTTGCCGTCGACCACCACATTTTCGCCGGAGGTCCGCAGCATCGAGAAGGTTTGGAGGTAGTGGCCGATCTGGCCGCCACGGTCTTCGGAAATCCGCATGGTCGCCGACGCCGGACTCAGACCGGAGGCCAGCACAGCGGCGCAGAGCAAAACGAGGCTCCGAATTCGCATATCCCCCCTCACCATTCTGGTGGACCTGCCACCATTGTCTGCTTGCATGGCTGCTAGTCTATGCCCATCTGGCGCCCGACGGGAAGCATTAGTTAACCAAAAAGTTGGGCACAATTCGTGAACAAAGTCAGATATTTGGGAGGGTTGCCCACAGCGGATAAGACCAAGGTATTGTGACAATCTGCCTTTGGGTTGAGTTCCGCCGGCTAATGCGTCGGCCGGTGAGTCGATTCGCCCTGCGGCTCGGCATCCTCGGCGGCCCGGCTGCATTCGTCGGCAATCCGGCCCAGCCGTATGGCGATCTCTTCGCTCCAGCTCACCTCCGCGACCTGCCGGCACAGGCGGGCATGGGCGCGCAGACGCTCCGCAATCTTCGACGAGTTCGGCACCGGTGCTGACCATACGGTTCGAGATGGCATGCATCATCCATGCCATCACGCGTTGGCTCTGCATTGACGGAAATCAACCGACGCCAATACCGAACCCGCGCTCAGCCCCACAGCGCCGCGCTGGCTGGCTCGACTACGCTGCCGGCATAGCGCAGCCCGTGCGGGCGGTCCTTTGCTAGCAGCAGCGGCCCGTCGAGATCGACGAAGTGCGCGCGCTGTGCCAGCAGGATGGCCGGGGCCATGGCGAGCGATGTCGCCACCATGCAGCCGGCCATGATGGAGAGGCCGAGCCGCGCGGCTTCGTCGGCCATGACCAGCGCCTCGGTCAGCCCGCCGGCCTTGTCGAGCTTGATGTTCACGGCGTCGTATTTGCCGGGGAGGGCGGCAAGCGATGAGCGCCCATGCGCGCTTTCGTCAGCGCAGATGGGGATCGGCCGCGCGATACGGGCGAGCGCATCGTCAGCCGATTCGGGCAGCGGCTGCTCGATCAGGACGACGCCGGCCTCCGCGCAGGCGGTGAGATTTTGGGCAAGGTTGCGCTCGGTCCAGCCTTCATTGGCGTCGACGATCAATGTCGCCTTGAACGCCGCATTGCGGACGGCGGCGATGCGCTCGGAATCGCCGTCGCCGCCAAGCTTGATCTTGAGCAGAGGGCGATCTGCCGCCGCCGCAGCGGCCTGCGCCATCGCGGCCGGCGTGCCGAGCGAAATCGTGAAAGCCGTGGTGAGGGGC
>DATDMA010000109.1:0-5471 GCA_036519015.1 Pseudolabrys sp. | reverse complement strand
CGCCCGACTCGCTCACCAGCTTGACGCTGACCTTGCCGCGCTGGTTCACGCGCTTCAGGTCGTAGATCAGCTGCGCGAGGTCTTCGATCGAATAGATGTCGTGATGCGGCGGCGGGGAGATGAGGCCGACGCCGGGGGTCGAGTGGCGGACTTTGGCAATAATGGCGTCGACCTTGTGGCCGGGGAGCTGACCGCCCTCGCCGGGCTTGGCGCCCTGTGCCATCTTGATCTGCATCATATCGGAGTTGACGAGGTATTCCGCGGTCACGCCGAAGCGGCCCGAGGCCACCTGCTTGATGGCCGAGCGCATCGAATCGCCGTTGGGCAGCGGGGTGAAGCGGTCGACTTCCTCGCCGCCCTCGCCGGTGTTCGACTTGCCGCCGATGCGGTTCATGGCGATGGCGAGCGTGGTGTGCGCTTCACGCGAGATCGAGCCATACGACATGGCGCCGGTGGAGAAGCGGCGCACGATCGAATTGGCCGGCTCGACCTCGTCGATCGACACCGGCTTGCGGCCGTCTTCCTCAGCCGTCTTGATGCGGAACAAGCCACGGATGGTCAGTAGACGCTCGCTTTGATCGTTCACCACCTGCGCGTAGGCGCGGTAGCTGTCCTGCGAATTGCCGCGCACGGCATGCTGCAGGCGCTGCACCGTCTCGGCGGTCCAGACGTGATCCTCGCCGCGCACGCGCACGGCATAGTCGCCGCCGACGTCGAGCATCGAGCGGTAGATCGGCGCGTCGCTGAAGGCATCGCGGTGACGGCGCACGGTCTCTTCCGCGATCTCGGCGAGGCTCACGCCTTCGATGCGGGTATGGGTGCCGGTGAAATACTTGTCGACGAAGTCCTGCTTCAGGCCGATCGCGTCAAAGATCTGTGCGCCGCAATAGGACTGGTAGGTGGAGATGCCCATCTTGGACATCACCTTCAGCAGTCCCTTGTCGATCGACTTGATGTAGCGCTTGATGATCTCCTTGTCCTCGAGCTTCTGCGGCAGTTCGTCCTTCATGGCGACCAGCGTCTCGAAGGCGAGGTAGGGGTTGATCGCTTCCGCACCGTAGCCGGCGAGGCAGGCAAAGTGATGCACTTCGCGCGGCTCGCCCGTCTCCAGCACCATTCCGACCGAGGTGCGCAGACCGTTGCGGATCAGATGGTGGTGCACGGCGGCGCAGGCGAGCAGCACCGGGATCGGAATGCGATCGGCGCCCGCCTTGCGGTCGGAGAGGATGATGATGTTGCAGCCGTTGCGCACTTCCTCTTCGGCGCGCTCGCACAGCGCGTCGATGGCCCAGCCCATGCCGTCGACGTCGTGCTCGGCCGGATAGGTGATGTCGAAGGTGTGCGACTTGAAATGATCGCCGCTCATCTCGGAGATGGCGCGGATCTTCTCCAGATCGTCATTGGTGAGGATTGGTTGGCGCACCTCGAGACGCTTGGTCTTCGACGTGCCTTCGAGGTCGAAGATGTTCGGCCGCGGTCCGATGATGGATACGAGGCTCATCACCAGCTCTTCGCGGATCGGATCGATCGGCGGGTTGGTGACCTGCGCGAAGTTCTGCTTGAAATAGGTGAACAGCGACTTCGGCTTGCTCGACATCGCCGAGATCGGCGCGTCGTTGCCCATGGAGCCGACCGCTTCCTCGCCAGTGGTGCCCATCGGCGTCATCAGCACCTTGAGGTCTTCCTGCGTGTAACCGAAAGCCTGCTGGCGATCGAGCAGCGGCAGGTTGGAAATGGGCGCGACGTTGGCGGTGCCCGGCAATTCCTCCAGCACGATCTGCGTGCGCTCGAGCCACTCCTTGTAGGGATGGCTCTTGGCGAGCGTGGCCTTGAGCTCTTCGTCGGGAATGAGACGGCCTTCGTCGAGATCGACGAGCAGCATCTTGCCCGGCTGCAGGCGCCATTTCTTGACGATGTCCTTTTCCGGGATCGGCAGAACGCCCATCTCGGACGCCATGATGATGCGGTCATCGCGCGTGAGGAAATAGCGCGCCGGACGCAAGCCGTTGCGGTCGAGCGTCGCGCCGATCTGGCGGCCGTTGGTGAAGGCCAGCGCCGCGGGGCCGTCCCACGGCTCCATCAGCGCGGCGTTGTATTCGTAGAAGGCGCGGCGCTCTTCGTCCATGAGCGGATTGCCCGCCCAGGCTTCCGGCACCATCATCATCATCGCGTGCGCGAGCGAGTAGCCGCCCTGCACCAGGAATTCGAGCGCGTTGTCGAAGCAGGCCGTGTCCGACTGTCCCTCGTAGGAGATCGGCCAGAGCTTGCTGATGTCTTTGCCGAACAGCGGCGAGGACACCGACGCCTGCCGGGCCGCCATCCAGTTGACGTTGCCACGCAGCGTGTTGATCTCGCCGTTGTGGGCGAGATAGCGGTACGGGTGCGCCAGCGACCAAGTCGGGAAGGTGTTGGTCGAGAAGCGCTGGTGCACCAGCGCGATCGCGCTCTGGAAATCCGGATCGTGCAGATCGGGATAATAGGCGCCGAGCTGGTCGGCCAGGAACATGCCCTTGTAGATCACCGTGCGGCACGAGATCGACACCGGATAATAGCCCGACGTGCGGCGCTCGCGGCGCTTGTAGATCGCGTTGGAGATCGACTTGCGCAGGATGTAGAGGCGGCGCTCGAACTCGTCCTCGGAGAACTTCTTCTTTCCGCGGCCGATGAACACCTGCATGTGCTTCGGCTCGGTCGGCTTGACCGATTCACCGAGCGTCGAATTGTCGGTCGGCACGTCGCGCCAGCCGAGCAGCGTCAGCCCCTCGCGCGCGATCACTTCCGCGTAGATGTCGCGGATGATCTGCCGCCAGTTGTTGTCGACCGGCATGAACAGATAGCCGACGGCGTATTGGCCCGGTGCCGGCAGGGTGAAGCCGAGCCGGGTTGCTTCCTTGGCGAAAAATTTGTGCGGCATCTGCACGAGGATGCCGGCGCCGTCGCCCATGCGCGGGTCGGCGCCGGTGGCGCCGCGATGTTCGAGATTGCAGAGGATGCGCAGGCCGTCTTCGACGATCTGGTGCGACTTGCGGCCCTTGATGTCGGCGATGAAGCCGACGCCGCAGGAATCCTTGTCGAGCGCGGGGTCGTAAAGGCCCTGCGCCTCCGGCACGCCGGGATCGGCGGTGGCAATGCGTTTGAGCGCGCTGGCGTTGGCGCGCGGCGCCGCTTCGCGTTCGACCAGTCCTGCGCTCTTCTTTCGCTCGCTCATCTCGCCCTGCCTCGCCGGCTTTGGCCTTTTCGGCCTCCGGCGTACTCGCCTTGCCCACCGCACCTAAGGTGCCATGGCAAAACCACAACCGATCTCGAGAAGGGGCAGCCTTGCCCGGCTTATCGCCGTTTGGCTGCTCCCGTTGGTGTCCGCGATGCCAGCCCGTCCGCCATCGTGGCAACCGCTATTAGGACAGCAATGCTGTCCTAATAGACCATGCCAAATTTTGCACCGCCATACAAGGCTGGTCCACGCTCAAAATCGTGAACCCTTTCGCTTTGTTGCGGCCGTGCTTCTCCAGCAGGCAAGAACAGGACCACGAGCGGCGTTCGCGCGCAATGCCGTTGCGTCGTCGGTTGCTGTGCGAAGGCCGCGGCGGCGGTTAACCGTTTAACCGTGGAATCGGGAAAAAGCCGCGCCAATCCTGCCTTTCGCTATGGTCGCGCGAACAGGGGGAGAGTTTCATGACCGATCAACTTGCGTCCGCGCCACGGAGCATGAGCAACTTGCCCGGCGATGTCGCCATGTCGCGCCTCGCCGACCGGCTCCTCGATCTGGCGCCGTCCGGGCTCACCGCGCTGCCGTCCACGTCGCTCCCGCGGCCGTCGCCGGCGGTGGCGGCGGCGCTGGCAACGTCGGCGGCGATATCGGCACGCGCAGCCGAGCGCGCGCGGCGCTCGCGCTCGGTCATCGGCGTGACGGTCGATGGTTTCATCGCCGCCTGCTCGTTCCTCCCTTATGCGCTGGTGGCGCTGGCCCTGCGCCTGACCATGGCGCGGGTGTTTTTCCTTGACGGCCAGACCCGCATCGACGGCCCGCGTGTGCCGCTGAATGTGCAGGATTTCAGTTTCTCGGTGACGCTGCCGCTCGAGGTGAAGGCAGAAACCGTCCGCGCCTTCCTGACCCAAGTTCCGCCGCTGCCGGTGCCACCGGTGCTCGCGGCTTACGTCGTGAGCTATGCCGAGTTCGTGCTGCCGATCTGCCTGCTGCTCGGCTTCGCCACGCGCTTCTCCGCGCTGGCGCTGCTCGCCCTGACGGTGGCGCTCCAACTTTTTGTGATGCCGCAGGCGCTGTGGACAACGCATATCTACTGGGCGTCGATCCTGCTCGTCCTCGTCTCGCTCGGCGCCGGGCAGATCTCGGTAGATGCCATCATTCGCTTCATCGCGCGGCGGTAGCAACATGCGAAAGGCGCTGACGATCGGACTGGCCGCCGGGCTGCTCGCCGCCACGCTGTCCTTTGTGGCGGCGCGTTCGCGGCAGCAGGACGCCCCGGCCTATGTGCTGCCGAGCAAGGACATCCTCGTTACGCTGAGTGCAATGGGCCTCGATCCGATCGGCCAGCCGCTGCGGCGTGGACCTTACTTCGTGCTGCACGCCTACGACCGCCGCGGGATCGAGGTGCGTGTCGTCGCCGATGCGCAACTCGGCGACATCCTGTCGGTCGTGCCGGTGCGCAATGTCGCGGTGGTCTCACCGAACGATCGCGCGCCGCGCATCATCCACGTGCCGCAGCCGGGCGAAGAGCGCGCCAGCGTTCCCGATCGCGACGAGCCCGAGGCCGACAGCGATGACGACGACGACGACGCCGCGCCGCGCGGCGTCGTGCCGAAGCCGCAAACGCGCAAGGAAGCGCCTGCTGCGCCACGCCGTGACCTGAGCAAGGTGCCGTCCCCGGCCGAGGGGCGTACGGTGCTGAGCGCGCCGCCGCCGCCCGCGAACAGCCTGACGCCGATCTATCCGACGCCGCGCTTCACCGATCAGCCAGCGCAATAAAAAAGCGCCCCGGGGCATCCGGGGCGCTCCTTCGTCTTGGAGATCAGACCGTCGGCGTTAGGCGGCAACCTGGGTGTCGAGCACCTTGGGCTGAGCCTGACCGTTACCGATCGGGATCTGGCGCGGCTTCTTGGCCTCGGGAATCTCGCGCACGAGATCGACGTGCAGCAAGCCATTCTCGAGTTTCGCGCCCTTCACGACGACATAGTCCGCAAGCTGGAAGACGCGCTCGAAGGCGCGCGCGGCAATGCCCTGATAGAGCACTTCGCCGGTCTGCTCTTCCTTCGCCTGCTTTAAGCCCTTGATCGTCAGCGTGTTTTCTTTCGCCTCGATCGTCAGGTCATTCTCGCCGAAGCCGGCGACCGCGACCGTGATGCGATAAGCGGTCTCGCCGGTGCGCTCGATGTTATAGGGCGGGTAGCCCGGGGCGGACTCAAAGCCGTCCAGCATCGAAAACAGCCGGTCGAAGCCGACGGTGGAGCGATAA
>DATDMA010000108.1:0-5657 GCA_036519015.1 Pseudolabrys sp. | reverse complement strand
CGGCAGCCTGTTCTTCGTGACCGGCTACCGGCTGTTCATGGTGCTGATCGTCGCGGTGGCGGTGGGCGCCTTGTTCTTTATTCTCAACCGCACGCGGCTCGGCATCCGCATCCGCGCCGGCACGCTCGATCTCGAAACCGTGTCGGTGCTCGGCGTCAATGTGCGCGTGCTGCGCAACATGAATTTTGGCCTCGGCATCTATCTGGCCGGTCTCGCCGGCGTGCTGGCGGTCGGCCAGCTCGGGCTGCAGCCGACCATCGGCTCGTCGCTGATCATGCCGAGCTTCGTCGCCATCATCGTCGGCGGTCTCGGCAGTTTGCCGGGCACCTTGCTCGGCGGCCTGCTGATTGGCGTCGCATCGGGCGTGACCACGGTGTTCTTTCCGTCGGCGACCGAAGCGGTGATGTACGTGATGATGGCGGCGGTGCTCCTGGTGCGCCCGCGCGGCCTTCTTGGTGAGGAAGGACGATTCTGATGGGGCCCGTCGATCTCCAGAAACAGGCGCCGAACGTCGTCATCTGGCTCTTGCTCTTGGCCATGCCGTTTTGGATGCCGGCCATCGGCGGCTATGTCGAGCTCGGCAGCCGTGTGCTCGTGCTCGGCCTTGCCGCCATGGCGCTCAATTTCCTGCTCGGCTACACCGGCGTCTTGTCGTTCGGCCACGCCGCTTACTTCGGCCTCGGCGCCTATGGCGCCGGCATGACCATCCGTTATCTGGTGCCGAGCACGAGCTTGGGCATCGTCATCGGCATGCTGGTCGGCACGATTGCGGGCGCGATCATCGGGCCGATGATCATCCGGCTGCGCGGCGTCTACTTCGCGATGGTCACCATCGCGTTCGGTCAGGTGTTCTATTTCATTGCCTTCCGCTGGAATTCAGTGACCGGCGGCGACGACGGCCTCACCGGCTGGACGCGTCAGCCACTCAATCTCGGCTTTACGACCATCGACATCCAGAACGATTCACGCGCCTTCTATTATTTGGTCCTCGTTGTCTTCGCGATCGCCGTCGCGGTGATGGCCTGGCTGCTGCGCTCGCCCTTCGGCCGCACGCTCATTGCGATCAGAGAGAACGAGCGGCGGGCGCGCTTCCTCGGCATCCCGGTTGATCAGCACATCTGGCTCTCGTGGGTGATCTCCTGCGCCTTCGTCAGCGTCGCCGGCGCGCTCTATGCGCTCTTGAATAATTTCGTCGATCCGCGCGCGCTCTATTGGACCCAGTCGGGCGACTTCGTGATCATGGCGGTGCTCGGCGGCATGCGCTCGTTCTGGGGGCCGCTGATCGGTGCCGCAATCTTCGTCGTGCTGCAGGATTACCTCTCCAGCCAGACGGAGAACTGGATGTCGTTCGTCGGCCTGTTCTTCGTGCTGGTCGTGCTGTTCTTCCCGCGCGGCGTGCTCGGCATCATCCGGCGCAAGGTGACGACATGAGCCTGTTGCGCGTCGAGAACGTCTCCAAGCATTTCGGCAGCCTGGTCGCCGTCAACGGCGTGTCGATGAACGTCGAGCCGGGCGAGCTGCGCGCGGTGATCGGCCCCAACGGCGCCGGCAAGACGACCTTCTTCAACCTCATCAGCGGATTCCTGACGCAGACCTCCGGCAAGATCATCTTCGACGGCGAGGACGTGTCGAACATGCTGCCGGCGCGGCGCGTCGGGCGCGGCATGGCGCGGACGTTCCAGATCACCGAGGTCTTCCCCGAGTTGTCGGTGCGCGAGAACCTGCGCGTGCCGGTCGAGGTCGCGGCCGGTCATCGCCTGAGCCCCTGGATGTCGGGGGATACGGACAGCGAGATGCGCGCGCGCGTCAGCGAGTTGCTCGACATGGGCGGCCTCAGTGAGAAGGCCGATCGCCTCGTCGGCGAGCTCAGCCATGGCGACCAGCGCGCCACCGAGATCATGATGGCGCTGGCGCTCAAGCCGCGCCTGTTGCTGCTCGACGAGCCGACCGCCGGCATGGGCGACCAGGAGACCTACGACATCACCCAGCTCATCCGGAAACTGCACCGCAACGAGAAGCTCACCATCGTGCTGATCGAGCACGACATCCGCGTGGTCTTCCATCTCGCGGACCGCATCTTGGTGGTGGCCGAGGGGCAGATGCTGGCCGAGGGCACGCCGAAGGAGATCGCCGCCAACGAAGTCGTGCAGGCGGCCTATCTCGGAAAGGCCGCCGCATGAGCGCCGCCGTCCTCGAGGCCGAGAACCTCCACACCTTCTACGGCAAGAGCCACATCCTGCACGGCGTCAGCCTCGAGCTGCGCGAGGGCGAGATCGTCACGCTGCTGGGCCGCAACGGCGCCGGCAAGACCACGACGCTGCGCAGCCTCATGGGCCTTACGCCCGCGCGCGAGGGCGTGGTCCGCGCGTTCGGACACGCCATCACCGACTGGCCGCCGTACCGCATCGCGTCCCTGGGCGTCGGCTACGTGCCGGAAGGACGCAAGATCTTCCCGAACCTGACGGTCGAGGAGAACCTCAAGGTCCCGGTCGATCGGCCCGGCCCGTGGACCATGGCGCGCGTCTACGACCTGTTTCCGCGGCTCATGCAACGAAAGTCTAATAAAGGGCGCCAGCTTTCCGGCGGCGAGCAGGAGATGCTGGCAATTGCCCGCGCGCTGCTGCTCAATCCCAAGGTGTTGATGCTCGATGAGCCGAGTCAGGGGCTGGCGCCGCTGATCGTGCAGGAAGTATTCAAGGTCGTGACCACCGCGCGTGCGGAGGGGATCTCGGTGCTCCTCGTCGAGCAGAACGTGCGCGCGGCGGTCGAAGTCGCCGACCGCGCCTACGTGCTCGACGACGGCAAGGTGGTCTATTCCGGCAGCGCCGCCGAATTCGCCAAGGACGAAGAGCGCGTGCGCGCTCTGGCGGGCGCAAGCGCCGAGGTCTGGGAGCCGGAAGGCTCGCACACCTAGAGCCGGCTTCCTTCTTTCACAGAGTTTGTGAGCGCAAAGCGCCGTGCCCGATGGGTGCGGCGCTTAAGCGCATTTGGGCACTCCGCCGTAGCGCGGTGGGGGTAACGCCACCCTTTTGCGTGGGAGACACACGCAAAGCGCTAGTTTTTGGCTTGTCCGCAATTGAAAATAAATACAGACTAAGGGCTAAGGCTTCGGTGTTCTCCATTTGTAAGAACGCAAGAAAAGCCGAATTGGGGTAGGCCTGACAGCCCAGGGAGGGAAAACGAATGGCCAATAACAAGCAAACTACATCTGCGACCCGCCGCAAATTTCTCGGTGGCGCCGCCGTTGCCGGCGTGGCGACGATTGCCGCACCCGCCGTCGTCAAGGCGCAAGGCGCGATCAGCATGCGCTTCCAGAGCACGTGGCCGTCGAAGGATATCTTCCACGAATACGCGCTCGACTTCGGCAAGAGGGTCAACGACATGACCGGCGGCGACCTCAAGATCGAGGTGCTGCCCGCCGGTGCGGTGGTTCCCGCCTTCGGCCTGCTCGATGCCGTCTCCAAGGGCGTGCTCGACGGCGGCCACGGCGTGCTCGTCTATCACTACGGCAAGAACACCGCCTTGGCGCTCTGGGGCTCGGGCCCCGGTTTCGGCATGGACGCCAACATGCTGCTCGCCTGGCACAAGTACGGCGGCGGCAAGGCGCTCCTCGAGAAGATCTATGCGACCATCGGCGCCGACGTCGTGTCGTTCCCCTATGCGCCGCTCTACTCGCAACCGCTCGGATGGTTCAAGAAGCCGATCCAGACCGTCGATGACTTCAAGGGTCTAAAGTATCGCACCGTCGGCATCTCGATCGACCTGTTTACGGCGATGGGCGCCGCGGTGAACGCGCTTCCGGGCGGCGAAATCGTTGCGGCGATGGACCGCGGCCTGCTCGACGCGGCCGAGTTCAACAACGCTTCGTCGGATCGCGCGCTCGGCTTCGCCGACGTCTCGAAAATCTGCATGCTGCAAAGCTTCCACCAGAACTCCGAGCAGCTCGAGATCAGCTTCAACAAGACGAAATTGAACGCTCTTCCGCCGAAGATGAAAGCGATCATCGAAGGCGCGGTCGAGGCCTGCTCGCAAGACATGCAGTGGAAGGCGATCGATCGCAATTCGCAGGACTACATCACGCTGCAAACCCAGGACAAAGTCCGGTTCTTCAAGACACCGGATCCTATCCTGAAGCGTCAGCTCGAGCTCTACGACGAGATCGTCAAGAAGTACCTGGGGACTAACCCACTCTTCAAGGAGATCATCGAATCGCAGCTCAACTTCGCCAAGCGGACGACGCGGTGGGAGCAGGACTACGTCACCAACCGCAGAATGGCGTTCGACCACTACTTCGGCCCGAACGCGAAGTCGCCGATCTGAGGGCGCATTGAACTGCCAAGGCACCATTCCGCGAAGGTGGAATGGTGCTTTGTTCTTATCCCCTCGGTCTATGTCCCTTTGGTCTACGAACGGCAACTGAACAATGAACGTCCAAAGCGTTCTCTACGCGATAGACGGGATCAGCACGTGGTTCGGCAAGGCGGCCGCCTGGCTGATCATGATCCTGATGACGGTCGTCTGCGTCGAAGTCGTGAAGCGCTATCTCTTGAACGCGCCGACGGCATGGATCTTCGATCTCGACAACATGCTTTACGGCACGCTGTTCATGCTCTGCGGTGCCTACACGCTGGCGCAGAATGCCCATGTTCGCGGCGACTTCCTCTATAGCTCGATGCGGCCGCGGACGCAGGCCGCGCTCGATCTGGTGCTCTATGTGGTCTTCTTCATCCCGGGCATCGCCGCGTTGATTTACGCCGGTGCAGATTACGCGGCCGACTCCTGGCGCATCGCCGAACATTCCAACGTCACGTCGGACGGGCCGCCGGTCTATCATTTTAAGACCGTCATTCCGATCGCGGGCGCGCTGGTGATGCTCCAGGGCATCGCCGAGATCATTCGCGCCGTCGTCTGCCTCAAGACCGGGGAATGGCCGAGCCGGCTGAAGGACGTCGCCGAGACCGACGTCATCGAGGAACAGCTCGAGCATAGCGAATTCGTCGACGACGAATCGCGCAAGATTGCGATCGAGCGTGCGAAGCAAATCGACGAAGTCGCGCGTCAGCGCGGTATGGGCGGAGACCTCAACACATGAGCGATCCCGCACTCGGGCTTTTGATGCTCGGCCTCATCGTGGTCGTGATCATGATGGGATTCCCGACGGCCTTCACGTTGATGGGCCTCGGCATGTTCTTCGGCTTCATTGCGTTTTACGATCCCACGCAGCTGTTCACCGAAAACAGGGTGTTCGAGCTGATGGTCCAGCGCACCTACGGTGCGATGACCAACGACGTGCTCATCTCCATCCCGCTTTTCGTACTGATGGGCTACGTGATGGAGCGTGGCGCGCTGGTCGACAAGATGTTCTATTCGATCCAGCTTGCGTTCCGGAACGTGCCGGCCTCGCTCGCGGTGGCGACGCTGATCGTCTGCACGTTCTGGGGCATCGCGTCCGGCCTGGTCGGCGCGGTGGTGGTGCTGATGGGCGTCATTGCCTTCAACCCGATGCTGCGCGCCGGCTATGACGTGAAACTCGCCTCCGGCGTCATCACGGCCGGCGGCACGCTCGGCATCCTCATTCCGCCGTCGGTGATGATCATCGTCTACGCCGCGGTCGCCGGACAGTCGGTCGTCAAGCTTTACGCGGCGGCGATGTTCCC
>DATDMA010000107.1:0-5780 GCA_036519015.1 Pseudolabrys sp. | reverse complement strand
ATTGTCAGTGCGAGCTCGCTCATAACCTCGAAGTGGCCTCGGCCCAAAGCGCCCATCCCCCTGGTCGGGCGCGGACAGCGTCAAACCTGAGCCGATAGCATCTGGGTCGATTGAGGTCCATCGCCAGTGGCGCCGGGCGCTCCAACCGCCTAAATGAGCCGTTTCGACGCTTTGGAGAGTTTATCCCATGGGAATGCTGGTCGATGGCGTTTGGCAGGATGACGTTTCGCGCACCAAGGACGGCCACTTTGTGCGGCCGCCCACGCGCTTCCGCAACTGGGTGACGGCGGACGGCAGCCCGGGTCCCACCGGCGAAGGCGGCTTTGCCGCCGAACCCGGACGCTACCATCTCTATGTGTCGCTTGCCTGCCCCTGGGCGCACCGAACCATCATCTTCCGCAAGATCAAGGCGCTGGAGAACGTCATCTCGCTGTCAGTCGTCTCCCCCGACATGCTCAAGGACGGCTGGACCTTCAACAAAGACGAGGGTTCGACCGGCGATGCCGTGAACGGCAAGAACAAGGTGTCGGAGATCTACGTGCTCGCCGATCCGCGCTACACCGGCCGCGTCAGCGTGCCGGTGCTGTGGGACAAGCAGAAGAAGACGATCGTCAACAACGAGTCGTCCGAGATCATCCGCATGTTGAATTCGGCCTTCGACGCCTTCACCAGCGTGCACACCGATTACTATCCGCAAGGCTTGCGCGCGCAGGTCGACAAGCTCAACGAGCTCGTCTACCCGAACATCAACAACGGCGTCTATCGCGCCGGCTTCGCGACCTCGCAAGCCGCTTACGAAGATGCGTTCCGCAATCTGTTCGACGCGCTCGACGAGATCGAGCAGATCCTCGCGCGGCAGCGCTATCTCACCGGCAATGCGATCACCGAAGCCGACTGGCGGCTGTTTCCGACGCTGATCCGCTTCGATGCGGTTTATTATTCGCACTTCAAGTGCAACTGGCGGCACATCTATGAATACCCAAATCTGTCAGGCTATGTGCGCGACCTCTATCAGCAGCCGGGCGTGGCCGAGACGGTGAGCCTGCAGCAGATCAAACGCCACTATTACAACAGCCAGCGGCAGGTGAACCCGACCGGCATCGTGCCCGTGGGGCCGCAATTGGATTTTTCGGCGCCGCATGACCGGGGGAGATTGGGCGGGAAGTAAGCGACCTTGCTTTATCCCTCCCCCGCTTGCGGAGGAGGGTGGCGAGCGAAGCGAGCCGGGTGGGGGCTCGTGCAATACGCTGCAAGGTGACCCCACCCCCGGCGCTTCGCGCCGGCCCCTCCCCTTTCAGGGGAGGGATATATCTCACCACCACTCGCTGATCGTCGCGCCGTGCAACACCTCGTCGATACGCGCGCGGGTGGCGCGGCCGACATCCGCGGGCAGCGCGTCCGGCGCAAAGAAGCCGTGCGCAATGATCTCGTGGTTGGGCTGCGGCACGCCCTGGCGGAAGTCGCGCACGATGTAGAGGGCGACGTGGTCGCGGCGCGAGACGCGCTTGTTGAAGAACACGCCGTGCAGCACCGGCTTGCCCGTAACCTCGATATTGCCTTCCTCGCCGAGCTCGCGCGTCAGCGACGTGAGCAGCGTCTCGCCGGGCTCCACCCCGCCGCCGGGCAAATGCCAGCCGGACACGTAGGAGTGCTTGACCAGGAAGACCTGGCCGGCCTCGTTGATCACCAAGCCGAAGGCGCCCAGCGTCATGCCGCGGGCGAAGCGCCAGTAGAAATGAAAGACGCGCCGGAGGACCGGCTCCAGGGCGCGTCGCAAGCGGTGCAAATCCATGCGTGGTGTCTTGCCAGCTATCTCGGCGGCTGTCTTGGCAGCTTGTGGTCACGAATTTCTTACGGACAGCAGAGGCGTGGGCAGCCATTCAAGCCCTTCACAGATTAGAACCATTCCAATATATGGTTCCTGCCCGTCCCGTGACCGAAAGGCCTACCCCGTGAAGCGCTTCTCCGACCTGTCAGAGCAGGAAGTTCTGGCCCTGGCCATCACCAATGAGGAGGAGGACAGCCGTATCTACCGCGGCTTCGCGGAAGGGTTGCGTGAGCAGTTCCCCGCATCCGCCAAGGTCTTCGACGAAATGGCCGAGGAGGAGGTGCAGCACCGCACCATGCTGTTCGACCTGTATCGGCAGAAATTCGGCGAATACCTGCCGCTGATCCGCCGCCAGGACGTGAAGGGCTTCCTGCATCCGAAGCAGCCGCTGTGGCTGACGCGCCCGCTGGGGCTTGAGGAGGTGCGCAAGTTCGCCGAGACCATGGAGTTCGAGGCCGAGCGCTACTACCGCAAGGCGGCCGAGACGGCGCGCGATGCCTCGGTACGGCAGTTGCTGATCCAGCTCGCCGAGGCGGAATCCGACCACGAGACGCTGGCGCACAAGCTGAGCCAGACCATCCTCACCAAGGGGGCGCGCGAGAAGGAAGAAGAGACCGCCCGGCGTATGTTCGTGCTGCAATATGTGCAGCCAGGCCTGGCCGGACTGATGGACGGCTCGGTCTCGACGCTGGCGCCGCTGTTTGCGGCGGCCTTCGCCACGCACAATACGTGGGCCACATTCCTGGTTGGCATGGCCGCGTCGGTCGGCGCCGGCATTTCCATGGGCTTTGCCGAGGCGCTCTCCGATGACGGCTCGCTCACCGGGCGCGGCACGCCATGGCTGCGCGGCACGGTGTGCGGCCTGATGACCACGATCGGCGGTCTCGGCCACACGCTGCCCTATCTGATCCCACACTTCCTTACGGCCACGATCGTGTCGATCTTCGTGGTGGTGCTGGAGCTTACGGCGATCTCCTGGATCCGCACCAAGTTCATGGATACGCCGTTCCTGCAGGCGGCGTTCCAGGTGGTGGTCGGCGGCATGCTGGTGTTCGTGGCGGGGATATTGATCGGGAATTCGTGATAGGGCTGACACGAACAGCATCCGGAGTTCGTCATGGCCGGGCTTGTCACCGCAAGTCGGGTCTACCCGACTTGCGGCAGTAAAATATTGGTGCAACTCGGGTAGACCCGAGTTGCACGTGCCATCCACGTCTTGGATAACCTGCGACAAAGAAAGACGTGGATGCCCGGCACAAGGCCGGGCATGACGGGGCCCACATGTTCACCCTCGCCCATCTCTCCGATCCACACCTCGCGCCGCTGCCGGAGCCGCGCTGGACCGAGCTGATCGGCAAGCGCATCACCGGCTATATCAACTGGCGGCGCAAGCGGCGGTTCATCCATGATCCGGCCGTGCTGGCAGCCCTCGTCGCGGACATGAAGGCCCAAGCGCCGGACCACATCGCAGTGACCGGCGACCTCGCCAATCTCGCGCTGCCGGCGGAATTTCCGCGCGGGCGCGACTGGCTCGATAGTCTCGGCTCGCCGCAGGACGTCACCGTCATCCCGGGCAATCACGACATCTATGTGCCCGAAGGGGCCGCGTTCGCGGTGCGTCAATGGGGCGCGCATATGTCCGACGATTCGGGCATCGACGGATTTCCCTTCGTGCGCCGGCGCGGCAACGTCGCACTGATCGGCCTGTCAAGCGGCGTGCCGACGGCGCCGTTCACGGCGACCGGCTGGCTCGGCACCAAGCAGCTCTTAGGGCTGGCGGAGACGCTCACCAAGCTCCGAAACGACGACGTGTTTCGCGTGGTGCTCATCCATCATCCGCCGGTGAGCCAGGCTGCACGAAGTAAACGACTGCTCGATGCGCCGGTGCTCAAGCGCGTGATCGCCGCGCAAGGCGCCGACCTGCTGCTGCACGGGCACGACCACGTGCACATGATCAACTGGCTCGACGGGCCCAATAGCACGCGCGTGCCGGCGGTCGGCGTGCCGTCGGCGTCAGCCAAGCCCGGCACGAGCAAGGATGCGGCTGCGTATAATATCTATTCGATTGATGGCTCGCGCGGCGCATGGACGTGCGACGTGGTCTCGCGTGGCGTCGGGGCGGATGGTGTGGCGAGCGAACTCGGGCGCATCAAACTCGCGCCCGCTTGACGGTTACGGCCGCGGCCCGCTCAGCAGTGCGAACGCAAAGAGCGCGGCGACGCCAACGATCAAACCATAGATGAACGTGCGGACGGCGCGCAGGCGGCCGCGACGCTGCTCGTGCTCCACCATCTTGAGTGATGTGGCCATTCCGTACGGCGTGTCGTCGGCGAGCGCGCGTTCGCGCTCGACCAGCCGCCGCGCCACGTAGCGCGTGATCGCATGCACCATCTCGGGCACGTCATAGGACTCGGCGAGTACGGCACGGCCGTAACGGGTGTCCTGCACGAAGCGGTATTGCCGCTTGTCGCGGCCCATCTCAACATGCGCGATCACGTCGATCCATAGCCGCGGCACGTCGCCTTTGCTGATGCCACGATCGAACAGCTCGATGGTGGCGGGGATGTCCGCAAACGGCAGATCGAGCGCCTCATTCAAGAGCTCGAGCCGGGCGACCTCGGCATCGCGCAAATCAACGACGACGGCCGAACGCTCGGCCGCCTCAATGCGCGCCTCGCGCACCGCGTCCTTGAGCGGACTGGGGACGTCGGGCGTCTCTGACTCGGCTGGCTTACTGCGACCGAACATAAGGTTAATTTTAGCAACAGTTTCGCGGGGCGCAAAGCGGAGAAGCGTGGCTTTTCAACGCCTTTATCGGTTAACCGGCGCGTGTAGGCCGTAGCGAGCACCCCACGACAGTCCCTCCTCCGTGCGCGCCCGCGGCCGGTATTCGGCGCCGATCCAGCCGGTGTAGCCGACACGGTCCACCGCGGCGAAGACGGCCGGGTAGTTGATCTCGCCCTCGTCCGGCTCGTGCCGGGTCGGTACGGCGGCGCACTGGAGATGGCCCACCGCCGGCAGGTATCTCTCCAGCCGGGTGATCAGGTCGCCGCCCACGATCTGCACATGATAGAAGTCGAACTGCATGCGCACGTTCGGCCTGCCCAGCTTGGCGATGATGTCGGCAGCGTGCTCGACATGGTTGAGGAAATAGTTCGGCCGGTCGCGCGGATTGATCGGCTCGATCAGCAGCGTGATGTTCTTCGCCGCGGCAAGATCGGCGGCGCGCGCCAGGTTGGCGTGGAACACGCGGTCGGCGGCCGGACGTTGCTCGGGCGGAACCTTGCCGGCGAGGCAGTGGATCGCGGTGCCGCCGATCGCCGTGATGTAGTCGAGCGCGCGGGCAAACAGCCCATCGAAATCCTTCTCGCGCCCCGGCACTGCGGCATAGCCGAACTCGCCCTCCCCGCCCGGCGGCGTATTGACGCCGAGGATCGTGAGCTTGTTCTTTTCGATCGCCGCCTTCACGTCGCTCGCCGGCACGTCGTAGGGAAATTGCAGCTCGATCGCCTTGAAGCCGCAGGCCGCCGCCGCGTCGATGCGCTGCAACAACGGGCGGTCGGTGAACAGATAGCCGAGATTGGCGGCAAAGCGCGGCATATGTGGGCCTCGTCATCGTCCCTTGCGCGCTACCGCGCCAGCGTATTCATTAGCGGCCCGCAGCGCGCAACGCCATCCCCGGAACTCGAAACATGTCCGCCAACACCGCCTTCCACATTGCCGTCCTGCCCGGCGACGGCATCGGCCCTGAAGTGATGGCGCCGACCTTGGACATTCTGAAACGAATCGAAGCAACCACGCCGAGCCTGAAATTCCGCTTCACGGAAGCGGCGGCGGGCGCCAACGAGTATCGCGAGACCGGCAAGTCGATGCCCGACTCGACGATCAAACTGTGCGAGGAGGCGGACGCTATCCTGCTCGGCGCCTGCGGCCTGCCGAGCGTGCGCTATCC
>DATDMA010000106.1:0-2766 GCA_036519015.1 Pseudolabrys sp. | reverse complement strand
TCGCCGATGACCTCGACATTGTGCCGGTGCGCGAGCGACACGCTCCAGTGCGGCGTCGGATGCGTGAGCGGCACGCCGGGCGTCAGCACCAGCGCGGCGATCTCTGTCCAATCGAGTTCTCGCAGGTTTAGCGTCTTGAGGCCGGCGCTCTTCGCGTCAGCCAGCATCTTCTCGCTGTCGTCGAACACGACGACCTCGGCGCCGCCTTTGATCAGCGCGCCGGCGGCCAGCAGTCCGGACTTGCCGAGGCCGAAGACCGCGACCTTCTTGCCGGCGAAGACGGTGATGGGGATCATTTTATCTGTCGTCCCGGCCGAGCGAAGCGAGGGCCGGGACCCATACTCCGCAGCCTATCGATAGGTCGGTGGCTATGGGTCCCCGCTTTCGCGGGGACGACAGGCTTTGCATCATCGCAACTTCAAGCTCGCCAAGCCGGCCAGCGCCAGCACCACGGCGACGATCCAGAAGCGGATCACGATCTGCGGTTCGGTCCAGCCGAGCTGCTCGTAGTGGTGATGGATCGGCGCCATCTTGAACACGCGCTTGCCGGTGAGCTTGAACGAGACCACCTGCACGATCACCGACACGGCTTCGAGCACGAACAGGCCGCCGACGATGGCGAGGACGATCTCATGCTTGATCGCCACCGCGACGGCGCCGAGCAGACCGCCGAGCGAGAGCGAGCCGGTGTCGCCCATGAAGATCGAGGCCGGCGGCGCGTTGAACCAGAGGAAGCCTAAGCCCGCGCCGATCACCGCGCCGCACAGCACCGCGAGTTCGCCGGTACCGGCGACGTAGTGCAGTTGCAGGTATTCGGAGAACAGCGCGTTGCCGACGATGTAAGAGATCAGGCCGAAGGTCGCCGCCGCGATCATCACCGGCACGATGGCGAGGCCGTCGAGGCCGTCGGTCAAGTTCACCGCGTTGCCGGCGCCGACCATGACGAAGGCGCCGAGCAGGATGAAGGCATAACCGAGATTAAACACCAGGTCCTTGAAGAAGGGGAACACCAGCGAGGTCGCGATCGGCGGGCGGCCGAGATGGGTGAACAGCACGCAGGCAACCACGGCCACCGCTGTCTCGGCGATGAGGC
The DNA here is from genome assembly GCA_036519015.1 of Pseudolabrys sp. Lineage (GTDB taxonomy): Bacteria > Pseudomonadota > Alphaproteobacteria > Rhizobiales > Xanthobacteraceae > Pseudolabrys. The sequence continues at coordinate 1,673 of DATDMA010000106.1, read as the reverse complement.
GCGTGCGGCCGGAGAAGCCATTATGCGACTGCTTGGTCACCTTGAGATAGTCGTCGTAGAAGCCGATCATGCCGAAGCACAGCGTCACGCCGAGCACGACCCAAACGTAAGGGTTCATCGGGTTCGCCCAGAGCAGCGTCGAGACGAACATGCCGGACAGGATCATCAGCCCGCCCATGGTGGGCGTGCCCTTCTTGGTGACCAGATGCGACTGGGGGCCGTCGGTGCGGATCGGCTGGCCCTTGCCCTGCTTGATGCGCAGCAGGTCGATGATCGGGCCGCCGAACAGGAACACGAACACCAGCGCGGTGACCACCGACCCTCCGGTGCGGAAGGTGATGTAACGAAAGACGTTGAGGAACGAGACCTTGTCGGACAGCTCGGTCAGCCAGTAGAACATCGCATTCAGCCCTGAGGTCAGCCCTAAGTTTTTCCTATGCGCATGATCTTATCCGAAAACCGGTGTCCACCCCCGATCAAGTCGGGGGCAGGCATTTTCGGGATCATGCGCGTGCGTGGTCGCGCACGGCCTGTTTGGCAAATTGCCGTTCGAGTGTCTTGACGATCGGGCCCATTTTCGAGCCCAGCGAGCCCTTCACCATCACCGCGTCGCCAGCGCGGATCGCGTCGAGCACGGCCGGCTCCAGCGCCGCCGACGTCTCGGCATAGCCGCCCCGCGCGCCGGAGGGAAGAGCCTCCCAGAGCGCATGCATCAGCGGGCCGGAACAGAACACCAGATCGACCGAGGCGTCGGTGATGGCGGTGACCAGCCCCCGGTGCAGGTCGGCGCCCTGCCCGCCCAGCTCCAGCATGTCGCCGAGCACGGCGATGCGGCGGCCGCGCGGGCCGACCGGCGACTGGCCGAGCAGCGCGATGGCGGCACGCATCGAGGCCGGATTGGCGTTGTAGCTCTCGTCGATCAGCAGCGCCTTGCCGCCCGGCACGGTGAGCGCGATGCGCGTGCCGCGGCCGGCGGCGGGCTCAAGATTGTTGAGCGCGAGCGCGGCAAGCGCGAGATCGGCACCGGCGAGCGAGGCCGCCGCCAGCACGGCGAGCGAATTCTGAACCAGATGGCGGCCGGGCGCGCCGAGCTTGTAGGTGACGTGGGCGCCGAGGATCTCGGCTTCGGCTGTCGAGCATTCGGCATGCAGCGCGTAGCGCGAGAGCCGGGCATCGGCCTGGGCGTCCTCCCCGAAGGAGACGATGCGCGTAACACCGGCGGCCTTGGCCGCGGCGGCAAGATGGCCGAACTGCGCATTGTCGCGATTGAGCACCCCGGCGCCGCCGGGCTCGATGCCGGCGAAGATCTCGGCCTTGGCGTCGGCGATCTTCTCCAGCGATCCGAAATATTCCAGGTGCACCGGCTCGATGGTGGTGCCGATCGCCACATGCGGGCGCACCAGTCTGGTGAGCGGGGTGATCTCGCCGGCATGGTTCATGCCGATCTCGAACACGGCGTATTTGGCGCTCTGCGGGCAGCGCGCGAGCGAAAGCGGCACGCCCCAGTGATTGTTGTAGGAAGCGGCCGACGCGTGGGTGAGGCCGCTGGCCGCCAACATCGTCCGCAGCATCTCCTTGGCCGTCGTCTTGCCGACTGAACCGGTCACGCCGACGATCTTCGCCTTCGAACGCGCGCGAGCGGCGACGCCTAGGCGCGCCATCGCTTCCAATGT
>DATDMA010000105.1:0-3375 GCA_036519015.1 Pseudolabrys sp. | reverse complement strand
GCGCTGCCTGCGCGCTCTCCTTCATCACGTCGCCGAGCTGGCCGGTCAGGATCAAGCGTCCCGAACCCGGCACGCGCGTCGCCTCGATGAAGAGGATGTCGCCGCCGACCGGCGTCCAGGCAAGTCCAGTGGCGACGCCCGGCACGCTGGTGCGCATGGCGACTTCGTTCTCGAACCGGCGCGGGCCCAGAATGGGCGCGAGCTCATCGACATCGATCCGGATGGACCCGGCCTCGCCTTCGGCGATACGCACGGCGGCATGCCGCAGCGCTTTGCCGATCTCGCGCTCGAGCGCGCGCACGCCCGCCTCGCGGGTGTAGGAGTGGATGATCTCCCGCAAAGCCGCCTCGGTGATCTCGACCTGACCCGCCTTGATCCCGTTCGCCTCAAGCTGCCGGCGCACGAGATAACGCGAGGCGATCTGCAGCTTCTCGGTGTCGGTGTAACCGGCGAGGCTGATGATCTCCATGCGGTCGCGCAACGGCCCGGGGATCGTGTCGAGCATGTTCGCGGTGGCGATGAACACCACGCGCGACAGGTCGAACGGCACGCCGAGATAGTTGTCGCGGAACGTATTGTTCTGCTCCGGGTCCAGCACTTCGAGCATGGCCGACGACGGATCGCCGTGGACGCCGGTGCCGAGCTTGTCGATCTCGTCCAGCATCATCACGCAATTGCGCGTCCCGGCCTTGCGCAGGCCTTGGATGATGTTGCCCGGCAGCGCGCCGATGTAAGTGCGCCGATGACCACGGATCTCGGCCTCGTCATGCACGCCGCCAAGGCTCACGCGCACGAACTTGCGGTTCATGGCGCGCGCGATCGACTGGCCGAGCGACGTCTTGCCGACGCCGGGAGGCCCGACGAAGCACAGGATCGGCGCTTTGCCTTGCGGCGCCAGCTTGCGCACGGCGAGGAATTCGACGATGCGCCGCTTGATCTTGTCGAGGCCGTAGTGATCCTCATCGAGGATGCGCCGCGCCTCCTTGATGTCGATCGGAGTTTCCTCCGGCAACGTCCAGGGCAGCTCGATCAGCCAATCCAGGTACGTGCGCACCATGCCGTATTCGCCCTGCGCTTCGGGCATGCGTTGCAGCCGGCGCAATTCCTTGCGCGCCTGGTCCTCGACATCCTTCGGCATGCCGGCTTCGGTGATCTTCTTGTCCAGCTCGGCCAATTCGGCGGCCTTGCCTTCCTCGCCTTCGCCGAGCTGCTTCTGGATCGCCGCCATCTGCTCGCGCAGCAGCATCTCGCGCTGACGTTCGTCGAGCGAAGCCTTGGTCTGCTTGCCGATCTCCGCCGACAGGCGCAGCACCTCGATACGCTCCGCCAGCAGGCGCGAGACCTTGTCCAGGCGCGCGGTGACGTCGATGGTCTCGAGGGTCTCCTGCTTCTCCTCCGGCTTCACGTCCATGGTGGCGGCGATGAAGTCGGCGAGCTGGCCGGGCTGATCGATGCCCTGGACCGCGGCCGCGAGCTCACGCGGCGCTTGCGGCAGCAGCTCAAGCGTTTCGGCCGCCTGGCCGCGCAGATGCACGAAGCGCGCCTCGATCTCCGGCGTGCGCGTTGCCGGCTCCGGTATGCGCAGCACGCGCGCGACCAGAAACGGCCAGCCGCTCAGGAACTCGATCACCTGGAAACGCTGCTCGCCCTGGCAGACGAGGTGATGTCCGCCTTCCTGGTCGGTGATGAAGCGCACGACATTGGCCACCGTGCCCATGCGGTGCATGTCGATACCGGTGGGCTCGGCGACGTCGCCGTCGCGCTGCTTGAGGATGCCGATCTGGCGCTGCTCGCGTACGGACTGCTGGGCGGCGGCGATCGACTTTGGCCGGCCGACCGTCACCGGCATGACCATGCCGGGAAACAGCACGAAGTTGCGCACCGGCACGATGATCATCGCGTCGGCCGGCAGCGGCGGCAGGGTCTGTTCTTGGCGTGCCATCTCGGGATTGGCTCCCGCGGCGTCGCCTTGTTCCAGTGAACGCATGATTTCTGTTTCAGCCACGGGACACCCCAACTTTCTCGAGGGTGATCAGGAGACAGCCATTCGCCATCCCCTGGCGGACGCTCGCATAGCGGCCCGCCGGCAGGCGGACGCGCCGCTCGAAGCGGCCTTGCGGTAGTTCGAGCCGATGGATGACGGCCGTGCGTAGCGCGGCCGGCAGCACGCGGGCGCCGGCGACGAGCAGGTCGGCGCCGTCGATGGCCGCCTCGACCAGGTCGGGATCGACGCCCGGCAAGGCCATCAGCACCAGCACCTCGCGCTCCGTTTCCAGCACGTCCACCGGCGGCTCCCAGGCTGGGAGCCGTGTCGCCGAACGCGCCGGCCGGAAGAACTCGCGGTGCATGCGATCGGCGCGCGCGAGCGCTTCGCACGCCTCCGACCACATCCAACTTTTGGGAAAATCCGCCATGGATCACCTTTCCGACCTCATTTGATAGCGGCGGAGCCAAATTCAATGAGGGTGGTGCGCCGGGTCCGGGACCGGCCCGGACGGGCGGCGTCGGCCGGGGCGGCACAAAGTGGTGCCGGAATGCGGTGGATAACGGGTACAAGTCCCCATGGTGGTGAACCGAAGCTTAACTGTCGCATTGGAAGGTCACGGTGCTACTCACGCGAAAGGCTCCCTCCATGCGCAAGACCCGCCGTCTGCCGAGTCGCTTTCCCGTCGGCACGAAATATGTCCTCGAAAGCCGTGGCGGCCAGGTCCACCGCTATGTCGAATATCCCGACGGCCGCCAGGTGGTGCTGCCGCCGCGCGAGGCCGCGACCTGCACCTGCTTCGCCCTCCAGGAACTTAGCATCGTGCCGGCGCTCGCCGCCGCGCCCGAACCGGGCGGCAAGCCGGTGCGCGCCACCGCCCGCCGCCGTACGCGGGTATTGGAGCGGGCGTAGCTTCTCTTTCGCCCCCGACGTCGCCATTTGCCCGCTTATCCCTCCCCTGACGTACTCGTAGGGTGGGCAAAGGCGCGGCACGCGCCGTGCCCACGCGTCGATCTCTGGAACGGCACAAAGCTCCGTGGTGCGCACGCTTCGCTTTGCGCACCCTACGGGCTCACCCGGGCTACAGGGCACCAGAAAATATTCTCATCGCCCCTTGACCTCATTCCTATCTTGACTATAATCCTTCCCGTCCTGCTCGACGAGGGCGTTGTCATGAGGCGTCTTGATGGTGGAGCAGGACGCGGCGCCCGCGGGCGGGGGATGAACGCACCCCCCAACCCCCGGGCGGTGACGGGGCTCCGCTCGGAGGCACTATGACCTCCCGCCAGGAGCTGGCTGATGGCGGGCCGCACGGCTCGTTCGGAGTTTGAAGGCACGGCGGCCCAAAAGGAGTCGTGCTGGAGAGCGGTCGAACGCCCCGCAGGCGGTTG
>DATDMA010000104.1:0-2811 GCA_036519015.1 Pseudolabrys sp. | reverse complement strand
TTGTTCGCAAGCGGTTTGTTCATGGTGTCTCGTCCTTCCGCTTCGGGTTCAACTACCGGGAATGAGGCCTGGCTTCATCGAGAAGCAGTGCTTCGCGATGTCGCCGGCGCGGGTGAACCAGATGCGGTCCGCATGTTTGTGCTCGACGCAATGCTTGATCGCCTGACGTAAGGGACGCAGGCGGAACGGTTGGCCGACGATGAACCCGTGCAACGACAGCGCGAACACCATCGGCTTCTCGTCGCTCGCTTCCAGCAGTTCCTCGAACTGATCGACGATCATGTCGGCGAACTCGCGCCCTGTGTGATCACGCATCGCCAGCGTGCCGGCATCGTTGAGCTCGAGCGGATAGGGCACGGACAATAGAGGGCCGGACCGTGTGCGCATCCAGAGCGGCTGATCGTCGATCGGCCAGTCGAGCAGGAAGGTGTAGCCGGCCTCCTTCAACAGGTCGGGCGTGACGTTCGATTCGACGGCGCCCGGGCCCATCCAGCCGGTCGGCCGCACGCCGACATATTTCTCAATAACCTCGGTGCATTCCTGAATCACGCGCGCCTCGTCGTGCTCCCAGAATGGCTTGAGCAACTCGGCATTGGTGCGGCCGTGGCCGCACACCTCGTCGCCGCGCTGCTTAATCTTCTCGACGATGTCGGGATAATGGTAACAGACGGAACTGTTGAGCAATATTGTCGCAGGCAACTTCAGCTCGTCGAGAATTTCGAACAGCCTCCAGTTGCCGACGCGATTGCCGTAGTCGCGCCACGCCCAATTGCGCGAGGTCTGTGGGCCGCCGCGATTGGTCGGATCCATGCCCAGGCCCGCGCCGAACGCGAAATGTTCGATATTTAAGGCGATGTAGAAGGCCAGGCGCTTGCCGCCCGGCCAGGAATAATCCGGCCTCTGCTTGATATTGACGTGGTCATATCGACCATGACCCGGAAGCTTAAGCATGCGCGCTCTCCTTGTAGAAACCGAAGCGTTTGCGTCGTTTCTTTGACCTGCGCCTATTGAAGGCGCAGTGTGATGACGAAAAAGGCAGTGCCGTTGCCGGAACCGCCTTCTGCTCCAGTGCGCGCGCCATGATAGGCGAATGGCTTGCAACACTCATGCCAGAGGCATGCTTCTTGCACCGCCACAAAGCTAGACGCGGAAGGAGCGAGAGCGATGGTAGCAAGTTACTTGAATGGAATTCAACTCGGTGGGAGCCACGATGAATAAGGCCCGAAATTTTACAATTTCCACGCGCATGAGCCGGCGCGCACTGCTGCTCGGCGCCGCCTGCATCTCGCTCGTGACGATCATGGATTCCGCGCGCGCGGAGACCAAGAACGTCAAGATTATGATGGACTGGATCATTCAGGGCACGCACGCGCCCTTCTTCATCGCGCAGAAGAACGGCTACTTCAAAGACGGCGGCGTGACGGTGGACGGCATCGACGCCGGCAAGGGCGCGACCAATGTCGCAGTCAGTGTCGCTGGCGGCGCCTACCAGTTCGGCTGGGTCGACCTGCCGTCGATGATCCGTTTCAACACCTTGAACCCGTCATCGCCGCTGATAGCCGTCTACATCAGCTTCGACGACACGCCGCTCGCCGTCGTCACGCGCAAGGATGCCGGCATCACCAAGCTCGCAGACCTCGACGGCAAGAAAATCGCCGGCGGCCCCGGCATCGCGGTGCACGACACCTTTTCGATCCTGCTCAAGGCGGCCAAGCAGGAGAACATCAAGGTCGAGTGGGTGAACGTGCAGCCACAGCTCTTCGGACCCATGCTCAAGCGCGGCGAAGTCGCCGGCACCGGCGGGTTCACGAATTCGAACGTCCCGGCCGCACTCGAACTCGGCTTCAAGATGAGCGATCTCACGGTGATCAAGTATTCGGACTACGGCGCCGACATGTACGGACTGGCGCTGGTGACGACGAAGAAGTTCGCTGACGAGAATCCAGACACCGTGAAAGGCGTGGTTGCCGCGCTCAATCGCGGCACCAAGGACACGATTGCCAATCCGTCTGCCGCGCTCGACTTGATGCAGGCACGAGACCCGATGATGAAAATGGACATCGAGAAGGTGCGCCTCGGCCTCGCGCTCGACCTCACCAAGACCCCGCACGTGATGCAATACGGCTTGAGCGTCATCGATCCAAAGAAGATGCAGTTCACCATCGACGCCACGACGGAGGCCTATAACCTATCGGCCAAGCCCGATCCGGCGACGGTCTATACCGAGAAATTCCTGCCGCCGATCGCCGACCGGATGCTGCCGAAGAGCTGAGTGATTTGCGTGTCCCGGGCGCGGCGCAGCATGGCGCCATAAGCGCATTTACGCGCGTCTTCGACGCGCTATGGCGACATGGTGCGCCGCAGACCCGGGACCGCCAAAAATTCGGAGTTCTTTACGGCCCCGGATCCGCAGCTCAGCACTACGCTACCGCTCCGTGCTGCGCAGCGTCCGGGGCACGAGACAGAGCCTACGCCGAAGCGCCCTTCGCCTTCACATCGGCATCGTTCGGCGAAAACAACGCGATCAGCGCGCGCTTGATAGCGGCCTGGCGCGTCGGCGAAGTGATCTGCGCGCCCAGAAGATCGGTCACGTAGAACACGTCCACCACGCGCTCGCCGAACGTGGCGACATGCGCCGATGCGATATTGAGGTTGAGCTTCGACAGCGTGGCCGTCATTTCGTAGAGCAGGCCCGTGCGGTCGAGCCCGGTGACCTCCACCATCGTATAGCGATGGGACCACTGGTTATTGATGGTGACGGAGGGCTCCAGCGCGAAGGCCTTGATGCGGCCCTTGGGCGCGGCGCGCTTG
>DATDMA010000103.1:0-2721 GCA_036519015.1 Pseudolabrys sp. | reverse complement strand
GGAGTAAGGCCCGCAAACACGACTTCATGACGACGCAAGGGAAGCATTGTGAACGAAATGGCGCAGGTGGAATACAGCCTTGGGCATTCGCGGGCGGCAATTGAGCGGCTGATAGCTCAGGCGGCCATACTGGGTCCGTTTCGGATCGTCGAGCACATATGAGCAAAGCAATATGAGCATGATGGCTGAACTACAAATTAGCTTGCGCGACATTCGGTGGCCGGTCGACTTCAGGCCGGAGGATGCGGACCTGATTTGAACATATTATCCCGCCTGTTTGTGCTCGTGGCCGCCGCACTTCTGCCAGCGGTCGCGATCCAAGCGTACAATGAATTCTATCTGCGCCGCGCCCGCGAGGTCGAAGTGCAGAACCAGGCGCTCAGCCTGGCCAAGCTCGCCGCGGCAGAACAGCAGCAGATCGTCGAAGCAATTCGCCAGGTCCTGATCGCGCTGTCAGAACTGCGGGTGGTAAAGACGAAGGACGCCCAAGCATGCAATGCTTATCTTGCAAAGATTAAGCAGCGATATCCCGCATTCCTCGTCTTTGCCGCGACCGACATGAATGGTGAATTCTTCTGCGACGCGGGCAGCAGTCATAAGTCAGTGACTGTTGCGGGGCGGGCCTACTTCGCCAGCGCCCTGAAGACCGGCGCGTTCACGGTCGGGAAGTTCACGGTCGGACGATTTACCGGCCGGAACATCCTTCCGTTTGCATTGCCGTTCTACAGCGACGATGGTCGCATGGGCGGCGTCATCCTGGCGAGTCTCGGCCTTGATTGGCTCGCCAACCACATTGCTCAGAAGGGCACTCCGGCGGGGGCCTCGATCACCATCACGGACCGCAATGGCACGCATCTCGCCCGCTACCCCGACAACGCCAGGTTCGTCGGCACAAAGATGCCCGGTGACAAATATCAGAAGATGGACGAGCGGGGCGCCGTCGATATCCTCGACATCGACGGCGAGGCGCGGATCGAAGGCTATTCAGCTCTGCCGGCGGATTCCGGAGGGCTTGTCATCAGCGTTGGGCTCAACAAGGCGCACGCCTTCGCCGAGATCCAACATCGTACGCAGCGCGATATCCTCGTCATCATCCTAAGCGCTTCGCTCGTGTTGCTCCTGACCTCGTTGGGCGCCCGGCGGTTCATCCATCGGCCGCTCGGCCAATTGGTCGATGCCGCGAACCAATGGCGGCTCGGCAATTTTACCCGACGCGTGAACATCCGCCAACAATCGGAACTCTCCCGGGTCGCCGATGCGTTCAACACCATGGCCGACGCCCTGGACCACCGCGAGCATGAATTGTTTGAGGCAAAGGAGAAGGCCGAGGACGCCGCGGCTCGGATCACGAAGATCTTCGAGAGTACGACCGACGGCGTGTTCATCATCGATCGGACTTGGCGCATCAGCTATCTCAACGAGCCGGCCAGGATGCAGATCGGTGAGGGGCGCAATGTCATCGGCATGGCGCCGTCAGAGGCCTTTCCGGACACCACCATCGCGGACGTTTTCGGCCGCCTTCGGAAGGTGATGTCGGACGGGCGCCCGGATTCGTTCGAAGCGCTCTGTGGTCGCCGAGATCTCTGGTACGCGCTCAACGCGTTCCCCTCCGGTCAAGACCTCCTGGTCTACTTTCGGGACATTACCGAGCACAAGCACGCCGTCGAGGCGCGCCACCTGGCCGAAGAGCAGCTCCACCAAAGTCAAAAAATGGAGGCGGTCGGCCAGCTCACCGGCGGCGTCGCGCACGACTTCAATAACCTGCTCACGGTGATCTCCGGAAACCTTGAGCTGATCGCCGATCACCCGGCCGATAATCGCCGAGTTCGGCGGCTCGCCGCGGTCGCACTGCACGCCGCCGATCGTGGCGCCAAGCTGACGGCGCAGCTTCTCGCCTTTTCCCGGAGGCAGCGACTGCATCCGAAAGTCGTCAATGCAAACCAGGTCATTCGGGAATTCCAAGCCCTTATCCGCCAAGCGGTCGGAGAAGGATGCGAGGTGAAACTGCTGACCGATGAGGGCTTGTGGCCCTGCCATGTCGACCCACCACTGCTGCAGACCGCGCTCCTCAACCTCGCCCTGAATGGCCGCGACGCCATGCCGGACGGTGGCATCCTGGAGATCGAAACGCGGAACATCGTTTTGGATGAGGGGGCGGTGGCCGGCTGCTCACCGGGATCGTATGTCCGGCTCTCTGTCACAGACAGCGGCTGCGGGATGCCGCCCGACGTGCGGGATCGTATTTTTGAGCCCTTTTTCACGACCAAGGAGGTCGGCAAGGGCACCGGGCTCGGTCTGAGCATGGTTTATGGCTTTGTCCGCCAATCCGGCGGCCATGTTGCCGTCGACAGCGCGGTCGGCGTGGGCACCACGATCAGTCTGTACTTGCCTCAGGCTACGCAAGTGCCCGATGCCAAGGAGGAAGCCACCCGATCGAGGGCCGCCCCGGCAGGCTCTGAGCGGATCCTTGTGGTCGAGGACGATGAAAATCTGCTGCAAGTCACGTCGGAAGTGCTGAGCGAGTTCGGCTATCGAGTCGTTGCTGCCCGGACTGGTGTCGGGGCCATCCGGATCCTGGAAAGTGGGCAACACTTCGATCTCATGTTCAGCGATATTGTGATGCCGACCGGAATGAGCGGCGTTGAGCTTGCCCGCGAAGCGAGGCGACTGAGCAAAGGCATCAAGGTCCTGCTCACGTCGGGCTACGCGGAGGATGTGTTG
>DATDMA010000102.1:0-5510 GCA_036519015.1 Pseudolabrys sp. | reverse complement strand
CGCCAGGTCGACGACATCCGCCGCATGGTCGACGAGTTCTCACGTTTCGCCCGCATGCCGAAGCCGGTGATCGCCGCCGAGGACCTCGCCGACACCGTGCGCGAGGCGGTGTTCCTGATGCGCGTCGGCCATGCCGATATCGACATCCAGGCCGACATCGCCGAGGCGTCGATTCCCGCACGCTTCGACCGCCGCCTGATCTCGCAGGCGCTCACCAACATCATCAAGAACGCCACTGAGGCGATCGCCGCGGTGCCGGCGGCCGAACTCGGCAAGGGCACAATCCACGTGTTCGCCGGGAGCGAGGGCGACAATGCCGTCATCGACGTCATCGACAACGGCATCGGCCTGCCGAAAGAAAACCGCAGCCGGCTGCTCGAGCCCTACGTTACGACGCGCGAGAAGGGCACCGGCCTTGGTCTCGCCATTGTGGGCCGCATTGTCGAGGAGCACGGCGGCGTCATCGAACTGCGCGACGCCGCGGAGAAATTCCCCGGCCAGCGCGGCGCCTGGATGCGTTTTCAATTCCCCGCCGCCGGCAAGCCGGAGGCGTCCGAGCCTGAACGACAGAAGACCGTGAATGAGTGACCGCATGTCCGCTGAAATTTTGATTGTCGACGACGAAGCCGATATCCGCGATCTCGTGGCCGGCATTCTGGAGGATGAGGGCTACGCGACGCGCACCGCGCGCAACAGCGACGATGCGATGGCCGCGATCGTCGCGCGCCGGCCGAACCTCGTGTTCCTCGACATCTGGCTGCAAGGCAGCAAGCTCGACGGCCTGCAATTGCTCGAATCCATCAAGCACGAACATCCCGAGTTGCCCGTGGTGATGATCTCCGGCCACGGCAATATCGAGACCGCAGTCGCGGCCATCAAATACGGCGCCTATGACTTCATCGAGAAGCCGTTCAAGGCCGACCGGCTGGTGCTGGTCGCGGAACGCGCGCTCGAGACTTCGCGGCTCAAGCGCGAGGTGAAGCAGCTCAAGCAGCTCGCGCCGCAGCAATCGACGCTGGTCGGAAAGTCGGCGTCCATTGCGCAATTGCGGCAGGCGATCGAACGCGTGGCGCCGACCAACAGCCGCGTGCTGATCGTCGGACCGTCCGGCGCCGGCAAGGAACTGGCCGCGCGCACCATGCACCTGGCGTCGGGCAGGGCGAACGGCCCCTTCATCGTCATCAATGCGGCGGCGATCACGCCCGAGCGCATGGAGATCGAACTGTTCGGCGTCGATCATTCCAACGGCGCCGAAGGGCGCAAGCCCGGCGCGCTGGAAGAGGCGCATAGCGGCACGCTTTTCGTCGACGACGTCGCCGATCTGCCGCGCGAGACGCAGAACAAGATCCTGCGCGTGCTGGTCGACCAGACGTTCCAGCGCGTCGGCGGCAGCAACAAGATCGCGGTCGACGTGCGCATCGTGTCATCGACCTCGCGCAATCTCGAGGTGCTGATCGCGGAGGGGAAATTCCGCGAGGACCTGTATCACCGGCTGTCCGTGGTGCCGGTGCGGGTGCCGGCGCTGGCCGAGCGGCGCGAGGACATTCCCGAACTGGTCGACTATTTCATGGACCAGATATCGCAGGCGACTGGTCTGCCGAAACGGCGCATCGGCGACGATGCCATGGCCGTGCTGCAATCGCACAACTGGCCCGGCAATGTGCGCCAGCTTCGCAACAACATCGAGCGGCTGATGATTCTCGCCGGTGGCGATCCGGATGCCGTGCTCAATGCCAGCATGCTGCCGCCGGACGTCGGCTCCATGGTGCCGACGATGCCGAACGGAAACGGCGGCGAGCATCTGATGGGCTTGCCGCTGCGCGATGCGCGCGAGGTGTTCGAGCGCGAATATCTGGTGGCGCAGATCAGCCGCTTCGGTGGCAACATTTCGCGCACCGCCGAATTCGTCGGCATGGAGCGCTCGGCGCTGCATCGTAAACTCAAGGCTTTGGGAATTGGTTGATTTCATATGTCGCGCATTGCCTATGTGAACGGTCGCTACGTGCCGCGCAGCGAAGCCGGTGTGTCCATCGAGGACCGCGGCTATCAGTTCGCCGACGGCGTCTATGAAGTCTGCGAGGTGAGGGCGGGCAGGCTTATCGACGAGCGCCGGCACATGGCGCGGCTCGACCGTTCTTTAAGCGAATTGCGCATCGCGCGGCCGATGTCGCCGGCGGCGCTGTCCGTCGTGCTGCACGAGACCGTGCGCCGCAATCGCGTGCGCGACGGCATCGTCTATCTGCAGATCACCCGTGGCGTGGCGGCGCGCGATTTTCCCTTTCCGCCGGCGGGAACGCAGCCTTCCGTGGTGGTGACCGCGCGCAGCAACGATCCGGCAAAGCTCGCGCAATTCGCGGCGGACGGCATCGCCGTGATCACCGTGCCCGACATCCGCTGGCAGCGCGTGGACATCAAGTCGGTGTCGCTGTTGCCCAACGTGCTGGCCAAGCAGGCGGCGCGCGACCAAGGCGCGCGCGAGGCCTGGTTGGTCGACGCGCAGGGGCGCATCACCGAAGGGGCCTCGTCGAATGCCTGGATCGTCGATAAGAACGGCACGCTGGTCACACATCCGCTCGGCCGCGATATCCTGCCGGGCATCACCCGATCTGTCGTGATCGACGTGGTGAAGGCGCAGGGCATTGCCTTCGAGGAGCGCGCCTTCACGGTCGAGGAGGCCTATGCGGCGCGCGAGGCCTTCGTGACCTCGGCGAGCCAGATCGTGCAGCCGGTGGTGAGCATCGACGGCAGACCGGTCGGAAACGGCGCCCCCGGCCTGATCGCCGGCGCGCTGCGCCGCGATTATCATCGTCACGCCGAAATCAGCTAAACCGCCTCGGCGCCTCGCAACAATGGGGGGCGGCAGTCCGGCGCGAGTGACGTACAAAGCTCGCGGATTGGGCGCAAAAAATCATTTATTTCAGCAGCTTGATACCAGCCATGCCAACTTGTGCTTGCACCGCGGCGACGCGTGCCCTCTAATAGCGCCTCCCCGGCGCCTCGTACCGCTAGTGCGTGGGGCATAGCGGCACAGGCGAGCCAAGCTCGCATGTGAAGGTGTTGGGCAAAACGAAATGTCCCGCGCGTGAAGACGCGGGCAAAAAAATGGAACAACGGCCATGGCAGCCGAACGTACGCAAAACTTACAAGACACCTTCCTCAATCATGTCCGCAAAGCCAAAATTCCGCTCACCATCTTCCTGGTGAACGGCGTGAAGCTGCAGGGCGTCGTGACCTGGTTCGATAATTTCTGTGTGCTGTTGCGGCGGGATGGACATTCCCAGCTCGTCTACAAGCATGCGATCTCGACCATCATGCCGGGTCACCCGATTCAGCTGTTCGAAGGCGGCGAAGAGCCGGCCGGGGAAAAGGCCTGATTGGAACAACGACGGCGTGACAAGCGTGACGGTCTCTTAAGCCCAGCTTCACCGGGCGGCGAGACCGGCCGCGCCATCGTCATCGAACCGTGGCTCAAGCAGCCGCCCGCGCGGAGCGATTCCGCGCGCGCGTCTGCCGACGCGCGCACGCCCGACGCACGTCTGGCGGAGGCGGTCGGCTTAGCGCGCGCCATCAATCTCAACGTGGTGGAGGCGGGCCTCGTTACGCTCAACGAGATCCGTCCCGCGACGTATATCGGCAAGGGTAAAGTCGACGAGATCGCCGGGCTCGCGAAGAGCCTGGAGGCTACGGTCGTGATCATGGACTGCCCGGTGTCGCCGGTGCAGCAGCGCAATCTCGAGAAGGCCTGGAACGCCAAGGTCATCGACCGCACCGGCCTGATCCTCGAGATCTTCGGCCGGCGCGCGCGCACGCGCGAAGGCGCGTTGCAGGTCGAACTCGCGCATCTCAGCTATCAGAAAACGCGGCTGGTGCGGGCCTGGACGCACTTGGAGCGGCAGCGCGGCGGCTTCGGCTTCCTCGGCGGCCCCGGCGAGACGCAAATCGAAGCGGACCGCCGTCTCATCGAAGAGCGCATCGCGCGCATCGAGGACGATCTCGATAAGGTCAAGCGCACCCGCAAACTGCATCGCGACAGCCGCAAGCGCGTGCCTTATCCGATCGTGGCTTTGGTCGGCTATACCAATGCCGGCAAGTCGACGCTGTTCAACCGCATGACGTCGGCGACCGTGCTTTCCGCCGACATGCTGTTCGCCACGCTCGATCCGACGCTGCGCGCGGTCGATCTGCCGCGCGGCAGCCGTGTGATCCTGTCCGACACGGTCGGATTCATCTCCGATCTTCCGACTATGCTTGTAGCGGCGTTCCGCGCCACGCTGGAAGAAGTGATCGAGGCTGACGTCATCCTGCATGTGCGCGACATGTCGCATGAGGATGCGGCCGCGCAGTCGCGCGATGTGGAAAAGGTGCTGGGCGAGCTCGGCATCGAAGCGACCGATCGCCGTCTCATTGAAGTCTGGAACAAGATCGATCGGCTCGACGCGGACGGGCGGGCGCGGGTATTGAACCTCGCCGAGCGGCAGCCGGCCGAGCGGCGGCCGGTGCCGGTATCCGCTTTAGGCGGGGAGGGCATCGACGCGCTTATCGTGGCGATCGAGGCGCGGCTCGGCGAGAGCCGGCTGACGATCTCGCTCTCGCTCGATCCGGCCGACGGCGCCGGCCTGAGCTGGCTCTATCGCCATTCCGAAGTGCTGTCGAAGGACATGGACGAGGACGGCCGGCTTGCGGTGACGGTGCGCGCAGATCCCAAGAACGCCGAGATCGTGCGCCGCAAGTATCTGCCAACGCCAGAGCCCAGCCTTTAATCTTTCGCCGGAGCGGCCTTTTCGGCGGCCTTGGCTTCGTCCCAGAGCGCGTCCATCTCGGCCAAGGTCGCGTCCTTGGGCGACTTGCCGCGCGCAGCCAGCGCGCGCTCGATCGACGCGAAGCGGCGTTCGAATTTCAGATTGGTCTGGCGCAGGATGCCTTCGGGGTCCGCGTCGAGATGGCGCGCGAGGTTGACCACCGCGAACAACAGATCGCCGACCTCGGTCGCCGCATGCGCCCGATCCATGTCATCGAGCGCGGCTTCGATCTCGTCGGCTTCCTCGCGGATTTTCGCGAGCACCGCGCGCGGATCGTTCCAGTCGAAGCCGACCTGGCCGGCCTTGTTCTGGAGCTTCAGCGCGCGGGTCAATGCGGGCAGGGCGACCGGCACCCCGGCCAGAGCTCCGGTCGGGGCCGCCTCGCCGCGGTCGGCCTTCTCCTGCGCCTTGATGCGTTCCCACTGCCCTTTGACCGCGTCGGCGGTCTTGCCGTCGGCGTCGGCGAAGACGTGCGGATGGCGGCGGATGAGCTTGGTCGTGATGGCCTCGACCACGTCGTCGAAGGCAAAGACGCCTTGCTCCTCGGCCATGCGGGCGTGGAAGACGACCTGGAGCAACAGGTCGCCGAGCTCGTCCTTGAGGTGGTCGAGATCGCCGCGGGCGATCGCGTCGGCGACCTCGTAGGCTTCCTCCAGCGTATAGGGCGCGATGGTCTGGAAATTCTGCTCCAGGTCCCACGGGCAGCCGCTG
>DATDMA010000101.1:0-2397 GCA_036519015.1 Pseudolabrys sp. | reverse complement strand
GCCGGTCTGCATGACGCGGTTGGCGATGCGGCCGGCGAAGTCGTTCTGGAAAAAGGCCCAGGATTGCCGCACCACGTGCCAGTGGTTCTGCCAGCGGATGCGGTTGGAGACGTTGGCGGCGATCGCCTGGTTCATCACCAGTTGCTGCAGGACGTAGGCGGCGGGCCGCAGGATCAGCAGCACGCCGCCCATGCCGAGCAGCATAGGCAAGGCCTCGGCGAACAGGGCGTCCGGCGTGGTGTGGGTCACCAGTGTGACGACTTTGCCGATGAACACCGGGATCATCACGTCGAGCAGGGCGACGGCGAAGCCTACCGCGAAAAGCGCGATGAACACGCCCTTGGTCTGGCGGGCGAAGTGCCAGTAGAACGCGACCAGCCCCGCCGGCGGCGTGGACTCAGCCGTCAGGGCCGTCGTTTTCACCCATTGCTCGAAGGGCCGGAACATCGCGTCTCACCAAAGCGGGTGCGCGCGACGCAACGGCGCCGCGCGCGGATATGTCATATAGGCTCGATTTGCGGCGCTGTTTAGGAGCGTTTCGTGTCGATAGCGTGGCATCTCTGGGCCGTCATCCTTCGAGGCCCGGCTTCGCCGGGCACCTCAGGATGACGGAGAGAAGGAGTGCCTTACGCCAGCGCGTACTGTCCGCGGCCGAAGAAGCGGTCCTTCTGCTCCGGGCTGGCGGTGTCGCGGCTCGAGGAGATGGTCGCGACCTTGGCGAGTGCGCGCTTGACGCCGTCGCGGGCGGCGATCTTGTCCACCCAAGCTTTTATCTTCGGATATTTGCCCGCGTCGACGCCGAGCAGCTCGAAATTGCGCAGCCACGGGAAAGCGGCGATGTCGGCGATGGTGTAATCCGAGCCGGCGACGTAAGGCTGGGCCGCCAGGCGCTGCTCGTAGACATCATAGAGCTTGAGCACCTGCGTGCGGTAGCGGCTCGTGGCGTACTCGTGGCCCGGCGCGAACCGCGAAAAGTGCACGTGCTGGCCGAACAACGGGCCGACATTGGCCACCTGCGCGACCACCCACTGAATGGTGTCGTAGCGTTTCACCGGATCGTGCGGGATGAACTTGCCGGTCTTCTCGGCGAGATACATCAGGATCGCGCCGGATTCGATCAGGGTGTAGGGCGCGCCGGCCGGGCCGTCGTGGTCGACGATCGCCGGCACCTTCAGCAGCGGATTGATCTTGGCGAATTCCGGGGTGAACTGCGCGCCCGCCCACACGTCCACCGGCTTGGTGTTGTAGGGCAGCTCGCATTCTTCGAGCATGATGAAAATCTTCTGCACATTCGGGCTGGTCAGCGCATAAAAGTCGATCATGGTGTCTCTCGTGAAAGGTCCCTGCCGCGGGTGCGGCCGCCTTCTATAGACGAACAGCCGCGGCTTTGTCCTGGGGCTGCGCCGGCACGGCGCGCATCCCCTTCAGCCGCTGCACGAGATAGAGCGCGAAGGCAGGCGCGATCAGCGCCGGCCCCGGGATATGCAGGGTGCCGAGCCCGATCTGGAGCAGCGGCAGCCAATAGATCAGCCGCGTGAGCCAGGCCCCGCGGGTGCGCAGGAAGCCGCCGGCCAGGAGCCCCATGGCGGCGGCCGTGAGCGCGAGCGTGTCGTAGAGCGCGAAGTAGGGCACCGCGGCGATCGAGCAGGCGGCGAACAGTGCGAACAGCAGGCGCGGATCGGCTTTTGGGCGGCTGTAGAACGCCCAGGCCAGCGCGCAAACGGAGGCGAGGGCGACGGCCGCCTGCGCCGCCATGGCGGTGGCGTAGCTCGCCCCGATCCCGCGCAGGTTCATGAACACGGTCGGATAAAAGGGCGTGGCGATGCCCTCCGGATCGGTGAGGACGATGTTCTGCGTCGGCAGGCCGCGCGTGACGAAATCGACCCAGGCCTGCGTCCCGAACAGCGCCGCGGCGAGCGCCGCCAGCGCCAGCGCGGTGACGGCGGCGGCGGCGAACACGCGCCAGCGCGCGGACGCGATCAGCACGACGGGAAACAAGAGGCCGAGCTGCGGCTTCAGCGTCAGCAGCCCGATCAGTACGCCAGCGACGAGCGGCCTTCGGTCGAGCAGCGTGAAGATGCCGATCAGGATGGCGGTTGAGAGGAACGAGCTCTGGCCGGACATCAGGCAGAACACGGCGGCCGGCGACACCGCGAGCGCGAACAGCGCGCGGCCGTCGGTGAGCCAGCGCGCGGCGGTCGACACGAAGATGGCGAGGCTCAACGCAGTCCAGACCGCCAGCGCCGGCAGATAGCCGAGCCGCCCGAACGGCGCGGCGATCAGCATGATGGTCGGCGGATAGGACCAGTTCTGGCCCGGATAGTCCGGCCCCAGCAGCGCCGCGAGCGCGCGCTGATAGGTTTCTGCGTCGTACCAGCGGCTGGGATCGGGCAGGGC
>DATDMA010000100.1:0-5570 GCA_036519015.1 Pseudolabrys sp. | reverse complement strand
GACGAGGCCTCGCTGTTCGCCGGCGACCTGTTCCGCATGTACGAGCGCTACGCCGCCACGCAGGGCTGGAAGTCCGAGATCCTCTCCCTGAGCGAAGGCACCAAAGGCGGCTTCAAGGAAATCGTGGCGTCGATCCGCGGCCGCGGCGTCTTCGCCAAACTCAAATTCGAATCCGGCGTGCACCGCGTGCAGCGCGTGCCCGATACCGAGGGCTCCGGCCGCATCCACACCTCGGCGGCGACCGTGGCGGTGCTGCCCGAAGTGGAAGACGTCGACATCGACATCGACGAGAAGGACCTCAAGATCGACACCATGCGCGCGCAGGGCGCCGGCGGCCAGCACGTCAACAAGACCGAATCGGCGATCCGCATCACCCATATGCCGAGCGGCATCGTGATCTTCGTGCAGGAAGAGCGCTCGCAGCACAAGAACAAGGCCAAGGCGATGACCATGCTGCGCGCCAAGCTTTACGACCAGGAACGCACCAAGCTCGATGCCGAGCGCGCCGCCGACCGGCGCGGGCAGATCGGCTCGGGCGACCGCTCCGAGCGCATCCGCACGTACAATTTCCCGCAAGGCCGCGTCACCGACCATCGCATCAACCTGACGCTCTACAAGCTGCCGCAGGTGATGGAAGGCGAGGCGCTGGACGAGATCATCGACGCACTGGTGACGGAGCATCAGGCCGAGTTGCTGGCGGCCGAAGGCGTGCAGTGAGAGTCATCCCGGGACTGAAGGACGGTGCTTCAGTTTCTGAAGCCGTCCGCATGATGGCGCAATCGTTCCGTCTCGCCGGCATCGAGCAACCGGAGGTCGATGCGCGGATCTTGATCGGCCACGCGCTGCATCTCGGCCGCGCGCAACTCCTGTCCCAATCCGACCGTATCCTGGAAGCGCGCGAGGTCGCCGCCGTCTCCGCGCTGTCAGCGCGCCGGCTGCGGCGCGAGCCGGTCTCGCGCGTTCTAGGACGCCGCGAATTCTGGAGCCTGCCGTTTCAGATCAGCCCCGACGTGCTCGATCCGCGGCCGGAGACCGAAACGGTCGTTGAAGCCGCGCTCGGCGTCATCGTGCGCGCCGGCTTGCGCGCCGAGAAACTGCGCGTGCTCGACATCGGCACCGGCTCCGGTGCGCTCTTGCTGGCGTTGCTCAGCGAGTTGCCCAATGCGATCGGCACCGCGACCGATATCAGCCCGCCGGCGCTGGGGATCGCGCGCGGCAATGCCGAACGCAACAGGCTCGACACGCGTGCGACCTTCGTCGCCTGCAATATGGCCGACGGCGTGCAAGGCCCGTTCGATCTCGTCGTCTCCAACCCGCCCTATATCGCGCGCGCCGAGATCGCCACGCTGGCGCCCGAAGTGCGCGACTACGACCCCGCGATGGCGCTCGATGGCGGTGCCGACGGGCTTGATGCCTATCGTGTGATCGCCGACGATGCGCGCCGCCTGCTGGCGCCGGGCGGCCGGCTGATCGTCGAATTGGGGGTAGGCCAAGAGCGCGCGGTGCGGACGCTGTTCACGAAGGCAGGCTTGAATGTCGGCGATGCGAGGCCCGATTTAGCGGGGATTCCGCGCGCTCTCGGCGCAACTCTGGCGGTAAAAAGACAGTCATGATGGTTTTGCATTCCCATAAGGCGAAAAGTGCAGGGCTGGTTAATACGAAAAAAGCTCTTGGAATGCGGCCGGGAAACGACTAGCTTCCGAGCAACGGAATCGACCCGTGACGGTTGCGCAGCATGTTAACCCCGGAGCCCGAGGCTCTGCGAGGCGGCAGCGCAAGGCCGAGGACGAAGGGCCGGCTTGAGCCGAAAGACGGCAAACGAAATCGCCAGATACGGGTCTGGATGCTTCACCGGTTAGGCGCATCGAAAGCTGACATCTAGAGCGGTGCGCATGACGAGAGGTTGGCAACGCTGCGGCAGGACCGCGGCAAGGGGTTGCTACGGCTATCGCGATAAACAGGCAAACAATCATCGACATTGGCGCGGGCAAATTGGCGCAGGTCCGTCCGCGCAATGAGGTTTGTATGGACTTGCGATTAACGCAGAGCATTCGGCGGCTCGTGCCGCGGTGAAGCGAAAGGTCGGCGAACAGGGACATCATGAGAAACGGTCAGAAGCGCATGCGGGGTCGTAACAATAACAACCACCGCAAGAGCCAGAATCCGCTGACGCGGGTCTATGAGTCGAACGGCCCCGACGTAAAAATCCGTGGCACCGCCTCGCATATTGCGGAAAAATACATCCAGCTCGCGCGCGATTCGCAGAGCTCGGGCGATCCGGTCGCCGCCGAGAATTACTATCAGCACGCTGAACATTACTTTCGTCTGATTGCCGCTGCGCAGGAGCAATTCCGCCAGCAGAACCCCTACTACAATCAGCAGGGTCAGCAGATCCCGGGTGGACCGCAGGGTGCCGCCGACGACGGCTACGACGACGGCGACGACGATGGCCAGCCGTTCCTGGGCCAGAACGAGCCGAGCTACGTGCCGCAGCAGCCGATGCCGCAGCAGGGCCAGCCGTTCATTCCGCGCGATGCGCAACCGTTCCCGCCGCGCGACCAACCGCAGAACAGCCGTCCGCAGCATCAGCAGCCGCAACCCTATTCGCGGCCGATCGTCAACGAAGGCGCGGAGGTGACGGGCCTGCCCGCTTTCATCACCGGCGGCGGCGGCCAGCCGCAACCGGAGCCGCAACAGCAGCAGAACGGCGCCCAGAACGGCCACGATCAGCAGGGCGAGCGCGGCGACCGCTTCGGCCATCGCCGGCGTCGTCGGCATCGCGGCGGCTTCCGTGGCGAACGCGGCGAGTTCGGCAACAATCCGCAGGGCGCAGCGCCACAGGGCGACGGCGGCGACCAGCCGGAGTAATTCACTCGCGCGATTCCAAATCTCTGCAGATGTGACGTCATGGCCGGGCTCGTCACTGCAAGTCGGGTTTACCCGACTTGCAGCTCTCTTTAGACGGCGGAAGTCGGGCAAGCCCGACTTCCGATGCCATCCACGTCTTACTTCATTGATTCTCACAAAGACGTGGATGCCCGGCACAAGGCCGGGCATGACGGCGGAGAGGCCGAGTCCGCTACTCCCTTGTCCGCGCGGCGCCGCCGGGTGATGGCGCGAGCGCCGGCTCCAAAGCCGGCACGAGGCGGCGCTTGACGCGCCGCGCGGGGATCGGGCGATAGACCTGCTTGGTTGCTTCCACCAGATGCACGCCGGCGAACGGAGCCGACAGCGTCGCGCCGGTGCGCTCCCACGCGCCAGCCGAGCGCAGGAACCAGCCGCGATCGATTGGCGGCACATAGAGCGCCTCGCTCCAGCCGGTCGGCGTGAACCAGGTCTCGCGTAACAATTGGTTGATCTGGCTGCGCGAATAGGGCCGGCCATAGCCGAAAGGTGTGGTGTCCATGCGCGCCCAGAGGCCGCGGCGATTCGGCACCACGGCGAGCAATCGCCCACCCGACGCCAGCACGCGCCACACCTCGCGCAGCATGGCGCCGGGATCGTTGGTCATCTCCAGCGCATGCACGAGCATCACCCGATCGACCGTCGAATCGGGCAGCGGCAATTCGTTCTCGTCCACAAGCGCGGACAAAGCCGGGCGCGAAGTCGGCCATTTCATCACGCCTTGCGTGGCCGGCATGAAGGCAAGGCAGCGCTCGGCCTCCTCGCGGAACAGGCCGAGATAAGGCGTGGCATAGCCGATGCCGACCACGCAGTGGCCGCGCGTGTCGCGCCATTGATTGCGGATGCCGCGGCCGATGAGGCGGCGAGCCACCACGCCAAGGCGCTGGCCGTAGAAATTGCGCAGATCCACGACGTCGGTCGACATGCCGTAAAAATTACCACGATTCCCGATGACAGACCGCTAACCTCGCGGAACCCGCAGGCCTGCACGGCCATTCATCCGCGTGGTAGGGTTAACGTCGTCGCTAATTTCTGGAAGAGGATCAAGCTCATGCCCGCGGAAACCCGCCTTTTTCCCTGCCGTTCGGACAATTACGGGGTGCTGCTGCATGACCCGCAGAGCGGGGCGACCGCGGCCATCGACGCGCCCGAGGCGGCGCCGATCGAGGCCGCGCTGAAGGCGACCGGCTGGACGCTCACGGACATCCTGGTAACGCATCACCACGCCGACCATACCGACGGCATCGCCGAGCTCAAGGCGAAGTACAATTGCCGCGTGGTGGCGCCGGCGGCGGAAGCGGCGAAGATCCCGGGCGTCGATGAGACCGTGCGCGAGGGCGACACGGTGAAGGTCGGCAATCTCTCGGCCAATGTGCTGGAGACGCCGGGCCACACGCTCGGCCACATCGCCTATTGGTTTCACGCCGACAAGCTCGCCTTCGTCGGCGACACGCTGTTCTCGATCGGCTGCGGCCGCGTGATCGAAGGCACGCCGCCGCAGATGTGGCAGTCGCTGCTCAAGCTGCGCGACCTGCCCGATGACACGCAAATCTACTGCGGGCATGAATACACGGCGTCCAACATCAAGTTCGCGCTGACCATCGAGCCGAACAATCCGGCCCTGAAAGCGCGCGACGCCGAAGCGCGCAAGCAGATCGCCGACCAGCAGCCGACCATCCCGACCACCATCGGCGACGAGAAGCTCGCCAATCCCTTCCTGCGCGCCGACAAGCCGGACGTTGCCGCCGACATCGGCATGGCCGGCCGGCCGGCCGCGGAGGTGTTCACCGAAATCCGGACAAGGAAGAATAAGTTTTGAGCGAGCACACACATTAGACCGTCATCCTGAGGTGCGAGCGCTCTTGCGCGAGCCATCGCAAGTCGGCTGTAGCCGACTTGCGCACCTGACGATCCGATCTCGGATAAACCCGAGATCGGTGGATGACGGGCACAGAGTCAGCGGCCGTCGCCCTTCGAGGGCCGCCTACCGCGGCCACCTCAGGGTGACGGATCGAGGCTTTGCATGGTTGCTCCATTACCCTCCGCTGCCGACATGATCCGCGAGCTCGATCTCAAGCCGCATCCGGAAGGCGGCCACTATCGCGAGACGTTCCGCGACGCGCATACGGTCAACGGCCGCGCCGCCTCGACCGCCATCCTGTTCCTCTTGGCGCACGGCGAGCGCTCGCACTGGCATCGCGTCGATGCGGTGGAGATCTGGCACTACTACGCCGGCGCGCCGCTCAAGCTCGAGATCGTGGACGGCTCGAAAGAAGAGATCCTACGCCTCGGCGCCGATGTCCACGCCGACGAGATCCCGCAGGTCACGGTGCCGGCGCGCGCCTGGCAGGCGGCGGAAAGCCTCGGCGACTGGACGCTGGTCGGCTGCACCGTGGCACCCGGCTTCTCGTTCGATGGCTTCGAGCTCGCGCCGAAGGACTGGTCGCCGCGTTGACGGTCATGCGCTCCGCTTGCGTACCATGTCGCTGGCCGCGAGCAGTCCACCGCCGGCGATGAGCATGGCGGCGAGGCCGAGCGTGCCGCTCGCCTCGGCATAGCCGGCGAGCACCAGGGCCATCGTCGACAGGATCGGCGCCGCATAAGACGCCACGCCGAGCAGCCGGATATCGCCGCGCTTCACGCCGATGTCCCAGGCGTAGAACGCG
>DATDMA010000099.1:0-2562 GCA_036519015.1 Pseudolabrys sp. | reverse complement strand
GTGTAGAGATCCATCGAGCCGGAGGCGTCGAGCAGCACGACCAGCCGCAGCGGCTTGATCTTACGGCGGCGCCAGGCGAGGTCGATGGGCGTACCGCCATGCGCCACGCTGCGATGGATCGTCCGCCGCAGATCGAGGCGGCGGCCCTGCCTTCGCGCCTGCTCGCGGCGGACGAGGCGTGCGCGCATGACGCGCGCCAGCCGCTCGGCCAGCGCTTCGGTTGCCGCGATGTCAGCCGGATCGGTGATGTGGCGCAAGTCAACGCTGGCGAGATTCTCTGCGCGCGTCGCGCCTTCGCGCCGGCCGCGCCCTTGCGCAGAGACGGCGGCATCGCCCGCACGCCGCTCGACATGATCGGGCAGTCCGTGCTGGCCTTGGCGATGCCCGGCTTCGGCAATCCGCCGCAGCGGCGCCGTGATTGCACTTGCGGTGTCTGTAAGCACACGCGCCCGACGGCGGCCGCGATGAAGCCAATAGGCATCAAAGATGTCGTCGAAGCGCTCCCAGTCGGAATGCGTGACGCAGAAGAGTGCGCGCAGGGCGGGTTTCAGTGATGACGGCCGCTCGGCAAGTGAGAGCGTGAGGATTGTGAGCGCATCGCGCGTTTCGGCAAGCCCGACTTTGAAATCGTTGTCGCGCAGAGTGTGTGCGAAGCCGGCAACCTTTCGGCGTATCGGTTCCCCGATGTTGTCTTGAATTGAGTTGTGAGCCGCAGCGGCCATATCACGCCACCTTGCTTGCGAGTCGCTCGGTCACCTCGCGTGTGAGCTGGCCGCGGTCCTCGCGGGTCTTCAGCAGGCACATCATCGTCTCGTGAATGATCCCGGGCTCCTGGCGGAGGTCATGAACATCCAGGCCGGCGAGCGTCGCCGCCCAATCGAGCGTCTCGGCGACGCCGGGCAGCTTCCGCAGATCCTCCTTGCGCACCGCCGACACCATGCGCGCGATCTGTAGCGCGAGCGCGGTGTCAATCCCAGGCGTGCGCGTGAGAATGATACGCGCCTCGCGGTCCACGTCCGGGAAATCGACATAGTGATAAAGACAGCGCCGGCGCAGCGCATCGGACAGTTCGCGCGTCCCGTTCGACGTCAAGACGACGCGCGGGATCGCTGTCGCCTTGATGGTGCCAAGCTCGGGGATGCTGACCTGAAAGTCCGACAGCAGCTCGAGCAGGAACGCCTCAAACTCCTCGTCGGCGCGGTCCACCTCGTCGATCAGCAGAACGGGAGGATCGATGCGCCGGATCGCGGCGAGCAACGGCCGCTCCAGCAGATACCGCTCCGAGAAGATATGCTCCTCGATGGTGTCGGCATCGTCGCCCTCGCGCGTCTTGATCGCGAGCAGTTGCCGCTGATAGTTCCATTCGTAGAGCGCCGCATTCTGATCGAGGCCCTCATAGCATTGCAGGCGGATCAGCTCGGCCTCGTGCACGGCGGCGAGCGCCTTGGCCACCTCGGTCTTACCGACGCCGGCCTCGCCCTCCAACAGGAGCGGTCGTTTGAGGAATTCCATCAGCCACAGCGCGGTCGCGATGTCGCGATCGGCGACGTAGCCGACGGCGGCCAAGCGGTCGGAGATGGTTTCGCGATCGAGAGTCATTCAGCGCCTAAAGCGTCACCCATGCAGCCCTAGCTTGTCCGCCACCGTCCAGGTGCGCCAGTTGTCGTGCGGCATGGCGATGTGCGTCGAGCCCAGGAACTTGAAGGCGTCGTTCACCGCATTGGCGAAACACGGCACGCCGCCGACATTGGGGCTCTCGCCGACGCCCTTGGCGCCGATCGGATGGTGCGGCGACGGCGTCGTGGTCCAGTCCGTTTCCCAATGCGGCGTCTCCACCGCGGTCGGCAGGAAATAGTCCATCAGAGACGCCGTGGTTACGTTGCCGTCCTCGTCGTAGTGGATCTCCTGGCCCATAGCGATGCCGAAAGCCTCTGTGAGGCCGCCGTGGATTTGTCCCTCGATGATCATCGGGTTGATGCGCGTGCCGCAATCGTCGAGCGCGTAGAACCGCCGCACCTTAGTGACGCCGGTGTCTACTTCCACATCCACGATGCAGATATAGGCGCCGAAGGGATAGGTCATGTTCGGCGGATCGTAATAGCTCACCGCCTCGAGCCCTGGCTCCATACCCGGGGGTACGCTGTGGTAGGCCGCCCAGGCGAGCTCGGTCATGGTCTTGAACCGCTCCGGATTGCCTTTCACACTGAAGCGGTCCACATCCCACTCGAGGTCGTCGTCGTGCACCTCGAGGAGATGCGCGGCGATCATCTGCGCCTTGGCCTTGATCTTGCGCGCCGCCATGGCGGTCGCCGCGCCCGACACCGGCGTCGAGCGTGAGCCATAGGTGCCGAGCCCATAGGGCGCCGTGTCGGTGTTGCCTTCTTCGATAGTGATGTTGTCGGCGGGCAGACCGATTTCGCTGGCGATGATCTGGGCGTAAGTCGTCTCGTGCCCCTGCCCTTGCGACTTGGTTCCGAGCCGCGCGATCGCGCTGCCCGTGGGATGGATGCGGATTTCCGCCGAGTCGAACATGGCGATGCCGAGGATGTCGCAATTGCGCGA
>DATDMA010000098.1:0-17128 GCA_036519015.1 Pseudolabrys sp. | reverse complement strand
ATTCTCGTGCGCCAAGGCGAGGCCAGCGTCGACATCGCCGCCGCGCCGCCGCGGCAGATCCTGTCGGTGCGGCAGAATGCGCTCGGCTATGTCACCCAGTTCCTGCGTGCGGTGCCGCGCGTGTCGGCGCTCGACATCGTCGCCGAGCCTCTGGTGATGAAAGCCGTGCCACGCGACGACGCGACCGCGCGCGCAGCCGCTATGCTCAAGCGCTTCAACGTCCCGGAGCGGCTGTGGAGCCTGCCGCCCGCGACATTCTCCGGCGGCGAACAGCAGCGCATCAATCTCGCGCGCGGGCTTCTGCCGGAGCATCCCGTGCTGCTGCTCGACGAGCCGACTGCCTCGCTCGACGCCAACAACCGCGCCGTCGTCGTCGACATCGTGCGCGAGCGCAAGCGTCAGGGCGCGGCCATCGTCGCCATCGTGCATGACGACGAGGTGCGCGAGGCGATCGCCGACACGAATGTCGATGTCACGAAATTCGCGGTCGCCGCGTGAGCCCCATGTCCGACACCGATGTTTTCATCCTTGAGAATGCCCGCGTCGTCCTCGCCGACAGCATCATCGAGCGCGGCTACGTCGCGGTCGCCGGCGGCTTGATCGCCGAGATCGGCGAAGGCAAGGCTCCGGAGCGCGGTTTTGACCTTGACGGCGACCTGCTGCTGCCCGGCCTGGTCGAACTGCACACCGATCATCTCGAGGCGCACGTCATGCCGCGCCCCAAGGTGCATTGGGATCCGGTGTCCGCCGTCATCTCTTACGATGCACAGATCGCCACCAGCGGCATCACCACTGTGCTCGATTCGGTGCGGGTGTGGCGCGAGGAAGGCGCCGCCGAGGACGTGGACGGTCAGGCGGGGATGCTGACGCAGGCTATCGCTCACGCACGCGACGCCGGCCTATTGCGCATCGCGCATTACCTGCATCTGCGCTGCGAGGTGCCGATGGCGATGGTGGTCGAAGACGCGGCCGAGTTGATCGGCTTGCCCGAAGTGCGTCTGTTGTCGCTGATGGATCATACGCCCGGCCAGCGTCAGTTCCGCGATCCGGTGAAGCTGCGCGACTATTATCGCGGCAAGAGCGGCGGCATGACCGAAGCCGAGCTCGATGATATGTTCGCGCGCCGGATCGAGAGCCACGCCCGCTATGCCGAGCAGAACTACCACGGCCTGGTCGCGCTCGCCGCCGAGCACAAGACGCCGCTGGCCAGCCACGACGACACCACGGAGGCGCATGTCGCGCAGGCGGTGCAGGACCGCGTCGCCATCGCTGAGTTCCCCACGACGACGGAAGCGGCAGAGGCCCTGCACGCCGCCGGTATCAAGGTGCTGATGGGGGCGCCGAACCTGATCCGTGGCGGGTCGCATTCGGGCAACATCGCGTCGGCGGAGCTGGCGCGCGCGGGCCTGCTCGACATCATGTCGTCGGACTATGTGCCGTCGAGCCTGTTGATCGCCGCGCTGCGGCTGCCGGATACGGTCGGAACCTTCGATCTGCCGGCCGCCGTGCGCACCGTGAGCAAGACCCCGGCCGAGGTCGTGGGCCTGAGCGACCGCGGCGAGATCGCCGTCGGCAAGCGCGCCGACATGATCCGCGTGCACCGGGCGGGCGATGCCGCCGCCGTGCGCGGCGTCTGGAGCGGCGGCCGGCGGGTGGCATGAACACGACGCCCATCCCATCCCCCTCGCCTGCGCCGGAGCCGATCGGACCCGGGCTGCTGGTGCTGGTGGTGGGGCCGAGCGGCGCCGGTAAGGACACGGTGATCAGCGGCGCCAAGGCGCGTTGCCTCGACGATCGGTCCGTCGTCTTCGCGCGCCGCGTCGTCACGCGGCCCGCGACACTCGCGGAGGATCACGACACCATTACCGATGCCGCCTTCGAAGACGCGGACCGGCACGGCGACTTCGCCTTCCGCTGGGAGGCGCATGGCCTGAAATACGGCATCCCGCACACGGCCGATGACGACATCCGCGCCGGACGCGCCGTGGTTTGCAATGTCTCGCGCGGCATCGTCGCTTCGGTGCAGCCGCGCTATGCCAACGTCGTTTGCGTCCTGATTACCGCGCCGCCCGATGTGCTTGCGGCGCGTCTCGCCGGCCGCGCCCGCGACAGCGACGGCCCGCTTAGCGACCGTATTGCTCGCAATGACGCCTTCGGCGATTTCCGAGCCGACCATGTGATTGAGAACACCGGCGCACCGGGGATGGCGGTGGAGAAGCTGCTCGACGTGAGTCGTCGGGAAAGCCTCGATCCGTCATCCTGAGGTGCGAGGCAGCGAAGCTGCCGAGCCTCGAAGGGTGAACGGCCACAGAATCCTCGGCCGTTCACCCTTCGAGGCTCGCGACCTGTGGTCGCTCGCACCTCAGGGTGACGGGACTAAGTCAGTCCGCGCCTTGATCAAGAGCGATCGAGCCGCCCTACCGCCGCTGATACAAAAACTGATACCAGCGCGCCCTCATCGCGATGGCTTTACGTACACCGTCGGCCTGCTGGTCCGCGCATTTCTGCGAGCAGAACTGCTTGCCAGCGCGGAGGCGCCGCATGAGGCCGAAAGGCCCGCCGCATTGGCCGCACCGCTTGCGGCGGTACCCTCGCGCATCTGGCGCTGCCGGAGAAATCGACGAATAGTCGTTCTCACTCAGCGCGAACTGGGTCTGCCGGTGCTCGTTCATCGGGTCGTCTCGTTTTCCGTTGCGCCTTGTAGACACGCAACCGTGACGCCGGCGTGAAGCTTTCCACGGCGCCACCGTGACAGAGCCTTCCAATCGAAAACGCCGATGGCGCGATTTGTCCCAGCGACGGAAAACTTCCGTAAACTGCGACTCGGTTTGCGCCTCGCTCCCGCATCATCGCGTTCCGCCAAATCGCCACGCGCGAATCTGCGCAAGATCGGCTTATTCGCGACAAAGCGGACCAAGCAATATTTTCGGGAGCGCGTATGTTCAGCCTACGCACTGCACGAACAGTGCGGACGAGCAAAGTAAAGCGTGCCCGGTCCCCATAGTCCCCGCTCAACGCCCGGGTTCGCTGCGGCCGGCCTGACCCCCCACAGGCCGGCCGCATTTGCTCTAAGTTGCTGCTTCCCAGCAATCGCCAACATGCGGTGCTGACAGCGCAAGCGGCAAATCCGAATAGCCCGAAACCTAAGTATAATCGCCTAATACAACGTCTAGTCGGCGAGCCAACCTCCGTAGAATGGAGAATACGGGCCTCCTTTTCATACATTGCCATTAGTCCCACGCGGCACTCGTCGGGCACTCCGCCGAAGCGCTGAACGTCAAACGGTGAATGACCATGGCAATGAATTTGATGCCTGCCACCGAGAGGCCAACGAGCCGCCCCTTCTCCAACGCGCCCGCAATGCGCGCGCGCGAGCCGTTAAACGTGCGGGACCGCAAGCCCGGGCTGTTCGAAACCAGCGCGGCGCCGCGCCGGCCGCAGCTCGAAATTTCCGCCCCGTACCTCAGCGAGCCGCTGGTGGAGTTCTCCCCGGCTCATGCCGTGAACCGCCGCACCCTCATCGCGCGCGGCATGACCGCCGAGATCGTGCACGGCGTCGGCCAGGACCGCATCGGATCGGAGATCCGCAGCCCGAACCATCTGCTCATCGCTTATGAGCGAGGCGCGAGGCGCGAGGGAGAAACGTCCATCGCGGGCCTCCCGAGTTCCTCGCTGCGCGATCTCACCCACAAGCTGGTTTTCGTGCCGGCCGGCCATGACTATCGCGACTGGCACACCCCGCGCGTGAACATGTCGGCGATCTTTTTCTATTTCTCCCCCGCGATCGTGTCCGGCCATCCCGGTGAGGACGAGGACGGGCGTATGTTACCGCCGCGCCTGTTCTTCGAGAACGCGATGGTGTGGGACACGGCGCTGAAGATGAAAGCGCTGCTGTCCGACTCCAGCGGCGACAACCATTCGTATTTCGAGGCGCTCGGCTTCGTGCTGGCGCACGAGGTGGTGCGCTTGGGTTCCGCGACGACCTCGACCACGCCGCCGACGCGCGGCGGGCTCGCCGCCTGGCAGCAGCGGACGGCCACGGCCTACATCGAGGAGCACCTGTCGGAGCCGATCTCGCTGACGACGCTGGCACAATTGGTGCGGCTGAGCCCGTACTATTTTTGCCGCACGTTCAAGCAGTCGTTCGGCGTGCCGCCGCACCGCTATCACTCGAACCGCCGAATTGAGCGCGCCAAAGAGCTTCTCATGGAGCGCAAGCATTCGATCACCGACGTCGCGCTGGCTGTGGGCTTCGGCGAGACCAGTTCGTTCAGCGCCGCGTTCCGCAAGGCGACCGGCGTGACACCGACGGACTATCAACGCAGCACCGGCTGAGGGGTGCCGGATTTGGACCACCTGGAGAGAGGTCGGCGGCATAAGCCGGCCAGTTAAGGAAAGCGCGTATGTCAGACGAACTCATCACTTCTCGGGCCATGTGTGTCCGCACCTGTGCGAACTGCCCTTACTCTCCGGCGGACCTCGGTTCGTACTTCTCGCCGGCAGCCAAGGAATTGTGTTGTATCGATTGTCAGCTCAGCCGCCCAATTTCGGATCGGGTTTATCCGCGTCGCCGGCGTAAGTCCGCGGCAGTTCCCGTGCCCCCGCGCGAACTGCCGCGTGTCGCCGACGCACCCGTGCATGGAGCGGTGCCCGCGGAATAATCCCGCGGGTCAACATCCCTAAGATATCGACTGACTGACGGAGTCCTTCGGGTTCGTACACAACATGTACGGACCCGTTTTTTTTGATTGCCTCAATCCGTCATCCTTGAGGTGCGAGGCCGGAGGCCGAGCCTCGAAGGATGACGGGCACGGGCTGTCACCCTTCGAGGGCCGCGGCGGACGCAGGTCGGCTATAGCCGACTTGCGCATTAAAATGCCGATCTCGGGCAGGCCCGAGATCGGTGCACGGCCACCTCAGGGTGACGGACCGCTACTGAGCTAGCTTCGATCGGAAACGATCGTGCCCTAAACCGCCTGGCGATACTGGCGGCGCCACTGGTGCGGCGTCTCTCCAACGAAGCGCTTGAACACCGTGGTGAAGTGCGCCTGCGTCTGGAAGCCAACGCTGAGCGCCACTTCGACCAGCGTCAGGCAGGAGCTCGAGAGCAGCTCCTGTGCGCGCTCGATCCGGCGGCGTAGGAGATATTCATGCGGACGCAAGCCGGTGGCGGCGCGAAACTGCGCGGCGAAATACATGCGGCTCAATCCGGCGAAGGCGGCGATCTCGGCCAGAGTCACCGGCTCGGACAGATGCTCCTCGATGAAGTCGAAGGCACGCTTGAGCCGCCACTTGGGCAACGCCGTGCGGTTCGGCCGCGCCTGCGGCGCCAATCCGTTCGAGCGCAACGTCAACAGGCGCAGCACGATCGCGAGGCAGGTGGCGCCCGCGGAGGGCCCCTGCAACGCATCGCCCTCATCCTCGGCACGCAGCGCGAGCCCCACCTGCTCGACCACCGCGTTGCTTGCCGGACTTGCCGGGTTTGCGGGGACAAAACCATCTTTAATGGGAAGCGATTGCTTGCGCAGCTCATCGAAGCATTGCGCCAGCAGCCGATCCTGCACATGCAGATGGATCGTCTCGTGCGGCATATGATGCGTGTTCGCGGACGCGACCGCGTTGGGCTGTGACACGCCAAAGATGATGCGACCGTCCTGGTCGGTCGGGTGTGACACCCGAACCACCACGGTCATTCGCTTGAGCGCGATGCTGACGACGTGATCGTCGGCTTCAGATATCGAATTAGAGGCATTAGTCCCGAGAAACGCCAACATCCCGGGGGCTAGCGGGGCTTCGGACGTCACTGACATGGATAAGCTCGCCATCGAATGAACCGGAATGAAACGCGTAGACTAAGCGTCGCCAGATCCGGTGCAAAATTGCGGACCATTGTTTGTAGCAAAATGATAGACGAAGTCGGCGCGCGCGCTCGATCCGACCTTTGGTAACGTGCGGTGCTATGTTAGTGTGACGGGGTAATACTTAGGTTTAGGGTCGAAAAGATGTTCTGCGCGCGTCAGCAGCGCGCGTCTCGACCGGCATCGCGCGCCATGGCATCGCGCACATAGTTCACCAGCGTGCCGCCGTCGAAGGGCTTTTCCAGCAAGGCGACCGCGCCGGCCGGCTCGTTGCGATCATAACCGCACTTCTCGGGGAACGCCGTGATGAAGATGATCGGCATCTCATGCCCATGCGTACGCAGGTAGCGCTGCAACTCATGGCCCTTCATACCCGGCATCTGCTCGTCGGTGATGAGGCACGACGTGTCGTCCACCTTGCGGGAGCTCAGAAACTCCTCAGCCGATTCAAACGCGCACGCGACCATGCCGAGCGAGCTCACGAGGTCTTCAATGGCCTCGCGAATCGACGCGTCGTCGTCGATGATCGCAACGATGCGAGTTTTCGCCAATTGAAAGATCCTTGCAACCATGAGTCAGCCAAAAACCACGTGCGTTCTGCCGCACCGCGGCCCAGAACTAGACATGGGCAATAACGGGAATAAATTAAACTATACAGAGGTTTACCGACTGGATCGGACGCCCGCCTGCGGCTCCAGGACCTCCGCCATGCGCACCAATTCAGCGAGCGAGCGAGCGCCCATTTTGCGCATGACATTGCCGCGGTGAATCTTCACCGTGATCTCGCTCAGCCCGATCTTCGCCGCCGCCTGCTTGTTCATGAGCCCTGAGGTGACCAGCCCCATCACCTCGCGCTCGCGCGGCGTGAGGTGTGTGAAGCGCGCGCGCAGGTCGGCGGATTCCAATTCGTTCTCGCGCCGCTTACGGTCGCGATCGATCGCGTGTCCGACCGCATCCAGCATGTCCTGATCGCGAAACGGCTTGGTGAGGAAATCGACGGCGCCGGCTTTCATCGCGCGCACCGACATCGGGATGTCGCCATGACCGGTGATCATGATCACCGGAATGTGGATATTGGCGCTGGCGAGCTGAGTCTGGAAATCCAGTCCGCTCACGCCCGGCAAACGGATGTCGAGCACAAGGCAGCTCGGCACCTCAGGCAGCTTGCTCTGCAAGAACTCCGCAGCTGACCCGAACAAGACGGTGTTCATGCCGACCGACTGGAACAGGTCGCTGAGCGCTTCGCGTATCGACGCGTCGTCGTCGATGATGAGGACGGTGTTCTGAACGGCGTCGACCGTCGCCGTCGACGGCTTCGAGTTCATGTCTGCTCCTCCACATAACACGGCAGCGAGAACTGAAACGTGGCGCCACCTGCGTCGTTGCGGCACGCCCAGACCCGCCCGCCATGGGATTCGATGATCGAGCGGCAGATCGACAAGCCCATGCCCATGCCGTCTTCCTTGGTCGTGAAGAAGGCGGTGAAGAGCTGGTTTTCGGCCTGCGGCGCGATGCCGGGTCCGGTATCGCGCACCGCCACCACGACCTTCCCATCGGCACAGGGACGCGTCTCGATGCACAGCTCTCGCGGACTGTCGGGGACCGAGACCATGGCCTGGATCGCGTTGAGCACCAGATTGATGACGACCTGCTGCAACTGAACGCGGTCGCCGAGCGCGACCGGCAAGGACGTGCCGTAGTCGCGCCGGAGCTTGATGCGATTGATGCCGATCTCACGCTGCACGAGCAGCAGTGCCTCATCAACGATCTCGTTGAGATTGATCGGCGCCTTGCGCAAGTCGCCCTTCTTGGAGAGCGTCCGCAGACGCTTCACGACCTCGCTCGCGCGCCGGCCGTCGCCGATCATGCGCTCGACGCCGCGCTTGACGCCCTCGAGCTGCGGCTCGTCGCGGGCGAGCCAGCGCAGGCAGGCCTCGCCGCTGGTGACGATGGCCGCCAGCGGCTGATTGACCTCGTGCGCGATCGAGGCGGTCAGTTCGCCCAGCGTAGAGAGGCGCGAGACATGGGCAAGCTCCGCCTGCGCCTGCGCCAGCGTCTCCTCCGCCTGTTTGGTGGCCTCGATGTCGGTGTTCGTCTCGAGGACGGTCGCGGGCTCGCCGCGTGCATCGCGCAGCAGCGCCCAGCGGCTATGCACGGTCACCTTGGAGCCGTCGCGCCTGGTATCGACGAGTTCGCCTTCCCAATAGCCCTTGCGCAAAAGCTGCGCGTTGATCTCCGCGAAGGCCTCGGGAAACGCCGTCTGCGTCAAGGTCCGCGCCGACTTGCCGATGGCGGCGTGGCGCGGCCAGCCATAGAGCCGCTCGGCGCCGCGGTTCCAGTAACTGACCGTGTCGTTCATATCGCACACGAAGATCGCGTCATGCGTAAGGTCGAGCAGCCGCGCCTGACTGGCGAGAGCCTCGGTGGTGGACTGGATGCGGTCGGCCAGAAAGGTGGTGATGCCGATCGCCAAGAGGCTGACGCAAAGGCGCCCGACCGACTCGCCGGTGTTGTCGAGCGGATGCTGAACGAGGAAACTGAGCACGGTCAGTCCGGCGCAAGCCCCGCCCACGGCAAGAACGCCGCGGCGATTGCAAAAGCTCAGCGACAGCAGCACGACCGCCACGTACAGCACGGCGATCGCGATATCGAACGACACGTAGGTGTCGACGAAGAAGACCGCAGCCGAAAACACGACGGCGATGACGGGAAGGACGGGCATCAACACGCCAGACCAGGACACTGCGGCACGATCAGCAACGAAGACATCCGTCGAAGTAAGCTGCTGCTTCATTCAGCCAAGATCCTTTGACGAACGATTTTTCGTCGTCTGCCGCGAAAGCGCTAGACATCAGACCGATCACCATAATTCGGCGACGATTGCCGATTGGACTGGACGTCACCCACCGCGCCATCGCCGAGGCGGCCAAATGGCCTCAGGCGACGGGGACCCACGGACGCCCCGCCCGGACTCACGCAAAACGTGCAGGCAACGAGAACACTGCTGGAACCGGCCCCGCCGGTCTTCCCAGAATGCACGCTCGCCCTAGGCACATCTGCCTCAAAAGTCGGCGACACGCACCTCACATCATTGCGAGCAAAAGATGATTGGTTCCGGGGGCGTGCCTTCGCGCAAAAGTGCGCGGCTTTGCGAAAGACGGGGCGGATTGGCAAGCACCACAGTCCGCGCCGAGCGAGGGCAACCCCGCATTCCAGAGGTCGCATGTCCTTCAAGTCTGCCATGATGTTCAAGCCCTCCAAGTCTTCAAAGCCCCTCAAGCCCGCCAAGAACCTTCTGCTCGTCCCAGCGCTGGTCGCCCTCGCCTTCGCCGGCGGCGCGTGGGCCGAGAGTTCTTCCGAACAAGCCTTCATGGCCGACAACAAGTCGTCCATGAACAAGATGATGTCCGACATGGCGATCAAACCGACCGGCGATATCGACAAGGACTTCGTGCACATGATGGTTCCGCATCATCAGGGCGCAATCGACATGGCGCGGGCCGAGCTGCGCTACGGCCACAACGAGACGCTTCGGCGTATCGCTCAGGAGATCATCGTTAGCCAGATGCAGGAGATCCCGGCGATGAAGCGCGCGATCGGCGAGCCGCTGCCACCGTCTGCGCCGTCTCCCACGCAAAGCGGGCCTGCGCCGACGAGCCACGCAACGCCGCAGGATTCCATGCCGATGTCTCCGTCGATGAACATGAGCAAATAGGAACGGCCGATGATGCGGACCCTCTCGGCTGCGATTCTGCTTGCCGGCTGTTCTCGCTGCTCCCGCCTGGGCCGAACAGGCGCCAAGCGACGCCGACGCGCCCGACATTCCGGTCAGCAGCCACGTGCTCGCGCTGGCGACCGAACCGA
Source organism: Pseudolabrys sp. (assembly GCA_036519015.1). Lineage (GTDB taxonomy): Bacteria > Pseudomonadota > Alphaproteobacteria > Rhizobiales > Xanthobacteraceae > Pseudolabrys. The sequence continues at coordinate 7,406 of DATDMA010000098.1, read as the reverse complement.
ACGGCGGCGGAATGATCGAACCGCTGTCGGCCTTCATAACAATCCGGCGGGATCGGCCATCGTCAATGCCATCGCCCCGATCCGGCAGATCGTGCAAAACAGCGCAAGACCGGAGCGGCGCCATCTGGTAATCGTCCCAGGCACGCTCGATAAGCTGGGCACGCCCGGGCAGATTCAGGCGCGCGGCTGATCGCGTCTACGTGGGGGCACAATAAAGGAACAAACCTCCATGTTGCGGAAGGCTTTCGTCTTGTCTCTCCTGACCTGGCTCGGCGTCGCGAACGCGGCGCAGGCGCATGCACACCTTTTGTCGTCGGTGCCGGCCGACGTCGCCTCCGCACCGCCGAGCGCGTTGCGGCTGAACTTCTCCGAAGGCGTCGAGCCGAAGCTGAGCGGCGTGACCGTGACGGGGCCGGCCAATACGACGCTGCCGACGGGGACGCCGTCGCTCGCGAAAGATGACGACAAGGTGCTGATCGTTCCGATCGCGCAAGCGCCCGGCGCTGGAACCTATACGGTGAACTGGCACGCCCTGTCCAAAGACGGGCACGTCACACACGGCAGCTACATGTTCAAGGTCACGCCTTGATTGGGGTTCACGCCGCGCTGGCGCTGTCGCGCTTCATCTACGATGCCGCCATAATGTTCGTCTTTGGCGGCATTAGTTTTGTCTGTTTCATCGCTCCACGCCGGCTCGGCGGCTTCATCGAGCGGCAACTCCATGCTCCGGTCATGGTGGTGGCCGTCGCCGCGGTAGCGGCGGCGCTCGTTTGGCTCCCGTTGGAGGTAGCCTCGATCGGGGACGCATGGACGGAGGTTTTCAACTTCTCGCTCATGGGAACTGTGCTGGACAACACCACCATGGGCCACGTGTGGGTGGCGCGCGCGTTAATTCCGATTCTGCTCATCATGGCCGCAGCTGCGGATCGTCCGCCAATGCCCGTGCTTCTGGCGCTGTCGGCCGTCGCGCTGGCAAGCCTCGCTCTGACCGGCCATGCCATGATGGACGAAGGTCCACGTGCGGCCGTGCACATCATCAATCACATCGTGCATCTGCTCGCTGCAGCGGGCTGGATCGGCTCGCTTGTGCCCGTGCTGTTGTGTCTGGCGGCGCTCGGCGATCCGGCGCGAGCGAAATATGCGAGCCTGGCGCTCCATCGCTTTTCGGTCATGGGCCACATTGCCGTCGCTCTGGTGGTGGGAACCGGCATCATCGACATGTTCATGGTGCTGGGCCATCTGCCCGTTCACTGGTCCTCGCCCTATCAGGCCCTGCTGTCGATCAAGATCGCGCTCGTCGCCGGCATGATCGGGCTCGCGCTTGTCAATTCCTACGTGCTGATGCCGCGAGTAGACGATGACAATGAAGCGACACGAGCGCTGCGGCGGCAAACAATAGCCGAGCTGGTGCTGGCAACAGGCGTGCTCGCGCTGGTCGCAGTCCTCGGGATGCTCGATCCGATGGATTGAACGTCGTTATGACCATTTCGGCGTGAACATTTTGTAATGAATATCTTGGCCATAAATCTTTGCGCAACGAACTGACACGTCTGCGTAAATCCTGCGCGGAAGTTCGACGCAAGAACGGATCACATTGCGCAATTTTGGCAAAGTTATAGGCCACCCCTCGTCCACATATTTCCGTCACGGGCCCTGAATAACGGGCGCGCATCGGGGATGCGCAGTTTCACGCATGATAGTCGGCACGAACCGGCGCAGGTTTTGCTGTCCGGTGATCGTTGAATCGTGCGTGGCGAGGACTTGGGGAGAACGACATGCGTCGTCGGCGTTGGCTCATCATCGTAGCGATCTGTCTGGCGGTTCCCGCTGCGGGCGTGTCATGGCACATCGCACGCGGCGCTGGAGCGGCGGAGCAATCCGCAAACCAGAAACCACGGCAACAGGCAATCCCGGCCACAGTCGGGACGTCGGCAAAGAAAGACGTGCCCGTCTTTCTCAGCGGCCTCGGCACGGTGCAGGCCTTCAACACTGTCACCGTCAACACGCGGGTGGACGGGCAACTCAATAGCGTGAACTTCAAAGAAGGCCTGCACGTGAACGCCGGCGATGTGCTGGCGCAGATCGATCCACGGCCGTTCAAGGCCACGCTCGACCTCGCGCGCGCGACCAAGGCGAAAGACCAGGCGAACCTGGAGAACGCGCAGCTCGACCTCAGGCGCTTCCAGCAAGGCGGAACGCTCGCCAACACGCAGCAGCAGATCGACACGCAAGGCGCGCTGGTGCGTCAGCTTCAGGCCACGGTCGAGGCCGACCAGGCCAATCTGGATTCGGCGCAAGTCCAGCTCGACTACACCACGATCCGTGCGCCGCTGTCCGGACGCACCGGCATCAGGCTCGTCGACCAGGGCAACATCGTGCACGCCACCGACACCGGCGGCCTCGTCGTCATCACGCAGTTGCAGCCGATCTCCGTCGTCTTCACGCTGCCGCAGGATCAGCTGCGGGAGGTGACACATGAGATGAACGCGTCGAAGGCGCCGCTCAAGGTTATCGCGCAAGGCCGCGCGGATTCGCAGACGCTCGACGAAGGCACGCTCGCGCTGGTCGATAACCGCATTGACCAGACGACGGGCTCGGTCAAGCTCAAGGCGACGTTCCCCAACAAAGAGTACAAGCTCTGGCCGGGACAGTACATAAACGTCGAATTGCAGCTCGAGACGCTGCCGCAGGTCGTGACCGTTCCATCGGATGCGGTGCAGCGCGGGCCGGACGGCATGTATGTCTACGTCGTAAAACCGGACCAGACCGCGACGATACAGCCGGTCACCGTCGGGCAGGTGCGTGACGGCACCGCGGTCATCGAAAAGGGCCTCAATGCCGGGACGTCGATCGTCGTCGCCGGCCAATATCGCGTGCAGCAAGGCAGCAAGATCCACAACACGCCTGACAATGCCAACACCGCGACCAAGGGGTGAACGCAGGTGTCCATTTCCGCCCCCTTCATCAAACGTCCGATCGCCACCTCCCTGCTCATGGCGGGGATTCTCTTGGTCGGGCTCGCCGCCTACCCGTTCCTGCCCGTCGCGCCGCTACCGCAAGTCGACTTCCCGACCATCCAGGTGACGACGCAACTTCCCGGCGCCGATCCGGTGACCATGGCTTCGTCGGTGACGGCCCCGCTTGAGCGGCAGTTCGCCGAAATCCCCGGCGTCACGCAGATGACGTCGTCGAGCGTGCTCGGCACCTCAGCGGTCATCGTGCAGTTCGACCTGGACCGTAACATCGACGCGGCAGCCGGCGACATCCAAGCCGCAATCAACGCCGCCGGCGGACAGTTGCCGAAGAACCTCCCCTCGCCGCCGAGCTACCGCAAGGTGAACCCGGCCGACTCGCCGATCATGCTGTTCGCGGTGCATTCGGATTCGCTGCCGATCACCGAGGTGGACGACTACGCCGAAAACATCCTCGTCCAGAACATCAGCCAGATCCCGGGCGTCGCCCAGGTGAATGTCGGCGGCCAACAGAAGCCGGCGATACGCGTCCAGGTCGATCCGCAGAAGCTCGCGGCCATGGGCATCGGACTGGAGGACCTGCGCGCCTCCATGATCAATGTCACGACCGACAGCCCGAAAGGCACCATCGACGACGCCACCCGCACCTTCACCATCTACGACAACGATCAGTTGCTCACGGCGCAGCCGTGGAACGACGCCATCATCGCCTATCGTAACGGCGCCCCAGTGCGCGTGCGCGATATCGGCACGGCCATCGAGGGGCCGCAGGAGACCAAACTCGCCGCCTGGTCGGATAACAAGCGCGCGATCATTCTTTCTGTTCTCAAGCAGCCGGGCGCCAACGTCATCGAAACGGTCGACCGCGTCAAGGCGATGCTGCCTCAGTTGCAGGCCTCCATTCCGCCGTCGGTCAAGATCGACATCATCAGCGACCGCACAATCACCATCCGCGCCTCGGTGAACGACGTGCAGTTCACCTTGATGCTGACCATTGCACTGGTGGTGATGGTGATCTTCCTGTTCCTGCGTAACCTTGCGGCGACCATCATCCCGAGCATCACGGTGCCCTTGGCCCTGGTCGGAACCTGCGCGCTGATGTACGTCGCCGGCTTCAGCCTCGACAACCTGTCCCTGATGGGCCTGAGCATCGCCGTCGGCTTCGTCGTCGACGACGCCATCGTTATGCTGGAGAATATCGAGCGTCACCTGGAAGAAGGATTGACGCCCTATGAAGCGGCCATGAAGGGCTCCGGCGAGATTGGCTTCACCATCCTCTCGATCAGCCTGTCGCTGGTGGCGGTGTTCATCCCGCTGCTGATGATGAGCGGCATCGTCGGCCGTATCTTCCGCGAATTCGCCATCACAGTGACCATGACGATCGCGGTGTCCGCCTTCGTCGCCCTGACGTTGACGCCGGTGATGGCGGCCCGCTTCCTGCGCGAGAAGCGCGAGGAGCACCACGGCCGCCTGTTCATGGCCTCGGAGCGCGCCTTCGACCTGATGCTCGCCGGCTATCGCAACACGCTCGACATCGCGATGAAATACAAGCTGATCACGCTCGGCGTCTTCTTCGTGACGATGGCGCTGTCCGGCTACCTGTTCGTGGTCATCCCGAAGGGCTTCTTCCCGACGCAGGATACCGGCCTGATCATCGGCATCTCGGAATCCTCGCAAGACATCTCGTTCGCGGAAATGTCGAAGCGCCAGCTGGCGCTCGGCAAGATCGTGTCGGCTGATCCCGGCGTACAGAACGTCGCGATGCTGGTGGGCGCGACCGGCAGTCAGACGCAGAACAACGGCCGCATGTACATCACGCTCAAGCCGCTGGAGGAGCGCCAGGCTTCGGCGACCGAGATTATCCATCGGCTGCAGCCGAAGCTCGCCACGGTCGAGGGCGCCTCGCTGTTCATGCAGCCGTCGCAGGACATCCGCGTCGGCGGACGCCTGAGCCGGTCGATGTTCGAATATACCTTGCAGGACACGAACATCGACGAGCTCAATCAGTGGGCGCCGAAGGTGCTCGCTAAAATGAAGGCGATGCCGGAATTGACCGCTGTTGCCACCGACGAACAGACCGGCGGCACCACGCTGACGCTGACCATCGACCGCGATCAGGCCTCGCGTTTCGGCATCCAGCCGCAACTCATCGACGATACGCTCTACGATGCCTTCGGCGAGCGACAGGTCACGCAGTACTTCACGCAAATCAACAGCTATTTCGTTGTGCTCGAGGTGCTGCCGAAACTGCAAAACAATCCGCGCGCGCTCGACCATATCTTCGTCAAGTCGCCGCTCACCGGCCAGCAGGTGCCGCTGAGCACGCTGGTGAAATGGACGACCGCGCCGACCACCTTCCTGTCCATCAATCACCAGGGCCAGTTCCCGGCAGTGACGCTGAGCTTCAACCTCGCGCAGGGCGTCGCCCTGAGCCAGGCGGTCGCCGCCATCCAGGGCGCCGAGGATCAGATGGGCATGCCGCCATCCCTCGCCGGTCACTTCCAGGGCACCGCGCAGGCGTTCCAGAGCTCGCTGGCAAGCGAGCCGCTCCTCGTCGTCGCGGCGCTGGTGGTGATCTACCTGATCCTCGGCATCCTCTACGAGAGCTACATCCACCCGCTGACGATCCTGTCGACGCTGCCGTCGGCCGGCGTCGGCGCGCTCTTGATATTGATGCTGTTCGGGTTCGACTTCAGCGTGATCGCGCTGATCGGCGTGATCCTGCTCATCGGCATCGTCAAGAAGAACGGCATCATGATGGTCGACTTCGCCATCCAGGCCGAACGCGAGCGCGGGCTTTCACCGCACGAGGCGATCCGCGAGGCGTGCCTGATGCGCTTCCGGCCCATCATGATGACAACCATGGCCGCGCTCCTTTCCGGCGTGCCCCTGATGCTGGGGCACGGCACCGGATCGGAGCTCCGCCAACCACTCGGCTATTCCATGGTCGGCGGACTGATTTTGAGCCAGGCACTGACGCTCTATACGACGCCGGTCGTCTTCCTCTATCTCGACCGCGTCAATCGCTGGCTGAACGGCCTAGGCCGCAGCAGTCACCACGATCACGAGGCGGCCATTCCCGAAACCACACAAGTGGCTGCCGAGTAATGTATCATGTCAAAAGGCGAACTGAGTGAGAGTGGACATGGGGACATCGTAACGGACGAAACCCAACAGCCCGCCCACGACCTCACGGGCGACGACGAATCGCGATCCGAGGCGCCGACTACCAAGGCGCCTCCCGGCACCAAGGCTCCTCCAGCCGCTCCAAAGACGACCGTCCCCGACCGTTCGGTTGCGACCGTTCCGTCGAAACGCCGCTGGCGCCCTTCGCTGCGCCTCATCCTGATGGCGGGCGGGATTATCATCGTGGTCATCGGCACGTTTGCGTTCTGGCTGCAGGGCGGCCGCTACGCCTCCACCGACGATGCCTATGTCGACTCGGCAAAGGTCCTGGTGACGACCGACGTCTCCGGTCTGGTCTCGACGGTCAATGTGCACGAAGGCGAGCAGGTGAAGGCCGGGCAACTGCTGTTCCAGGTCGATCCGCTCCAGTTCCAGATCGCGCTCAACAACGCGAAGGACAATCTCAACGAAGTCGCCCTGACCATCCAATCGATGAAAGACGACTACCAGGCGCTGCTGAGCGACGTCAGCGCGCAGCAGGCGCAGGTCGCGCTCGACCAGGTCACGTTCGAACGCGACGCTGCGCTCGTCGCCGACGTAACCGTCACACGGCAAGTCTACGATCAAGTGCGCTACACGCTGCAATTGGACAAAGCCAAGCTGCTGTCCCTGCAGCAGCAGGCGCAGGTCCAGCTCGCCAAGCTCGCCGGCAATGTGAACATCGCAGTCACCGACCATCCGCTTTACCGGCAGGCTCAGGCAGAGGTCGACGAGGCCCAACGCCAGCTCAACCACACCTCCGTGCGCGCGCCCTTCGACGGCGTCGCCACCCAGGTCGATGCGTTGCAGCCCGGCACTTATCTCGTCGCGCAAACCGCCGCCGAGACGGAGAGCGGCGCTATCGCGCTGGTATCGACCACGGACGTCTGGGTGACGGCGCAGATGAAGGAGACCGACCTCACTTACGTCAAGCTGGGCGACCACGTCGACGTCAGCGTCGACACCTATCCAGGGCGAACCTTCGACGGCGTGGTGCAGAGCGTCAGCCCCGCGGCCGGATCGGAGTTTTCGGTCATACCGGCGCAGAACACCAGCGGCAACTGGGTGAAGGTGGTGCAGCGCATCCCGCTCAAGATCCGCATCCAGCACAAGGCCGACGCGCCTATTTTCCGCGCCGGCATGAGCGTCTATGTCAGCGTCGACACCGGACACAAACGCACGCTCTCCGATTTGTTTTGATGTGCCGAAGCGTGCTCCCCGCTCGTCCCCGCGAAAGCGGGGACTCAGCGCAAAAATGGTTGGTGCCTA
>DATDMA010000097.1:0-2160 GCA_036519015.1 Pseudolabrys sp. | reverse complement strand
GCGTTGAGGATGCGCCGCATCAGCGGCGAGTCGCGCTCGACGAGCGAGAGACCGATCTCGATCGTGACGAAGGTCGCGACCAGGATGAGCGCGTTGGTGAGTGAATAATCCTGGCCGGTGACGGCGCGTTGCGTCGCGCCGCCGATGATCAGGAACAGCACGAAATCGAACGCGGTCATCTGTCCAAGGGTTCGTCGCCCCGAAATACGCACGATCACCCAGAGCACGAAATAGACGACACAGGCTTTGAGGACGCTGTCCATATTGTGCTCACGGATAGACCATGATCGAGAACGTCAACGGCGGCTCGTCGTCTGCGCGCGCCTCGATCCGCGTCATGCCGAAGCTGTGCGCATGCGCCCAGATCACCACGTCGGCGGCGCTGCCCGCGGGCGCGGTAAAGGTCAGGTCCAGGCCGTCGGCGCTGCTGCGCGCCGGCGGTGGCTGGATGCTGCTGATCTCATAATTTTTCTGGAATGCGGTGTTGAGTCGCAGCCGGCGCTCGCCATTGGGCGATGGCGCGAAATGGAAGGTGAATTGCGACAGCCGCGACGCGCGCTCGAAGCGGTCGTATTCAATGGTCAGCGAGCCCGCGCCAATGGTCCGCTTGCTCAAGACGCCGGTGCCGAACAGACCCAGCAGCGCCAACAGCGTAATCGCGGCGAGCACGAGCCAGCCGATGCGCTCGATCACCCACATGCGCCGCTGAAAGCGCATGTCCTCGCGTACGGGATATTTGCGGCTGGCAAGCTCGTCCATGGCGAAGCACCCCTGACTTGCGCTGGAAACGCCGGACGGCAGGTGGCGTTCCTTTCCCGGAACCGTGACTTGTCTGTGAGCGTGGCAGGCCGTACCTCTTGCGGGCCGATTTCAGGAGGTCACTGGCATGAATGTCATCCGCCGCCGCGGCTGGGAAATCCCCGAGCACCTCGCGACCCCCGAGCACCTTTTCTTCAACCGGCGCGCCTTGCTGGTCGGCGGCGCGAGCGCCTTGGCAATGATGCCGGGCCTGGCCGCCGCGCAACGCATCAGCGACGTGACGGACCCGACCGCCGATCTCTATCCGGCCAAGCGCAACGAGGCCTACAAGCTCGACCGGCCAATCACCGACGAGAAGATCAACACGCACTACAACAACTTCTACGAATTCAACTCGACCAAGGAGGTCTCCGAGCAGGCGCAGAAGCTGCCTATCCGGCCGTGGACGGTGAAGATCGACGGCATGGTGGAGAAGCCGATGGAGATCGGCATCGACGATCTCATCCGCAAGATGACGCTGGAAGAGCGCACATACCGCCACCGCTGCGTCGAAGCCTGGAGCATGGCCATCGCCTGGACCGGCTTCCCTTTGGCCAAGCTGGTCGAACTCGCCAAGCCTTTGGGCTCGGCGAAATATCTGCGCATGGAGACCTTCAAGGACGTGAAGGTCGCGCCCGGCCAACGGCAGACCTGGTATCCGTGGCCCTATATCGAAGGCCTCACGATGGCCGAGGCCACCAACGAGCTCGCCTTCCTCGCCACCGGCGCCTACGGCCATCCGATCGCCAAGCAACAGGGCGCGCCCTTGCGGTTGGCGCTGCCGTGGAAATACGGCTTCAAGTCGATCAAGTCGATCGTGCGCTTCAGCTTCGTCGACAAGCGCCCGGTCGGCATGTGGGAGGCGCTGCAGTCTTCCGAATACGGCTTCTGGGCCAACGTCAATCCGGCCATTCCGCATCCGCGCTGGAGCCAGGCGAGTGAGGAAGTCATCGGCACCGGCGAGCGCCGCCCGACGCTGATCTACAACGGCTACGGTGAGCACGTCGCGGGCCTCTACAAAGGCCTGGAGAGCGAGCGGCTTTGGGCGTGATCGGTCATTCCGGGGCGCGCCGAAGGCGCGAACCCGGAATCCAGCCGAGAGCGCCGTTGACGGCGCTGGATTCCGGATCGCCGGTTCGCGGCGTCCGGAATGACGGAAGACTCATAACCCCTTCCGCTGAACGCCCGTCATTCCTATCTCGCAGGAGATCCATGGGAGGGTTTCTTGCGCCAATTTTTTGCTTTGCTCGTCGTAGCTCTTGTCGCGCTCAGCGCCGTGCCGTCGTTCGCCGCGGAGCAGCCCGACCTGATCTTCAGGCGATCCACCGTCTTCAAATGGCTGACGCCGAACGACAAGCTCGC
>DATDMA010000096.1:0-4404 GCA_036519015.1 Pseudolabrys sp. | reverse complement strand
CGCGGCTTCGACATTGCGCGGCTGGTCGGCCATCTGTTCATCACGCTGGAAGGCATCTTCGGCGTCGCGGTCGATGTGTCGGCCACGCTCATCATCATGTTCACCATCTACGGCGCCATCCTGCAGCATTCCGGCGCCGGCAAGTTCTTCATCGATTTCTCGCTCGCGGTGATGGGCGGCAAGCCGTCGAGCGCGGGCCGGGCGGTGGTCGCGTCGTCCTTCCTGCTCGGCGGGCCATCGGGCTCCGGCGTCGCCACCACGGTGATGATCGGCACGGTCGCGTGGCCGATGCTGAAAAAGGCCGGCTTCGAGAAGAATGCCGCCGGCGGTCTGCTCGCGGCCGGCGGTCTTGGCGCCATCATCTCGCCGCCGGTGCTGGGCGCCGCAGCGTTCCTGATCGCTGAATTCCTGAAGATCAGCTATCTCGACGTGATCTGGATGGCGGTCATCCCGACCTGCCTCTACTATCTGTCGCTGCTGTTCATGGTCGAACTCGACGCGATGCGCTTCGGCGCGCGCGAGGTCATCTTCGAGCAGGATCTCACGGTCTGGCAGATGACCAGGCGCTACGGCTTCCATTTCGTCTCGCTGGTCGCCGTCGTCATCTTCATGGTCATTGGCTATTCGCCGATGCTGTCGGTGTTCTATTCCACCGTGCTCGCCTTCACCATGAGCGCGCTGGCGCCCGAGACCGCGCTCGGCCCGCGGCAGATCCTCATCCCGTTGCTCATCATCTATGTCGTCGCCGCCGTGCTGATGCTCATTCCGGGCGTTGGCGCGACGGCGATAGCATCGGCGTTCAGCGCTTACTTCCCGATGCTCATTCTGCTGCTGATCGCGGGGCTGGCGATCTGCGGCCTCAGCGCCGCGGGGCAGAGGGCCGTGCCGTCATCCAAGAAGCTGACGACCGCGCTGGCCGAAGGCTCGATCGGCGTGCTCAGCGCCGCGACGACATGCGCCGCCGCCGGCATCATCGTCGGCGTCGTCACATTGACTGGCCTCGGGCTGAAGTTCTCGTCGATCGTGATCGACATGGCCGGCGGCAGCCTGCTGATGACGGCGATCTATACGTCGCTCGTGGTGTGGATCATCGGCCTCGCCGTGCCGGTCACCGCGTCCTACATCATCTGCGCGGTCATTGCCGCTCCGGCTTTGACCAAGCTTGGCGTACCCGACTATGCCGCGCACATGTTCATCTTCTATTACGCCGTGCTCTCGGAAGTGTCGCCGCCGACGGCGCTGTCGCCCTTCGCCGCCGCCGCCATCACCGGCGGCGATCCCTACAAGACGACGATGCAGGCGTGGAAATACACGCTGCCGGCATTTCTCGTGCCGTTCGTCTTCGTGCTCGATCCGCTCGGCATCGGGCTGCTGATGAAGATTCCGAAGGACGGCTCGATCACCGACATCATCTGGATCACGGCCGTCACCGGCGCGGGACTCGGCGCGCTCGCGGTCGCCGCGCAGAACTGGGCGCTGCGACAAACCACGCTGGTCGAGCGCGGCCTGTTCCTGCTGACCGGTCTGCTGCTGGTATTCCCGAGCCTGCTCGAGGCGATGCTCGAAAGCATCAGCGGGCTCGACATTCCACATCCGGCGCCGTTCGGACTGGCGCTCGGTGCGGCCCTTCTCATCTGGCAATGGATCAGCCGGGTGCCGTCCACGGCGCCCACCGTCAAGCCCGAGACCGATAAGATCGTAACTTAGAAAACTGAAAAAAACGCACCATCAGGGAGGAAGCACATGAAGCCGAAAATCAAGATCGTCTTATTGGCCATCGCGGCCGCGGTGCTCGCCGTCGGCATCGCCAAAGCGCAGCAGCGCACCATCGCCATCGGCACCGGCGGGACCGGCGGCGTCTACTATCCGATCGGCGGCGCGCTCGCCAATCTGCTGTCGAAGAACCTGCCGAACACGCAGGCGACCGCGGAAGTGACCGGCGGCTCGGTCGACAATCTCAAACTGATCGGTTCGGGGCAGAGCGAGATCGGCTTCTCGATGGCCGACGCCGCACTCGACGCCCAGAACGGCCAGGACAAGTTCAAGGGCAGCAAGGTGCCGCTGCGCACGCTGATGGTGCTCTATCCCAACATCATGCATGTGGTCTCGATCGAGGGCACCGGCGTCAACACTATGGCCGACATCAAGGGCAAGCGCGTGTCCACCGGCTCGCCGGGCAGCGCCACCGAGGTGATGGCGTTCCGCGTCATCGAGGCCGCCGGCCTCGACAAGGACAAGGACATGAAGCGCGAGCGTCTCTCGGTCGCCGAGTCGGTGAACGCGCTCAAGGACCGCAAGATCGACGCCTTCTTCTGGGTCGGCGGTCTGCCGACGGCGGCGGTCACCGATCTCGGCGCCACGCCGGGCGTGAAGATCAAGCTGATCGATCACGCCGATCTCGTCGGCAAGATGAACGAGAAATACAACAACCTCTACGCTGCCAGCACCATCAAGTCCGGCGTCTATCCGGGCCAGGACAAGGACAACAAAGTCACCGCGGTGTGGAACATCCTGGTTACCAACGACAAGATGTCGGATCAGGACGCCTACGACATCGTCAAGCTGATCGTCGACAAGAAGGCCGATCTGGTCGCGGTGCACAAGGAAGCCGCCAGTTTCTCGGTCGAGAACCAGGTCAAGGATAACTCGCCGGTGCCGTGGCAGCCCGGCGCGGTGAAGCTCTTCATCGAACGCGGCGCGAAGATGTGAGCTGAAGAAACTTTGTTGCTCGCACTGAGCTTATGATTCGTCATGGCCGGGCTTGTCACCGCAAGTCGGGTTTACCCGACTTGCGGCAACTAAATACTGCGGAAGTCGGGCGAGCCCGACTTCCGATGCCATCCACGTCGTTCTTGCTGCGATTCAGTAAAGTCGTGGATGCCCGGCACAAGGCCGGGCATGACGGTGGAGAGGCTAGTGCGAATGCGCTGGTTGCGAGCGCGCCGCAGGTAACGCAAGCGCCGCGAAATAACCGACCGCACTCAGCACCGCGATGCAGAAGCTCACCGGCCAGTCGGTGTAATAGGCCATCGTGAGGCCGAGCCAGGCCTCGGCGAGCGCGAGCAAGGCCGACACGATCAGCCCGCTCCACAGACCCGTGGTGAGGCGCTGCGCCGCGGCCGGCGGTCCGACCATCAGCGTGAACACCAGCAGCACGCCGACGATCTGTGCGCATGCCGAGACCGCCAGCGCCACGATGGCGAGGAATGCCGTGGAGATGAAGCGCAGCGGCACGCCCTTGGCCTCGGCCAGTTCGGGCTGCAGGCTCGCGAAAATCAGCGGCCGCATGATCGCGCCGAGCGCGACCAGGGTGATGATTCCAAGCACGGCGAGCGTCACGATCGTTTCGCGATCGACCGCCAGCACATTGCCGAACAGCAGCGCCGTCGCCTGTGTCGCGAAGGCCGTGTAGTAGTGCAGGAACAGAAGGCCGAAGCCGAGCGCCAGCGCCAGCACCACGCCGATGGCGACGTCGCGATTGCTGATGCGCTCGCTCAGCAAGCCCATCGCCACGCCGGCGATCAGCGTGAAGCCGATCAGCCCCCACAGCGGCGCCAGTCCGATCAGGCCGGCGCCGGTCGCGCCGGCGAATCCGATATGCGACAGCGCGTGCCCGGCAAAGGTCTGCCCGCGCATCACCAGGAAGAAGCCGACGAGCCCCGACACCACCGCGACAATCCCGGCGGCGACGAAGGCGTTGGTCATGAATTCATAGGCGAACATGGTCTTACGCTTTCGCCGTGAGGCGCGGCCCTTTTCCCCTCCCCCGCGCGCGCTTGCGCGTGGTGGGGAGGGGTCAGGGGTGGGGGGAGGACGGAAATGCAAGTACGGCGTTCGAAAGCACAGTAAGCGCCCCCCACCCCCGACCCCTCCCCACCGCTTCGCGGGGGGAGGGGAGGTGAGAGGCCCATGCAAGAATAAGAGTCATACTCATTTCAATGATGATGCGCATGCGTGTGCTCATGCCCCGCATGATCGTGCACATGATCATGCGCGTGATCCACGCGCTCGACATCGCGGCCGCGCGACATGACGAAGATATGCCCGTCGGCGCGCACTACCTGGATGTCGGTGCCGTAGAGCTGCGACAGCACCGGCGCGGTGACGACTTCATCGACGGTGCCGAGCACGGCACGGCCGTTGCCGAGATAGAGCACGCGGTCGAGCGTACCGAGAAGTTGGTTGAGCTCGTGCGCCGAGAATAAAACCGTGATCCCGCGCTCGCGGCAGACCTTGCGCACCACGTCGATGACGACCTCCTGATGCCGCGCGTCGAGGCTGATCAGCGGCTCGTCGAGCAGCAGCAGTTTCGGTTCGCCGATCAGCGCCTGCGCCAGCAGCAGCCGCTGCCGCTCGCCGCCGGACATTTCGCTTAAGGGCCGCTCGGCGAGATCGCGTGCGCCA
>DATDMA010000095.1:0-3370 GCA_036519015.1 Pseudolabrys sp. | reverse complement strand
GGCAGCGCAAATGACCAGCATCTCCACATCGAACTTCTGTCCCGTTTGACGCCCCATCTCGTTTGCCCAAAAGAACACGCGATGCGAATGGTTGATCAAAACCGGCGTGCTGAACTCTTGGAGTAGCCCAGCCGCCTCACGAGTCAATTTAGTGTCGGGAACTCCGCTCTCCACACGCTGAAACTGAGGCGAAGGCGTTGGCACCGGAAGAATTGTCTTGGGCCGACGAAATGTTGACGACTCGTCAACAGCCTGCCCGGCGGCCTGCTCACTCATCATGGTGTTCTCCTTGATGTTCCAAATCGACACCGTGCGCCCAAAAAGTGCTCGGGCCTGCAATTTGTCGGCCCTTCTCACGCCGGCGAACCAGTGGTAAGTCCATTGCCAGTTTCATCTGCACTGAGGCGCCATTCATCACGAGCTCATTGTGGGTTGCGTCTATCGCCTCAAGGGTCACAGCTTTGATCTCCAGGCATTCCCTCCGTGGCGGCGCTTTCTCTGATCAGCGCACGGGTGCGGTGAACGATGTTGCCAGTGCGCATTCCGTCCAGGACGATACGAGCGAGCAACCGCCGGACTAATTCCGTATCTGTCGGCTGGACGAGGAGCAGCCGCAGAGCGGTATCGGCGTTTATGACAACAGCGCTGATCGGCTGGTTGATTTCGGCAATCGACGCCGATAGCTGCTCTAGGAACGCGACCCGGTTCGCGGACGCCAACTCCGTCTGCGTTTCGTAACAGCGTGGCTCGCCGTCGCATGCGGGCTCCCCCGAGGCTTTCCACCCGCGTCCGGGTTCCTCCGAGATGATGGGGCGCGGAGTGTCCAGCTGGTCGGCAGATACGGTCGCGGTAACGGCGCTGGTCTCGTCTATGGCGAAAGGCATGGCACACCTCCGAGCTTGGGGTGGTGTAGCCGCTCCCGGAGGGAGATTCCTTAGGGCCGATCTTAAAAATTATTAAATTACGCTATGCCGGTGAGGCCGCCTGGCTCTCTGTCAAAGACCATACCTTTCGTCCATGCCTACTAACCGTGGGGCTCGGATCGCGACTGGCGCAGATGCTCGCGGTGCACGGTTACCGTGAACGGTCGTATGTTTGACACCCTTCGGTTCGCAGTATCCGCAGGCTTTATCAAACGCAAAACTTCAGCCTGTCTAATCCGCGAGGCCGGGGTGTCTGAAGCAAGCGGAAATGTGGTCTATGCGTGCGATCAATGGGAGATCGACCTCGGCCGGCGGGAGCTGCGGTCGCGCGGGATTCCCGTGCCGCTGGGCGGCCGGGCCTTCGAGATCGTCACGGTCCTCGTGCAATCGGCCAGCAAGCTCGTCACCAAGGACGATATGATGGGACGGGTGTGGCCGGGCGCCATCGTCGGCGAAGGTACGCTGCACGTTCACATCTCCGCGGTCCGCAAGGCGCTAGGCGCTGATCGAGCCATGCTGAAGACGGTCTCTGGTCGCGGCTATCGCCTGCTCGGGGGCTGGACGCCTCAGCAGCGAGAGGCGACCGCCTCACCGGGCTATTCATCCCTGACCCGCACGTCCGGAGCGCCATCGGCGAACAATTTTCCCCCGCTCATTACGCGCCTGATCGGTCGGGCCGCGGCTGCGCAGTTTGTCCGAGACCTCGTCTCCGCCTATCGGGTGGTGACCTTGACGGGCCCCGGTGGCATCGGGAAGACCTCCCTCGCCATCAAATCCGTCCGTTACCTCCTGCCCGACTTTGAAGACGGGGGGTGGATCGTCGAGCTGGCCTCATTGTCCGACCCCGGCCTCGTCCCGTCCACGGTAGCCAGCACGCTCGGGCTGAAGCTCGTTGGCGAGATTTCGGCGGAGTCTGTCGCTCGCGCCGTTGGTGGAAGACATCTTCTGCTTGTGCTCGATAATTGCGAACACGTCATCGACGCGGCGGCGAACCTGGCCGAGACCTTCACGCGCCTGTGCCCGCGCACCACGATTGTGGCGACCAGTCGCGAAGTCTTGCGGATCGACGGCGAGTCTGTCTATCGCGTTCCGCCGCTCGAAGTGCCTGCTCTCGGGCAGGCGGCACCGGACGACATCATGCAGTACAGTATGCAGTACAGTGCGGTGGAGCTGTTCGTCGCCAGGACAAAAGCGCTGAACGCAGGCTTCTCGCCGGACGCCGAAGACCTCGCGTCGATTGCCGCGATCTGCCGGCACCTCGACGGCATGCCGCTCGCTATCGAATTGGCGGCGGCCAGTGCGGCCGCGCTCGGAATCGCGCAGGTGTCCGCAGGCCTGCGCGATCGCTTCGCGCTGTTGACACGCGGGCGCCGTACGGCTCTCCCACGGCAGCGGACACTGCGCGCGACGCTCGATTGGAGCTATGAACTGCTGCCGGAAACAGAGCGGCGGTTGCTGCGGCGCCTGAGCGTCTTCGCCGGCGGCTTCACCGTCGATTCCGCAGCCGTTGTCATGGCCGATGCCGGGCTTGATACGGCGACGGTGACAGACTGCATCGCCAATCTTGTTACGAAATCGCTGATCGCATTGGACCCGACGTCAGGCGCCACGCGCTGGACGCTGCTGGAAACGATCCGTGCCTACGCGCTTGAGAAGCTTGCCGAAAGTGATGAAAGAGACGACGCTCAGAGAGGGCACGCACTGTATTTTCGCGATCTCTTCACGCCACAGACACAAGGCGCCAGATCGTCTTTATCGGATGATAACCTGGCGCGCTGCGTTCGAGAGATCGACAACGTTCGCGCGGCGCTCGACTGGTCCTTTTCCTCGGCCGGAGACCAGGCGATTGGCGTCGACCTCACGGCCGCCTATGCGCCGGTCTGGCGACACCTGTCGCTGATGATTGAATGCCGCGAGCGATGCGAACGCGCGCTGCTCGGTCTTGAACCGCATGTAACCGCGAACATGCCGCTGCGAATGGAGCTGAAGATAAACCTCGCGAGCGCGATCTTCATCACGATGGGCCCGCCAGAACAGGCAAAAACTCTCCTGACCGAGGCACTCGAAACCGCCGATGCGCTGAATGATCTCAATTCGCAGGCGGGGACTCTGTCGGTGCTGATATCCATTTACTTCTCTCTCGGGGAATACGGTAAGGCGCAGATCGCGGCGGAACGGATCGAGCAAATTGCGCATCGTATTGGCGACCCGATACACCTCCGCTTCGCCTATCAGCAAATGGCCGCCACGCTTCTCACGAGAGGTAGACCTCGCGAGGCCCAACAATATTTGGAACGCGTTCTTCGTTCTTCCGCCGTGTCGGGGGATCGCCGCGACGCGATTTATTACAATTCGAACGACCATGCGGCGGACCGGGCGACGTTGGCTGCAGCGCTTTGGGTGCAGGGTTTCGCGGACCAGGCGGTCAATGAGGCTCGCCTAAGCCT
>DATDMA010000094.1:0-5223 GCA_036519015.1 Pseudolabrys sp. | reverse complement strand
CCTGCCCTCGGTCATCAACAACATCAAGCAGGGCACGCTCGGCGGTTTCGACGACGGGCAGGGCGTGGCCATCGGCCGCAGGCTCGCCGACCAGCTCTCGATCCGCGCCGGCGACAACATCACGCTGGTCGCGCCGCGCGGCGCGGTGACGCCCATGGGCACCACGCCACGCATCAAGATCTACAAGGTCGCGGCCGTCTTCGAGATCGGCATGTCGGAATACGATTCCGCCATGGTCTTCATGCCGTTGAAGGAGGCGCAGGCCTATTTCAACCGCGCCGGCGACGTCACCGCCATCGAGGTCTATACCGACAATCCCGACCGCGTGGATACTTACCGAAAGGAAATCCAGGACGCGGCGCAGAGACCGATCTTCATGATCGACTGGCGCCAGCGCAACGCCACCTTCTTCAATGCGCTCCAGGTGGAGCGCAACGTGATGTTCCTCATCCTCACGCTCATCGTGCTGGTGGCCGCGCTCAACATCGTCTCCGGCCTGATCATGCTGGTGAAGGACAAAGGCTCCGACATCGCCATTTTGCGCACCATGGGCGCGAGCCAGGGCTCGATCATGCGCGTGTTTCTGATCACCGGCGCCTCCATCGGCGTGGTCGGCACGCTGGTCGGCTTCCTGCTCGGCGTGGTGATCTGCCTCAATATCGAGAACATCCGCCAGTTCCTGTCCTGGCTCACCAACACCGAGCTGTTCTCGCCCGAGCTCTATTTCCTCTCGCATCTCCCCGCCGATATGGACACTAGCGAAACCAGCGCGGTGGTGGTCATGGCGCTGGTGCTGTCGTTCCTCGCCACGCTTTATCCGTCCTGGCGCGCCGCGCGCCTCGATCCGGTCGAGGCGCTGCGCTATGAGTGACACGATGGTCGAGACGCGCCCCGACGTGGAGCAGCCGGAGGAGCAGGATGTCCCCGTGCTGTTCCTGCAGGCGGTCGAGCGCCACTACCGCCAGGGCGAGGAGACGCTCGACATTCTCACCGGCGCGGAGCTTGCGATCTGGCCGGGGCAGTCGGTGGCGCTGGTAGCGCCCTCAGGCGCCGGCAAATCGACGTTGCTGCACATCGCCGGCCTGCTCGAGCATCCCGATCACGGCGAGGTTTACATCGACGGACGCGCCACCGCGATCCTGCCCGACCACGAGCGCACGCGCATCCGCCGCAACGAGATCGGCTTCGTCTACCAGTCGCACCATCTGCTGCCCGAATTCTCGGCGATCGAGAACGTCGTGCTGCCGCAGATGATCCGCGGCCTGTCGCGGCGCGAGGCGGCGAAGCGCGCGACCGAGCTCCTGTCCTATCTGGGTCTGGCCAGCCGGCTTACCCACCGTCCGGCCGAGCTCTCCGGCGGCGAGCAGCAGCGCGTCGCCATCGCGCGCGCGGTCGCCAATGCGCCGAGGTTATTGCTCGCCGACGAGCCGACTGGGAATCTCGACGTCCACACCTCCGACCACGTCTTCAACGCGCTGATGCAGCTCGTGCACGCGTCCGGCCTCGCCACCATCATCGCCACGCACAATATGGAGCTCGCCGGGCGCATGGACCGGCGCGTGACCTTGCGTGAGGGGAAGGTCGTCGAGCTGGCGTAGGCAGAAAAGCAAGTCGTAGACCTTGATCCGTCATCCTGAGGTGCGAGCCGCGTAGCGGCGAGCCTCGAAGGATGTCGGCCAGTGAGTTGCCGCTTGCTGCCGCGCCCCGGCCGTCGCCCTTCGAGGCTCGCTACGCTCGCTCCTCAGGGTGACGGGACGAAGACGACGATTGCTTCGATCAGAGAAGCAAAGCGCCTCGGATCGCCCCCCTACACCAACATCTCCTCGAGCGTCGCCTGCAGCCGTTCGGCCTGGAACGGCTTCTGCAAAGCGGGGCGATCGCGATAGAGCGCGGGCAGGCTGCCTTCGCCATAGCCGGTGACAAACACGAACGGCAGGCCGCGTTTGGTCAGGATATCGGCCACCGGGAAAATTTCCTGACCGTCCAGATTGACGTCGAGAATGGCGGCGTTGAACTCGCCATGGGTCGCGAACTCGCTCGCCTCCGCGATCGTGCCGACAGCGGCGACAACCGAATAGCCGAGGTCCGTCAGCATATCCTCCAGCAGCATGCGGATCAGATATTCATCCTCCACCACCAGAAGTTTTGGTAGCGCCTGTCCGAAATCCGCCATTGTTCGCTCCCGTTCCACTACCCGAAGACGCGTCGCCGGTTCCCTTTCACATCGCCGGGTTTTACGTGAGCTTACCTGAACCGTCAGCAAACGTGTTAAAAATGGCGGAAACGGGGGACGTGGGTGATTCCGCAGGGGCAAAAGCAGGACGTAGGCCGGATGGAGTTCCTGCTGACGTTGCGCCGCCGTGGCATTAACGACCAGGCCGTGTTGCGCGCCATGGACGAGGTTCCGCGCGCCCGCTTCGTCGAGACGGACTTCGCCGACAGCGCCTATGCCGACCAGGCCTTGCCGATCGCGTGTGGGCAGACGATCAGCCAACCCTACGTGGTTGCCTACATGACCGAGAAGCTCGCCGTGCGATCGAACCACCGCGTGCTCGAAGTTGGCACGGGGTCGGGCTACCAGGCGGCGGTGCTCTCGCGGCTCGCACGCGAGGTCGTCAGCATCGAACGTTATCGCACCTTGGCCGAAACCGCGCGCCGCCGGTTGCAGGCGCTCGGGTACGATAATGTCGACGTCGTGGTGGGCGATGGTTTCGCCGGCGTGCCGGAGCGGGCGCCTTTCGATCGCATCATCGTTACTGCCGCCACGCCCGAACCGCCGCAGGTCTTGCTCGACCAACTCGCCGACGACGATGGTGTCATGCTGCTGCCGCTCGGTCCGCAGGATGGGCCGCAACACATCGTCAAGCTTACCAAATCGCAAACGGGCATTGTCCGCGAGGATCTCATCGCGGTGCGCTTCGTCCCGCTGTTGCCCGGACAGGCACGCGAATTATGAAACTCGCGCTTAATTCGGTCGCAAGTCGATTGCGTCGGTAACGAAGCAGTATTCTTAAAGCTCTATTTACTCGCAGCTGCTTTATTTCAATCTCTCGTTATCACGCGTATGAGTGAGTAACCATATGCCGCGACCCACCGTGTCGTCTCGCTCGCGTGCCTGGCCGAGCGTTGCAATACTTGCAGTGGTCGGCGTCAGCGCCGCCGGCTGTGCCGACTCCGCGCGCTTCGACTCCAGCCCTTTCGCATCGAACCATCAGGCGCCTCCGCCGCAGCAGCAGGAAGTCACCGGCTCGGTCGGAGGCCAGCGTCCGATGTATCGGCCGGTCGAGTCGCAGCCGCTGCCGGCGCCGGCGTTGAGCCGGCCCGCGACTGTCGCTCCCAGCGCGAACTCGGGCGGCGTGTCGTACGGTGCGCAGGGCCTCGGCGCTTATCGTCCTTCGTCCGATGTTACCGGTTCCGTCACCGAGCGTCCGGCTCCCGTCGCTCCTGCGCCTGTTGCCGCCATGGCGCCGCCGAAGCCGGCCGGTCACTGGACGTGGGACGGCGGCTCGCCCGTCACCGTCCACGCCGGCGAAACGGTCGAGACGATCGCGCGCAAGAACGGCGTGCCCGCGTCGGCGATCATGCAGGCCAACGGCATCAGCCACAATTCAGCGATCCGCCCCGGCCAGCGCATCGTCATTCCGCGTTACGTCTCCGAAGGCACGCAACGTGTGCAGGCTCCGCACATGCAGCAGCCGCAAATCGCCGCCGCGCCGGCGCCGATGTCGGCTCCGGCCGGCGAGAACGTCCACGTCGTGCAGCCGGGCGAAAGCTTGCTGCGCATTTCGCGCCGCTACGGCCTGTCGCTGAGCGAACTCGCGCGCGCCAACAAGATGCAGCCTTACACCAAGGTCAGCATCGGCGATCGCGTCGTCATCCCCGGCGGCCATCGCCAGGTCGCGACGGCGCGTCCGGCGCCCGCGATGCGGACCGCTGCCGTGCAGCCACAAGTGATGCAGGCGCCCGTGCAGGCTCCGCCGCCGCAAGTGGCGCGTCCGCAGGCCGCGCCACCGGTGCAGAAGGTTGAGACCGTTCCGGCGCAGACCGCGCGCATGGCGACCGAAGAGCCGGCGACCACCGATACCGTGACGAAGGATGCGGAAGCCGCCGGCGGCATGCCGTCATTCCGCTGGCCGGTGAAGGGCCGCATCATCAGCGCCTTCGGCTCCAAGTCGAATGGCGCGCAGAACGACGGCATCAATCTCGCCGTGCCGGAAGGCACGCCGGTCAAGGCGGCGGATGACGGCGTCGTCGCCTATGCCGGCAACGAGCTCAAAGGCTACGGCAACCTCGTGCTGGTGCGCCACGCCAACGGCTTCGTCTCGGCCTATGCGAATGCGAGCGAGCTGCTGGTCAAGCGCGGCGACAGCGTCAAGCGCGGACAGACGATCGCCCATGCCGGGCAGACCGGCAACGTCACGTCGCCGCAGCTCCACTTCGAGATCCGCAAGGGTTCGACCCCGGTCGATCCGGCCAAGTATCTCGGCGGGGCGTGAGAGACGCGAATAGCGAGTAGGGGGAAAGAACCCCCGCTATTCGCTATTCGCTATTCGCCCCTTCAATCCTTCAACGCTATAGCCAGCCGTCCCGCCAGATCCTGGATGAACTGCCACGCCACGCGGCCGGAACGCGAGCCGCGCGTGGTCGACCATTCCAGCGCCTCGCGGTGCATCTCTTCGGTATCCACGTCCATCTTGTAGTGCGTGACGTAGCCGTCGACCATGGCGAGGAATTCGTCCTGGCTGCAGCGGTGGAAGCCGAGCCACAGGCCGAAGCGGTCAGACAGCGACACCTTCTCCTCGACCGTCTCGCCGGGATTGATCGCGGTCGAGCGCTCGTTCTCCATCATGTCGCGCGACAGGAGATGGCGGCGGTTCGACGTCGCATAGAAGATCACATTGTCCGGCCGGCCTTCGATGCCGCCGTCCAGTACCGCCTTGAGCGACTTGTAGCTGGTGTCGTCATTGTCGAACGACAGATCGTCGCAGAACAAAATGAATCGGTAGTCCGATCCGCGCGTCAGCGTCATCAACTCGGGCAGCGTCTCGATGTCTTCGCGGTGGATCTCGATCAGCTTGAGCGGCTCGCTCTTCGCCTGGCGCGCGTAGATGGCGTTGACCGCGGCATGCGCCGCCTTCACCAGCGACGACTTGCCCATGCCGCGCGCGCCCCACAGCAGCGCGTTGTTGGCCGGCAGGCCGCGCGCGAAACGTTCGGTGTTTT
>DATDMA010000093.1:0-4920 GCA_036519015.1 Pseudolabrys sp. | reverse complement strand
CTCTTCCTTGGTGAGGATGTACGCCTCAGCCTTGAACTTGGTGTGCGGCTTGACTGAGCCGGGCTTGCAGAGCACCTGGCCGCGCTCGACTTCCTCGCGCTTGGTGCCGCGCAGCAGCGCGCCGATGTTGTCGCCAGCCTGGCCCTGATCGAGCAGCTTGCGGAACATTTCCACGCCGGTGACGGTGGTCTTGATGGTCGGCTTGATGCCGACGATCTCGACTTCCTCGCCGACCTTGACGATGCCGCGCTCGACGCGACCGGTCACGACGGTGCCGCGGCCCGAGATCGAGAACACGTCTTCGACCGGCATCAGGAACGGCTGGTCGATCGGACGATCCGGCTGCGGAATGTAGTCGTCGACCGCCTTCATGAGCTCCAGGATGGCGTCGTGACCGAGCTTCGGATCGCTGCCGTCGAGCGCCTTGAGGGCCGAGCCCTTGACGACGGGGATCTTGTCGCCCGGGAAGTTGTACTTCGAGAGGAGCTCACGAACTTCGAGCTCAACGAGCTCAAGCAGCTCCGGATCGTCGACCATGTCGACCTTGTTCATGAACACGACCAGCGCCGGAACGCCGACCTGACGGGCGAGCAGGATGTGCTCGCGGGTCTGCGGCATCGGGCCGTCGGCGGCGGAGACGACGAGAATCGCGCCGTCCATCTGCGCCGCGCCGGTGATCATGTTCTTCACGTAGTCGGCGTGGCCGGGGCAGTCGACGTGCGCGTAGTGGCGGTTTGCGGTCTCGTACTCGACGTGTGCGGTCGAGATCGTGATGCCGCGCGCCTTCTCTTCCGGAGCCTTGTCGATCTGGTCGTAGGCGGTGAAGGTTGCGCCGCCCGTCTCGGACAGAACCTTGGTGATGGCCGCCGTCAGCGTCGTCTTGCCGTGGTCGACGTGCCCGATCGTGCCGATGTTGCAATGCGGCTTATTGCGGTTGAATTTCTCTTTGGCCATGGAACTCTCCGTTCGGATCCTTCAGTAGGTTGCGATCACGCGATCACGCGAACTTCTTCTGCACTTCGGCTGAAACGTTCGCGGGCAGCTCTGCGTAGTGATCGAACTGCATGGTGAATGTGGCGCGGCCCTGAGACATGGACCGCAGATTGTTGACATAGCCGAACATGTTCATCAGCGGCACCATCGCGTTGATGACGTTGGCGTTGCCGCGCATGTCCTGGCCTTGGATCTGTCCGCGCCGCGAATTCAAGTCGCCGATGACGGAGCCGGTGTAGTCTTCCGGCGTCACCACTTCGACCTTCATGATCGGCTCGAGCAGTACGGGCTTGCCCTTTTGCAGTGCTTCGCGCAAGGCCGCGCGCGCCGCTATTTCGAATGCGAGCGCCGAAGAGTCGACGTCGTGGTACGCGCCGTCGATCAGCCGCACCTTGAGGTCGACCACCGGGAAGCCGGCGAGCACGCCAGAGCCGAGCACGGACTCGAGGCCCTTCTCGACGCCCGGGATGAACTCCTTCGGCACTGAGCCGCCGACGATCTCGTTTTCGAACTCGAACGGAGCACCGGGCTCGGACGGCTCGGCAACGATCTTGACGCGGGCGAACTGGCCGGAACCGCCGGTCTGCTTCTTGTGCACGTAATCGACTTCAGCAGGCCGTGTGAGCTTCTCGCGGAAGGCCACCTGCGGCGCGCCGATATTGGCGTCGACCTTGTAGGTGCGGCGCAGGATGTCGACCTTGATGTCGAGATGCAGTTCGCCCATCCCCTTGAGGATGGTCTGGCCGCTCTCCTGGTCGGTGGAGACGCGGAAGGACGGATCCTCGGCCGCGAGCTTGGCGAGCGCAACGCCGAGCTTCTCCTGGTCGGCCTTCGACTTCGGCTCAATCGCGATCTCGATGACCGGATCGGGGAATTCCATCTTCTCCAGGATCACCGGAGACTTGGGATCGCACAGCGTGTCGCCGGTGCGCACTTCCTTCAGGCCGGCCAGCGCGACGATGTCGCCGGCATAGGCTTCCTTGATGTCTTCGCGGTTGTTCGCATGCATCAGCAACATGCGGCCAATGCGCTCTTTGCGCTCTTTGGTCGAGTTGATCACGCCGGTGCCGCTGGTGAGCGTGCCGGAATAGATGCGGCAGAAGGTGATCGTGCCGACGAAGGGGTCGTCCATGATCTTGAAGCCGAGCAGCGCCAGCGGCGCGTCATCCTTCGGCTCGCGAATCACATCTTCGTTGTTGTCCGGGTTGATGCCGTGAATCGGAGGAACGTCGAGCGGCGACGGCAGATAGTCGACGACGGCGTCGAGCAGCGGCTGCACGCCCTTGTTCTTGAAGGCAGAGCCGCACAGCACCGGGAAGAAAGCGGCGGTGATGACGGCCTTGCGGATGAGCTTCTTGAGGGTCGCCTCGTCCGGCTCCTTGCCTTCGAGATAGGCGGTCATCGCAGCATCGTCGAGCTCGACGGCAGCCTCGATCATCTTCTCGCGGTATTCCTTCGCCTGATCGAGCATGTCGGCGGGAATATCGATGTCCTTGTAGTTGGCGCCGAGCGCCTCGTCTTCCCAGATCACACCCTTCATGCGCACCAGGTCGATGAGACCCTTGTACTGCTGCTCGGAGCCGATCGGGAGCTGGATCGCCACCGGCTTAGCGCCGAGGCGGCTCTTGATGTCTTCCATGCACTTGAAGAAGTCGGCGCCGATCTTGTCCATCTTGTTGGCGAAGACGATGCGCGGCACGTGATACTTGTCGCCCTGGCGCCAGACCGTCTCGGTCTGCGGCTCTACGCCCTGGTTGGAATCGAGCACGACAACGGCGCCGTCGAGCACGCGCAGCGAACGCTCGACTTCAATGGTGAAGTCCACGTGGCCCGGCGTGTCGATGATGTTGAGACGCTTGCCCTTCCAGAACGCCGTGGTCGCGGCGGACGTGATGGTGATGCCGCGCTCCTGCTCCTGCTCCATCCAATCCATCGTCGCGGCGCCTTCGTGCACCTCGCCGATCTTATGGCTCTTGCCGGTATAATAGAGGATCCGCTCCGTAGTCGTGGTCTTCCCGGCATCAATGTGGGCCATGATGCCGAAATTACGGTAGTCCTCGATTTGATGGACGCGGGGCATAACGTATCGATTCCTTGAATCTGTTTTCGCCGTTACCAGCGGTAGTGCGAGAACGCGCGGTTGGCTTCCGCCATCTTGTGGGTATCTTCGCGCTTCTTGACAGCATTTCCTCGGTTGTTCGACGCATCGAGCAGTTCGGCCGAGAGCCGCTCGGTCATTGTCCGCTCATTGCGATCGCGCGCCGCGGCGATGATCCAGCGAATGCCGAGTGCCTGACGGCGCGACGTGCGCACTTCGACCGGCACTTGGTAGGTGGCGCCGCCGACGCGCCGCGACCGCACTTCGATCGACGGCATCACGTTGTCGAGCGCCTGCTGGAACACGCCGATCGGGCTCTGCTTGGTCTTCACCTCGATCGTCTCAAGCGCACCATAGACGATGCCTTCCGCGACGGACTTCTTGCCGTCGTACATGATGGCATTCATGAACTTGCTGACGACGATGTTCCCAAACTTCGGGTCCGGGATGACTTCGCGCTTCTCTGCGGCGTGACGGCGGGACATGAGCGTTCTCTTCTATCTCTCTGTGGCTCTGGCGATCCCGGGTCTCGCTTCGCTCGCCCGGGACAACCCTCGCTTCGCTCTGGTTACTTGGGACGCTTTGCGCCGTACTTCGAACGGCGCTGCTTGCGGTTCTTGACGCCCTGCGTATCGAGCACGCCGCGCAGGATGTGGTAGCGCACGCCCGGAAGGTCCTTCACGCGGCCGCCGCGGATCATGACCACCGAGTGCTCCTGAAGGTTATGGCCCTCACCCGGGATGTAGCCGATCACCTCGAAGCCGTTGGTCAACCGGACCTTGGCCACCTTGCGCAGCGCGGAGTTCGGCTTCTTCGGCGTCGTCGTGTAGACGCGCGTGCAGACGCCGCGCTTCTGCGGCGACGCCTGGAGGGCCGGAACCTTGTTGCGCGCCTTCAGCGGCTGCCGCGGCTTGGCAATCAACTGGTTGATCGTTGGCATCGTTGGCCTTCGCACCTTCGTTTGGGCTTGCGCCCGGAATCGGCTCGGGCTTTCGCCCCGTCTCATCTCGTGCGGACATAAGATTCATGTCCGCACGTCAGTTTTCGGGCTTATCGCCCAGGCGTCCCGGCGCGGCCCACGAGCCGCACCGTTCGCGGCGCTGGTTTGCGCGCGCAAAACGAAATCGCGCCTTCCGCTGGAATCGCGGGGGGCGCTCTTTCGGTTCCGAACGGCCACGTTGCGGTGCACGCCCCGCGGCCGATCATTCCATCAAACCTGACATTGGCTGTCAGAGGCAGCGTCTGAGCTTCATTGGTCGAGGCGTTGCGCCGGCGCGCTTTGAGAAAAAGCTATACTCTCAAAGGGTTGGCCAGGCTGGCCGTTCCGAACAAGCGAAGCTCACCGCCTGCCGAAAAGTGTCGCGTATGTATCGGTGGGATTCGTCCAAGTCAAGGTAGAAAGCTCTGAAACGCCGCGGTTTCCGGCCACTTGGCCGCTGCGCGTCCGCAGTTGGCCTGATGGCGGTCGTTTTGCCGATCCAGTGACCGTCGCTTCACGCCCCTGAAGGGTCAAACTCCCCTCAACGGGTTCGTCAACACGCTTTCCAGACGAGCATATAACAACGATTCGCCTAGAATCACCGGCCGGCGCGTCGGGGTCAGCGGTTTCCCGTCGAAATTGCGCGCGGTCGGAAGCCCGACATTTACCGTCTCCGCGAATGGGCCAATGGACCACCACTGACAGCGATCGGGACGCGCCGCCGTGCCCCGGGACCCGTCAGTTCGACGTAACTCCCGTTTCTTTGATCACCCGCGCATATTTGCTGCTTTCGCGCTGCACGAACTGCCTGAAGTCGGCCACCGACGTCGGCGTGACCAAGGCGCCGGCC
>DATDMA010000092.1:0-7546 GCA_036519015.1 Pseudolabrys sp. | reverse complement strand
ATACGACGCGATGTTGAACGGCACGCCGAGGAACACGTCGGCCGAGCGCTGGTAGAGCTGGCATGAGAGCTTGCCGTCGGCGACGTAGAACTGGAACAGGCAGTGGCACGGCGGCAGCGCCATCTTGTCGACGTCGGCCGGATTCCACGCCGTCACGATCAGCCGCCGCGAATCCGGATTGCGCTTGATCATCGCGATCACGTTGGCGATCTGGTCGATGGTCTGTCCGTCCTTGGCCGGCCACGAGCGCCACTGATGGCCGTAGACCGGCCCGAGATCGCCGCGCTCGTCGGCCCACTCGTCCCAGATGCGCACGCCGTGCTCGTTGAGATATTTGATGTTGGTGTCGCCGGCGAGGAACCAGAGCAGCTCGTGCACGATAGACTTGAGATGCAGCTTCTTGGTCGTGAGCAGCGGGAAGCCATCCTCGAGCCGGAAACGCAACTGATGGCCGAATACCGAGATGGTCCCGGTGCCGGTGCGGTCGCGCTTTTCCACGCCATCGGCGAGGATATGTTCCATCAGGTCGAGGTATTGACGCATCGCGGGCCCTTCGTCCGACTCGGGCAAGATGGGCAAGTTTATCCTGCCCGGCAACGGCTCCGCAGCTGCTTATCAACGGCTATAGGCTTCGCGCCAAAGGCCCAGCCAAACAAACCCCGCGTGTACCTTGCGGATTACACGCGCACAGGTGATAGTTCCATGAGACACAGGGGGGACAAAAAATGAAAATCGCGATCGGCCTCATCGTTGCCGCAACAATGGCTGTCGGCATGAGTTCAACGGGCGCTTTCGCCCAGGCGGCCGAGCCGTCCTACAAAGGCGATCCGGACGTCTACAAAGTGATCTTCGAAGACGCGAACTTCCGCGTCATCGAGGCAAATCGGAAGAAAGGTGTCCACGACAAGGTTCACGGCCACCCGCTTCCGTCGATCGTCTACAACATCACCGACTGCACGACGAAGCAGTATTCGCCCGATGGCAAATCCAGCGAGGCGACCGCCAAGGCCGGCACGGCCAGGGCTCTTCCCGTCATCCCTTCTCACAGTGCCGAGAACACCGGCGCAGCGGACTGCAAGCAGCTCTTCGTCGAGAAAAAATAGCTTTGGCGTCGACGATTTCTGGTCGGTCGCAAGCTGAACATTGCCGGTCCAGGCGTTTTCGCGGATGCAGGCTATCAACGGAACTCGCGAACCGCCGCGCGAAAGCCAAACTCTGTTCGTTGGACGTGCCGGTATCGTTCCGGCACGGGTTAACGCGGGTGGCTAATGTTCTCCTGAGTCACGGCGCCAGAAAGCCGCGCCGTCATTAGCATCCGATTCACGACTGCGCGCGGGACGGCAATCAGCGCCGCTTTCGCCGGCTGGGCCCAAATAAGCACGGCGCGCCCCGGTCAACCCCGGGGCGCGCCGCCTCCCGTCGCCGTAACCCTATTCCACGAACACTTCGTCGCGCCGCTTGCGGATCATCGGCAGCATCGCGAGGACCAAGAGCGACACCGCGACGAACATCAGCCCCGCCGAGATCGGCCGCGTCACGAACACGGTGGCGTCGCCGCGCGCGATCAGCATAGCGCGGCGCAGGTTCTCCTCCATCAGCGGTCCGAGCACGAAGGCGAGCACCAGCGGCGCCGGCTCGAAGTCGTGCTTGACCAGCCAATAGCCGAACAGTCCGAAGACCGCCGCGATGACGACGTCGGTCGGCGAGTTGTTGATCGAGTAGATGCCGATGCAGCAGAACACGATGATCGAGGGGAACAGCAGCCGATACGGCACGCGCAAGAGGGTCACCCACAGGCCGACCAGCGGCAGGTTGATGATGACCAGCATCAGGTTGCCGAGCCACATCGAGGCGATCATGCCCCAGAACAGTTCCGGCTGCTTGGTCATCACCTGCGGGCCCGGCACGATGCCGTGGATGGTCATGGCGCCGACCATCAGCGCCATCACCGCATTGGGTGGAATGCCGAGCGTGAGCAGCGGAATGAACGAGGTCTGCGCCGCCGCGTTGTTGGCGCTTTCCGGCGCCGCGACGCCCTGGATGGCGCCGTGCCCGAAGCGTTCCGGATGCTTCGAGATGCGCTTCTCGAAGGTGTAGGCCGCGAACGAGGCCACCACCGCGCCGCCGCCGGGCAGGATGCCGAGGATCGATCCGAGGACAGTGCCGCGCGCGATGGCCCCCGCGGAATCCTTGAGGTCCTGCCGCGTCGGCATCAAGCCCTTGATCTTGCCCTTCACGATGTCGCGGCTCTCCTGCGACATCTCGAGGTTGCGGATGATCTCGGCGAAGCCGAACAAGCCCATCGCCACATTGGTGAAGCCGATGCCGTCGGAAAGCTCCGCGATGTCGAAGGTCATGCGGCCCGCGCCGGTCTCGAGATCCGAGCCGACCATCGACAACAGCAGCCCGGTGACGATCATGGCGATCGCCTTGAGCACCGAGCCCTTCGCCAGCACCACCGCGAAGATGAGGCCGAGCACCATCAGCGAGAAATATTCAGCCGGACCGAACAGCAGCGCGATCGACGTGAGCGGCACGCCCAGCGCGGCCACCAGCACAGTGGACACGCAGCCGGCGATGAACGAGCCGATGGCGGCGATCGACAGCGCGGCGCCGGCGCGGCCTTGCCGCGCCATCTGGTGGCCGTCGAGACACGTGATGACCGACGTGGCCTCGCCGGGGATATTGACCAGGATCGAGGTGGTCGAGCCGCCGTATTGCGCGCCGTAATAGATGCCGGCGAGCATGATCAGCGCGCCGACCGGAGGAAGCCCGAACGTGATCGGCAGCAGCATGGCGACAGTTGCCACCGTGCCGATGCCGGGCAGGACGCCGACCAGCGTGCCGACGAAAGCGCCGAGCAGGCAGAAGCCGAGATTGGCGGGGCTGGCCGCAATCGAGAAGCCGAGCCACAGATTGGCGAAAAGATCAGTCATGGTGCTGTCTCAGACCCAAGGCCACAGTTGGAAGGGGAGCTGCAGCAGATAAACGAACAGCAGCACGCAGAAGATTGTCATCCCGACCGCCGCGATCAGGCTTTCCACCCAGCGCATCTCGCTCGAGCCCATGATCGAAACCATGAACGCGACGAAGGTCGACGGCACCAAGCCGAGCGGCGGCACGCTCAGGTGAAGGCTGGTAATGGTGACGCCGCGGATCATGAGGGCGAACAGCAGGATCGCAACCAGCACGAAAGCCGGGCCCTTCACCGCATAGGGTTCGATCGGCGGTCCGTCCGCGAGCAGCCCGCCGAGCGCGACCAGAGCGCCTATGATGGCGAGCAGCACGGCGAATATGCGCGGCGCAGTTCCCGGCCCGAAGGCGAAACCCTGCTGACCCGGCAGTTCTCCGGTGGCCCACATCGCGATGAGCGCCATCGCGATCAGCGCGAGGCCACCATAGAAGTCGCGCGGACCGCGCACTCTGAAATGGAACCTGCCCCCGCTCGGGGAGGACTTAACCCCCTCGGACATCGCGCCTTCCTCCCTGCAAGTCTTCTTATTGCGGTCCGGCCGCCCCTCGGTCCGGCCGCATCAGAAATTACTAGCACATAAAACTTACTGGCCCAAAGCGTACTTGCAGGTCAATACAAGACTAAAGAATAAACAGCTTTACCTCACATGACCCGCGCACATAGGAGCCTCGCAATGCCGCGGTCGGGCACGCGTGGACATAAACATGGCATAAATAAGCACGCGTGAGTGCCTGACTTACAACCAGCCGGTGAGCCCGAGCACGCCACCGGCGGCAAACAGCCACAACGGACTGATCCGCGTGGAAAAGGCGATCGCGGCGGTCACCGCCGTGATGATGCCGGCGTAGACGTTATGGTCGGCTGCACGGGCCAGCACGAAGGCGCTGGCCCCGATCAGCCCGAGCGAGACCGGCACCAGCCCGGCCTGTATCGCGATACGCCAGCGCGCATCCTTGAAGCGGTCCCAGACTTTCGCGACGAAGAAAGCCAGCACGCAGGTCGGCCCGCACATCGCCGCTGTCGCCACCAGCGCGCCGGTGAACCCCGCGACGTGATAGCCGATCAGCGTGACGATGATCACGTTCGGCCCCGGCGACAGTTGCGAGATCGCGAACATATCGGCGAACTGCTTGTCGCTCATCCAATGCATCACATCGACGGCGATGCGATGGATCTCCGGGATCGCCGCATTGGCGCCGCCGACGGCGAACAGCGACAGCAGCGCAAAATGGCCAAGCAGCGCGAGGAGCGTGTTGTCCTTCATCGCTTGAACCATGCAAACGCAATGCTCACCGGCGCGATGACAGCGAACACCAAGGGCAGTGGCCAACGCATGATGGCGACACCGGCAAATGCCAGGATCGCCACCGCCGGCGCCCAATCCCAGCGCTTGGCAAACAGCGGCGCCGCCATCTTGGCGACCACCGCAATGAGCAGCCCGGCCGCCGCGGCGGTGATGCCGGAGAGGATGCGGCCGAGCGTCGGCAGATCGCCGTAGCGCGCATAGAGGATCGCCAGCACCATGATGACGAGCAGCGGCGGCCCCAGCAGGCCGGCGAGCGCGACCACCGCCCCCGCCGGGCCGCCGAAGCGCGCGCCGAACACCACCGAGAAGTTGATCGTGTTGGGCCCCGGCAGGAACTGCGACAGCGCGAAAGTCTCGTTGAACTCCTGCGCGGTCATCCAGCCCTTGCGCTCGACGATCATCCGCCGCGACCACGGCAATGCACCGCCGAACGAGGCGAGCGACACGCCGGCAAAGGCGAAGAACAGTTCGGACAATGACGGTTGGGCGACGGGCTGCTGATCGGCAGGCGTAACGGAGGACTCAGGCATGGACCGAGGATTACATCGCGGCCCCGCGCGCGACCAGGGCGCGGTTCGTTGATTTCACATCAGACATCGCGCCCTATCTGATCTTCGGCTCGATCCTCGTGGCCATGTGGACCGTGGCCGAGTTCGGCCGAACTGCGGGTCGCATCCTCGGCCAAGAGGCCTAACAGCTTTCGGTCCGTCTCATCGAGGCGAGCGGGATCGGCGGGTTTTTTCCGAGCGCGTTCGTATTCTCAGCCATTAGGCGAAAGCCCCTTCACCATCGAATGCCATTCACCATTTTAATTATATGGCTTTACAGAGTTCCAATTCTCAGCCCCTCGCCACAGATATCTTGGACAT
This sequence comes from Pseudolabrys sp., assembly GCA_036519015.1. Taxonomy (GTDB): domain Bacteria; phylum Pseudomonadota; class Alphaproteobacteria; order Rhizobiales; family Xanthobacteraceae; genus Pseudolabrys. The sequence goes on along the minus strand of DATDMA010000092.1, from coordinate 2,397 downwards.
TGCTATCGTCGGCGCCGGCGTCGGCGGCCTCTATACCGCCTGGCGGCTGCTCGAAGGCGGACGTGCGCCGGGCGGCATCGGCATCTTCGAAGCGTCCGGGCGCGTCGGCGGACGGCTGTTCAGTGTCGCCATGCCCGGCACCAGCGGCATCGCCGCGGAGTTCGGCGGCATGCGCTTCCCCGCCAGTCAGGCGCTCATCACGTCCGTGACGGCGCAGCTTGGTCTCGCCGTCCGCGACTTCCCGCTGGGAGGACCGGAGAGTTTCCTTTGTCTCCGCGGGACGCGCTGCCGCGCCGGCGACATCGCGCAGAAACGGACGATGCCGTACCGCCTGCGCGCGGACGAGCTAGGCCTCGATCCAATGGAATTGATCGTTAAGGCGATCCGCCAGGTACTACCCGATATCAAACACCTAGAGCCGAACGACTGGGTGCGCGTGAAACAGACGCTCACGCTCGACGGCCGTCCACTGACTGACTGGGGTTTTTGGAATTTCCTCACCCGCTTTCTGTCGGACGAGGCCGTGCAATTTATCGAGATGGGCAGCGGATACAGCTCCATCGGGCGCAATTGGAACAGCGCCGATGCGGTGGCGCTGTTCGCGGAGTTCGTCACCAGCTCCGGTTCAAAGACACTGGCCGACGGCATGCAGGCCCTGCCCGACGCGCTTGCAGCCGCAATCATGCGCCAAGGCGCCGCAATTAATCGGGGACACAGTCTCATATCGCTCCGCGTGCCCGCGCAGACGCAAGAAGGACTGCACGAGCTCGTATTCGCGACGTCTGGCGGGCCGCGCACCATCCGCGCACGGTGTGTCGTGCTTGCCCTTCCGCCCCGCGCGATCGAGCTCATCCCCGATTGCGTCGCATTGAAGGAGCCGCGCGCCGCCGCCCTGCTCGCGACCGTGACGCCGCGCCCGCTCGGGAAGGTGTTTCTGTCGCACGCCGGCGCCTGGTGGCGTCCGCTCGGCCTGACGGGCGGACACCCGACCACCGATCTGCCGATACGCCAGATCTATTACTTCGGCACCGAGCCTGAGCGCCCAGCCGGCGCGACAGGCTTGCTCACGATGGGCTATTTCGATGCGCCTCATCTCGACTACTGGGCCGGACTGCGGCGTCTTGAACAGCCGGGCGCCAACGGCTTCACCATGCTCGATCCGCAGGGACCGCTGGCGACGGAAGCGCGGCGTCAGACCGCGGTCGTTCACGGGCTCGATCAACTTCCGCCCGTGCCGCTCTCGGTCGGCTTCATGAACTGGGAGGACGATCCCTTTGGCGGCGCCTGGCACACGTGGAATCAAGGCGTGAAGAGCTGGGAAGCTATGAAGGCGATCATGACTCCGCTCCCCGGCACGGCGCTGCACATTGTCGGCGAGGCCTGGTCGACCGAACAGGGATGGGTGGAGGGCGCGCTTCAAACCGCGGACGCCGTCGTGCGCGATGCGATACGTCCGCCCGCGCATTGAGCCTGCTCATCGCCCGATCAGGACTTCGGTGCGGCCGTGCGCGCGAAGGCCGGCTCGTGCGCGGCGAAATCGCTCAGCCATGCGGCCAATTGCGGATAAGTCGTTCGCCATTCCACCGGCTTTCGCCAGTCGAGATAGCCGAGCGCGCAGGACAGCCCGATCGACACGAGATCGGTCTTCGGCACCGGCGGCGAGGCCGCGAAGACATCGAGCGCGCGCGTGATCTTGCCGCGCTGGTGCTCGAGCCAGCGCGGCGAATGCGTGCCGGCGTCACGGAAGCGGCCTTCATAGACCATCAGCAGCGCCGCCTCGGTGATGCCGTCGGCGAGCGTTGCACGCGTCAGCATCTGGTAGCGCTCGAGCCCGCTTCGCGGCAGCAGCCGCTCGCTGCCGATGAGCTCCTGCAGGAATTCGATGATGACGGCGCTGCCGTAGATCGCCGTGCCGTCCGCCAGCAGCAGGCAGGGCAGCTTGCCGAGCGGGTTGTGCTGCCGCAGCGTGTCATTCGCGTCGAGCGTATCGGCCGGCACCACTACGATGCGCCCGCTTACGCCGAGGATGTCCGCCGCCATGCGCACCTTGCGGCCGAATGGCGACGTCAGCGTCGAGCGCAACACGAAAGTCTTGTCGTCCAGATCCATTGTCAAACGGCCGCGCCTTACTTCTCGGTCTGGACGCCGGCCTCTTTGATCACCTTCGCCCACCGTATTGTCTCGGCGGCGATGTAATCGCGGAAATGCTCGGGGCTATCGCCGACCAGGATTGCGCCTTGGCTCGCCAGTTTCTCGGCGACCTCCGGGTCCTTGATCGCATCGACCGCCGCCTTGTTCAACACGGCGATGACTTCCGGCGGAGTCTTGGCCGGCGCGACCAGGCCATACCAGTTCTCCGTCTGCAGGTCTGGCATACCGACTTCGGTCGTGGTCGGC
>DATDMA010000091.1:0-7523 GCA_036519015.1 Pseudolabrys sp. | reverse complement strand
GCCGCCGGCCACGGGACGAAAACGCAAGCATGACTACGAGTAATCCGGCCGTGTCCGTCGTGGTGCCGGTCCGCAACGAGGCCGGCAATGTCGCGCCGCTGGTGGCCGAGATCGCCACGGCGCTCGAAGGCCAATGGCCGTTCGAAGTCGTCTACGTCAACGACGGCTCGACCGACGGCACCGACGCCGAGATCAAGCGGCTGATGGGGCAACATCCCTGGCTGCGCCGGGTGCGGCACAAGCAGTCATGCGGCCAGTCGGCGGCGGTGCGCAGCGGCGTGGCCGCGGCGCGTGCGCGTCTGGTGGTGACGCTGGACGGCGATGGGCAGAACGATCCCGCCTTCATCCCCGCCATGCTGCGCGCGCTGGAGACGACGCCTCACGTGGCGCTGATCGCCGGCCAGCGCGTCGGGCGCAAAGCCACCGGCTTCAAGAAGGCTCAGTCGCGTATCGCCAATGGCGTGCGCGGCGCCGTGCTGCGCGATGGCACGCGCGACACCGGCTGTGGACTGAAAGCGTTTCGCCGCGACGTCTTCCTGGCGCTGCCTTATTTCGATGGTCTGCATCGCTTCCTGCCGGCGCTGGTCAAACGCGAGGGCAGGGGCATCGGCTATGTGGACGTGGTCGACCGGCCGCGCGCCCATGGCGTGTCGAACTACGGCCTGTGGGATCGGCTCTGGGTCGGCATTCTCGATCTTGCCGGTGTCTGGTGGCTGATCCGGCGCAAGAAACGTGTTCCGGATATTTCTGAGGATGAGCAAGGAAGAGACTGATGCTGGTCGATATCACGCATGCCGTCGGCGGCTATCTGCACGACGTGTTCCTCGGCAGCCCCGATTGGGGAATCCTGGTCGGCTATGTCGCCCAGGGACTCTTTGCCATGCGCTTTGTCGTGCAGTGGATCGCCTCTGAGCGCGCCGGCCGCAGCGTCGTGCCGACGACATTCTGGGTGTTCTCGATCGGCGGCGGACTGATGCTGCTGGCCTATGCGCTCTATCGCAAAGACCCGGTCTTCATCATCGGCCAGGCCTTCGGCGTGTTCGTGTATTTGCGCAATCTCCAGTTCGTCCTGCGCAGCGGCGGCCAAGGCGCGCCGGCGTAACGGCCCTCCGCCGTCGTCCTCCGCGAAAGCGCGGCAGTGCGCAAAATATTCCTATAGGACTATTGACCTTTCCGTGCGCCTGATTATAGTCCTCGTTATCCCGCCCCGATAGCGAGGGGTGTCTGATCAGCGTCTCCAGACGCGGGGCGGGGAGCGGTGGCCGGGGTGGGGGCGTCGGAGATGCGGCGCCAGTTTCCCCCTCCGGCGGTCCAAGCCGCATCGTCCCGGCGTGCCAGCCGCACGCCACGCATGCCCCACTGACGGCGGCAGCCAGCACGGTCAGACGTGCCGGGCACCGTTTGGGCACTAGAGCGGTGGATAGGCGTCTCACCTTCGAGAGAGGCGGCGCCTGAAACGGTACGTCCACCGGGGGCGATGCGGAGCAAACCTCAAACATCGCGCGCGGGACGCCTCAGGACTTGGCGGACTTGCGGTTATTCGGATTTCGACAAGCCTCGATGTCGCGAGGCGTCGAGGTCCGTGGGTCCATCAGGACCTCTGGCGTCCCGCGCGCCCTCGCTTTTTGACGGGCGACGCGGAGAAGTTGGAATTCACACGACGGCGCACCCGGCGCCGCAAAGAATACGGGCGGCGGAGCGTTGGCTTTATTGTTTTGTCGTCCCGGGCGACTGAGCGCAGCGAAGGAGGCCCGGGACCCATACTCCGCAGTCCATCGAGAGGGCACGGCGTATGGGTCCCCGCCTTCGCGGGGACGACGACAAAGCCTACTCCACAAACCGCCCCGTCCGCCTCTCACTCGCATATTTCACCAGCGCCAAAAACCGATATAGGCCGTGCACGAACTTGCCGTATGGCAGGCTGAGGAACAGGCCCAGCACGACCCCGAGATGCACCGCCAACAGCATCCCCAGCGCGGGCGTGTCGCGGAGCGCCATCAGCAGGAAGCCGGTGAGGCTGGCGAGGAACAGCATCGCCAGGAAGGCGGTGTTCAGGCCGGAGCGTGCGGTGTCGGTGAGGATGGGATCGCGCTTTCGGGCCAGCACGAACAGGCCGGCCGGGCCGACGAGCAGGCCGAGGCCGCCAAGGATCCCGAGCACGACCGGCAGGCTCACGAGCGCATAAGGCGCGCGCCAAGCGAACGCATAATGATAGAGCGTCGCGACCGACGTGGCGGCAAAGCAGAGCAGGAAGCCGTAGAAGGTGAGATGATGATAGATGCGCCGCAGGGGCGAGGGCTTGTCGTTTTCGCTGGTGCAGCCGTCGCCTCCTCCATGCAGATAGGTCAGATGCGCGCTGTCGGAGACCGCCTGCCGCAAAGACGCAAGGCCTGCGCGCGGCGCATCGCCGTTGATGTCGCGCCAGAAAGCACGAAGGCTGAACCAGAAGGCGAGGACCACGTAGAGCGTCACCGCGCTGAACAGTCCCGCCATCGCGGCGTGCGGCATCACCTTGTAGAAGTCGCCGGCGTGCACTGAGAACAGCGCCGCCGGATCAGCCCACGCCACGAACCCGATGACGAAAGCGGCAACGCTCGCCGCCGCGAGCACCGTGACCACGAGCCCATTGCGCGCGAAGGCGCCGGAAAGCGCGCGCGGCCAAGCATAGTCCGCGTAGCTGTCGTTGCGCAGGCGCGCGAAGGCGGCCGGAACGTTCACGTTGAATTCGTGCGGCGGCGAATATTGGCAGTCGGTGTAGCAGGCGCCGCACTGGTGACAGAGATTGGCGAGGTAATTGAGATCGCCCACACCGAAGGTGCGGCGCATCTCCATCGCCGGGAATACCGCGCACAAGCCTTCGCAATAGCGGCAGGCATTGCAGATGGTCATCAGCCGGTCGGCTTCGCGAAGAGATTCAGTTGCGTGCATGCGTCGCCGCCCCCTGCCCCGCCAGGCGGCCGAACACGGCGCCGATGGTCATGCCGATGCCGGCGAGATAGCCCTTGCCCAGGACATTACCGGCCATGATCTCGCCGGCGGCGAACATATTGCCAGCGGGCTTGCCGTCGGCGAGCAGCATGCGCGACTCGTTGTTCACGCGCACGCCCAGATACGTGAAGGTGATGCCGGGGCGCAGCGGATAGGCATAGAACGGCGCCTTGTCGATGCGGCGCGCCCAGTGCGACTTCGGGATGGCAAGGCCGGAGGTCGCGCAATCGTCGAGCACGGTGTGGTCGAACGTGCCGGGACGCACGGCCGCGTTGAAATCGCCAACAGTTTTCTCCAGCGCGGCGGGATCGAGCGAGAGCTTGGCCGCAAGTTCGGCAATGCTTCCCGCCTGGATGGCCGGAAAGATCGACGGCATGAACAGATGGAACGACTGCGCATCGACAATGGTATAGGCGATCTGCCCGGGCTGCTGCGCCACCAGACGACCCCAGATGGCGTAACGCTTCGGCCACGTGTCCTCGCCTTCGTCGTAGAAGCGCTGCGCGTCGCGATTGACCACGATGCCGAACACAATGCTATCGAGCCGCGTGGCGATGCCGCCATCGAATTTCGGCGCGCGCGCATCGATCGCCACGGCATGGCATTGCGTCGGGTCGCCGACGGCGGCGACGCCGGCATCGAGCAGCATGCGCAGCACGTCGCCTCTGTTGTAGGGCGTGCCGCGGATGAGGAAATTGTCGGCGGCCGCGCCCCAGTATTGCTTGAGCCAATCAATGTTCGCCTCGAAGCCGCCGCAGGCGGCGACCAGCGTCTTCCCGCGTACCGCATGCGCGCGGCCTTTGTGCTTAACGGTGGCCGAGACAAAATAGCCGTCCTCAATGGTAACCGCCGTCACCGGCGTGTCGTAGATGCAGGTGACGCCGAGCGCCTCCGCGCGCCGGTAAAGCGCGTTCAACATGCCGCGCCCGCCGCCGAGGAAGAAGGCGTTGGTCTTGCCGAGCGAGAGCGTGCCGCCGAGCGGCGGCTGGAAGCGCACGCCCTGCTCGTCCATCCAGGGAAGCAGTTCGGTCGAGCGGGCGATGGTCAGTTCGGCGAGCACCTTGTCGGTCTCGCCGCCGGTGACGCGATAGAGATCGTCGAGGAATTCCCCTTCGGCGTAAGGCCCGGTCATGGTCGGCGCGGTGCCGTCGTGGGCGCAACGCAGGTTGCGGGTGTGGCGCGTGTTGCCGCCGCGATAAAACTCCGGCGCACCTTCCAGCACGATCACCTTGCAGCCGGCGCGCGCCGCGGTGATGGCGGCGCACAACGCCGCATTGCCGCCACCGAAGACCACGACGTCGAACGAGTCACCGAGGTTCATTGCCATTACGCGCGCTTGTCGCTCACGCTGCCGCGTTCGATGAAATAGGCGCGCGCCAGCAGGTCAAGCACGTGCACCTCGTTCGACTCGGCGATCAGCACCGATACGCCCTCGCTCTTGAGATTGGCAAGCACCTCGCCGAGGCGGCGCGCGAGCGCGGGGGCGAGCCCTTCGAACGGCTCGTCGAGCAGCAAGATGCGCGTGCCGGCCATCAGCGCACGGGCGAGCGCCACCATCTTCTGTTGCCCGCCGGAGAGTTCCAGCGCGCGGCGCGTCCGAAAGCGCGCGACCTCCGGCATGATCGAGAATATCCATTCCAGCCGCGCCTCGACGCCGTCCGCTTGCGTCGTCCAGGTCGGCAGGCGGATGTTTTCTTCCACGGTGAATTCCGGGACCAGACGGCGGTCCTCCGGCATGTAGCCGATGCCGAAGCCGACGCGGCGGTGCGCGGGCAGCGTCAGCAGGTCGACATGACCGAGGGTCACCTTTCCGGCCGCCGGCACCGCCCCCATCACCGCCCGCAGCAGCGTGGTTTTGCCGGCGCCGTTGCGGCCGATGAGGCCGCACATCTGACCTTCGGTCATGAACAGCGAGGCGTCGCGGATGATCGGGACCGGCCCGATCGAGACGTTGAGGTTTTCGACCCTAAGCATGCGCGGCTCCCGCGATAGGCTTGACGCGGACGCCGCTGATGAGTTCCTGCACGCGTGGGTTATCGAGCGTCGCGTGCGGCGTACCGTCGGCGATGACGGTGCCGTCGTAGAAGGCGAGCACCCGGTCGGCGAAGCGGCCGACGATCTCCATGTCGTGCTCGACGAACAGCACGGTGATCTTGCGCGTCTTCAGCGCCGACATCACCACCTGCATGAGGTCGAACTTCTCCTCGATCGAGATGCCGCTGGTTGGCTCGTCGAGCAGCAGCAGACGCGGCCAGCCGACCACCGCCATGCCGATGTCGAGCAGCTTGCGCACGCCCTGCGGCAGCGTGCTGGCGGGCGTGTCGCGATAACGCGCAATCTGGAACAGCTCGACGGTGGCTTCCGCCTCGGCGATCGCGGCGGCCGAATGCAGCGGCGTCGTGACGCTGCCGAACAGGCCGCCTTTGCGGCGGGCGATGGCCGCGGCCATGCACATGTTGTCGAACACGCTGAGCGAGGGGAAGATCTGCGCCACCTGGAACGAGCGCGAGATGCCGAGCCGCGTGATCTCGCGCGACGGCTTGCCGGTGATGTCCTCACCCTCGAACAGGATGGTGCCCTTGGTCGGCGTGAGATGGCCGGTGATCATGTTGATGAACGTCGTCTTGCCGGCGCCGTTGGCGCCGATGACACCGACAGTCTGTTCGGCCGGCACGCTCACGGTAATGTCGCGCGCGGCGACCAGCGAGCCGAAGGTCTTCTCCAGATCGCGGACAGCGAGAATGTCGCTCACGGCTTCGCCTCCGCGCTGCGCCTGAAGCGCTTGACCAGCGAGCCGAGGCCGTCGGGGAGGAACAGGATCGTCAGCAGCAGCGCCGAACCGAGCACCATCTGCCACAGGCCGGGCATGACATCGACCGCGAACGAGCGCAGCGCCTCGAACGCTAGCGAGCCGATGAAGGCGGCGGCGACCGAGCCCGCGCCGGCGAGGATGGTGACGAAGACGAAGCCGCCGGACGTGGTCCAATAGGCCATGTTGGGGTCGACATGGCCGATGGCGAGCGCGGCGAGCGCGCCGCCGAGGCCGCCGAGGATGCCGGCGATGATGACCTTGGTGTGGATGATGCCGGTGACGGAGACGCCGAGGAACTCGACGCGGATTTCGTTGTCGCGGATGGGCGCGGCGAGGCTGCCGGCGACCGAACGGAAATACGCGCCGATGAGCACGGCCGAGATCGCGCCGATGGCGAGAGTCAGCCAGTAGAGCGCGAGGCCGAGCGCGCGCGCATGCGGGGCGTATCCGAGGAAGGTCGGCGTCGCGACGCTGAAGCCGTCGGTCGAGCCGAGCGACTCGGTCTTCACCAGCACGCCGTAGAGGATCATCGACAGCGCGAGCGACAGCATGGCGAAGAAGATCTCGCGATAGCGCGCGAGCAGCAGGCCGACCAGCGCCGCCACCAGCCCGGCGCCAAGGCCGCCGAGCAGCACCAGGACAATGGCGTCGGAGAACCCGGTCCAGCGGCCGATCAGCGCCACGATGTAAGCGCCGATGCAATAATAGAGCGCCTGCCCAAACGAGACGAGGCCGGCGCGCCACAGTACGACGAGGCCGAGCACCACCAGCGCATTGGCGAAGGCAATCGTCGCGAGCGAAGCGACCCAATTCGGCAGCAGAGGACCGGCCGCCGCCGCGAGGAGGAACAGCACCGCTCCGACGAGATGGGTGCGCGCGCGCATGTCAGATTTTCCTCGGCTGTGCGCGCACGAACAGACCGTAAGGGCGGATCACCAGTACCAGCGCCATCACGCCGTAGATGACGAAGAGCTCCACCTGCGGAACAAGATGCACCGCGGCGGCGCGGCAGATGCCGACGATGAGCGCGCCGATCAGTGCGCCTTCGATCGAACCCATGCCGCCGATGGCGACCACCGCGAACGCGAGCACGATCACCTCGACACCGATGCCCAGCGTCACGGAAATCTTTGGCGCCATCACCGCGCCGCCGAGCGCACCGAGCATGGCGCCGATGACGAAGGTGACGGTGTAGACCAGCGTGACATTGATGCCGAAGGCGGCCGCCGTCTCGCGGTCGAAGATCACGGTTGTAAGCAGCCGGCCATAGCGTGTGAACTTGAGCATCCAGTATGCAAGGCCCGCGAGCAATGCCGCCAAAGCCACGAGAATGATGTCGTAATTGGAGAGGACGAGGTTGCCGATCTCGATGTTTCCGGCCGCGACCATCGGCTGATAGGCGGCGTAAGACTGCGGCCCCCAGATCAGCACGATGACGTCCTCGAGGATGAGGAACACGGCATACGTGACGAGCACGACCACGACCTCGTCGCGGCCATAGACCAGCCGCAGGATGCCGCGCTCGAGCACCAGCCCCATGACGAGGCCGATCCCCATGGCAAGCGCGATCATGAACAGGAAACCGAGCGCCGGCGGCCAGTCGGCATTGGCGGAGATGCCGACGGCGGTCGCGGCCCCGTAGGCGCCGAAGGCGTAGAACGAGCCGTGCGTGACGTTGAGGATCTTCATCACGCCGAAAATCAGCGTCAGCCCGATGGCGACG
>DATDMA010000090.1:0-5571 GCA_036519015.1 Pseudolabrys sp. | reverse complement strand
CGCCTGTGTCAGTCGACCGGTCTGAGCCATCGCTCGGCCTTTTCCAACGCCATGAAGAAGAGGACGCTCACCAGGATCACGAAACAGATCGCGGCATAGGTGCCGGCGAGATCGTAGCGTTCGGAGAGATCGTTGATGAGCTGGCCGAGCCCGCCGTAGTTGATCAGGAACTCAACGCCGACAATGTTGATCAGCGCGAATATCAAGCCGAGCCTGATGCCGACGAAGATGGTTGGCATGGCGGCGGGGAACATGATCTTCCAGAACTGCTGGCTGCTCGTGAGGTTGAAGCTCTTGCCGACATTCACCAGCACCTTGCGGGTGCCGGACATGCCCTCGAGCGTTTTCAGGATCACCGGCGGCAACGCTGCGACGAAGCCGATCATGATGATGGTCCAGGCGCTGCGGCCGAAGATCACCATGAACAGCGGATAGGCGAGCACCACGGGCGCGGCGGCGAAGGCCGCGACCCAGGTTTCGCAGGCCTGCTGCAGCAGCTTGTAGCGGTGCATCAGCACGCCGCCGGCGACGCCGAAGACGGTGATCATGATGCCGGCGGCGAGGCATTCGCCGAGCGTCAGCAGGAAGCGGCGGAACACGTGCTCCTCGACGATGACGCGGCCGAAGCTGCCGATGATCTCCGAGGGCGGCGGCACGATGAAGCGGTTGATGATGCCGACGCGGATCAGCACTTCGATGATGACGAAGAAGGCGACCACGGTGGCAAGGCCGGTAAGGGCCGGCACATAGTCGCCGAACGAAGAGGGGCGGCGGGCCGGCACTACGGCGCTCGTCGTGGCGCTCATGCGGAGCCCTCGTGCAAGGCGTGGGCTTCCTCGTCCCTCATGCCGCGGCTCGCTTCCTCGCGCAGATCGGCCCAGATCTCGGCGACATAGCGGCCGAAGGCTTCGCTGCCGACGATCTCGGAGGTGCGCGGGCGCGGCAGGTTGATCTCCACGATGCGCTTGAGCTTGCCGGGGCGGTAGGTCATCACCAGGATGCGGTCGGACATCTGCACCGCCTCGGTGATGTTGTGGGTGATCAGCAGCGTCGTCTGCTTCAGCTGCTGCTGGATCTGAAGCACCTTGTCGCCGAGCAGCAGCCGCGTCTGCTCGTCGAGCGCGGCGAAGGGCTCGTCCATCAGGAGGATTTTCGGCTCGGAGGCGAGCGTGCGCGCGAGCGAGACGCGCTGGCGCATGCCGCCGGACAATTCGCCCGGAAAGCGCTTCTCGAAGCCGGTGAGGCCGACCAGCGAGATGAAGTGCCGCGCGCGCTCGATGCGCTTGTCCTTCGGCATGCCGGTGAGCTCGAGCGGGAAGGCGACGTTGTCGGTGACGTTGCGCCAGGGGAAGGTGGACTCCTCCTGAAACACCATGCCGATCGACTTGTGCGGGCCGGCGATAGTCTCGCCGGCGACGCTGACTGTGCCCTCGTGGCTGGTGAGCAGCCCGCCGATGACATTGAACAAGGTCGACTTGCCGCAGCCGGACGGGCCGATCACCGAGAGGAATTCGCCCGGGCGGACGTCGAAGGACATGTGGTCGACAGCGACCACCGGGCCTTCGGTGGTGTCGAAGCGGACATAGATGTCGTCCGCCACCAGGATGGCATCGGTCGGCGAGGCTGACGGAGACAGCATAAGCCCGATCCTAATCGCTTTTGCGGGTCATGGCCGCGGTGGTGGCCGCAGTGTAGCCCGGCGCGACGCGGACATCGACCACGGCGACCTTGCCGGCTTCGACGGCGGCGATGGCCTTTTCGAAGGTGGCCTTGAGATCGCCGATCTCGGTCACCGGGCCGAAGCCTTCCGCCCCTTGCGCGCGCGCCATCGACGCGAGGTCGATGTCGGGCTCGGAGATGCGCTGGCCTACCCAGCGGTTCTCGACCGGACGGTTGCGCATGCGGGCGACGCGCTCCTGATGCAATTCGTCGTTGAAGAAGGAGCGATTGTTGGCGACCACGACCAGCAAGGGAATGTGGTAATGCGCCGCTGTCCAGAGCGCAGTCACGCCCATGAGGAAGTCGCCGTCGCCGCAGACCGCAACGGCAAGACGGCCGGAGCCCTTCAGCGCCAAGGCTGCGCCGACCGAGATGCCGGGGCCGCCGCCAACGCCGCCGCCGCCGTCTGAGCCGAGATAGTCGAGCGGGTGACGGAAATGCCAGCTCGCACCGTTCCAGGACAACGAAATATGGGTGAGGGAGGTCGGCCGGTCGCCGACCGCGCGGCGCAGCGCGTCGGTCAGATGATCGACGGTAAGCTGGCCCTCGGGCGGCTTGGGATAGTCCTTGGTGCCGGAGGCCGTTGCGTGGCGGCTGCCAAGGCCCAGCGCTTCCAGAAGGGCGGGCACGGCCGCATCCGGCTCGCAGGCGAGGAAGGCATCGACCGGCGGCAGACCCTGGTAGTCCATGCTCCAGCCATTGTGCAGGCGATGGTCGACCGAGACCTGGACGACCTTGGCGGCGACATTGCCGCCGACCGCCTTGAAGGTGCCGGCGACGTCGACCCAGTCGAGGCTGAGAATGACGTCGGCCTTGCGGATAGCCTCGATCGCCTCGGGCGAAAGGACGGTGCCGCCCGGCGCGCCGGCATGCAGCGGATGATCGGTCGGGAACGACGCGCCGATCTTCAGGTCCGTAACGACCAGTGCATTGAGCCGCTCGGCCAGCGCAATGCGCTTGTTCCAGGCCCCGAGATCGCGCGACACGCGGCCGGCAAGGATCACCGGATGCTTGGCGTGGCGCAAAAGGTCGGCGGCCTGCGCGACCGCCTCGGCCGATGCGGCGCTTTCAACCGGCGGCATGAAGCGCTTGGCGTCGATCGGCGCGATGGGGTCGGGGAGTTTCGACTCCTGCATCTCGGCATCGAGATTGACGTAAGTCGGCCCGCACGGCGCCGTATTGGCAATCCAGTTGGCGCGCAGCACGGCTTCGCGCGCTGCGCCGGGCGAGGCCGGCTGATCGTCCCATTTCGTGTAATTGCGGATGAGCGCGCCCTGATCGGCAGAGGTGTGGATCCAATCGATCCAGGGGCGCCGCTTGGTCGCATCGACCGGGCCGGTGGCGCCGAGGATCACCATCGGCATGCGATCGCACCAGGCGTTGAATACGGCCATGGTCGCGTGCATCAGGCCGACATTGGAGTGCACGGCGGCGGCCATGGCCTTGCCGGTGACCTTGGCATAGCCCTGGGCGATGGCGACCGCGCTCTCCTCATGCAGGCAGAGCAGCATCTGCGGCTTCTCGTTGCCGAGATAGTTCACCAGGCTGTCGTGCAGCCCGCGATAGCTCGCACCGGGATTGAGCGCGATATAGGGGATGTCGGTCGCGCGCAGAGCGTCGGCGACCACGTCGCTGCCGAAGGCGGCAGCATTGACGCCGGCCGGGACCGGACGATCCACAGCGGCGATCTCGGAGGAAGTCTGCGTGCGCGCGGCGGCGGCCGGCGCTTTGCCTTGTGAGGACACTGTCATGTTTTTTGCAACAGGCGACGGCGGGCGATCCTGGCGGATCGCGCATGCCCTCGGCCCGACGTTCTCCCTGTTTCAATTGCGCGCGTTGTTCCGCGCCCTTGCCCTTGGGCAGCACTATAGGCTTTGACATTAGCGCTTAGAAGCCGCTAAATTCGCACAGTATTGTTGTGTATGTTGCAACAATAGATCGCAGCCGGCGACAGCCTGGACTAACGAACGTACATTGGACCGTTTTCGCACCATGGAAAGCTTCGTGCGCGTGGTGCGCTCGGGCTCCTTCACCATCGCCGCGACCCAGCTCGGGCTGTCGCGCGCACTGATCTCGCGGCATGTGAGCGATCTCGAAGCGCGGCTCGGCGTGCGCCTGCTCAACCGTTCGACGCGCTCGCTCAACCTCACCGACGAAGGTCACGCCTATCTCGATTTCTGCGAAACAGTGTTCCGCGACATCGAGACGAACGAGCGCGCGATCCTGCGCACGCGCACCGAACCGGTGGGCACGCTCAAGATTTTGGCGCCGAAGTCGTTCGGCACCACGCATCTGTCCGACGCCGTCGTCGCCTTCGCCAAGGTGCAGCCGCGCCTGCGTGTGTCTCTAGTGCTGGAGAATACGCCCTATCGCGGCTCGTATGATTTCGCCGAGCGCAGCCTCGATCTCGTGCTGTGTTTCTCCACCGTGCGCAGCTCCTCGGTGGTGGAGGAGGAGATCGCCACGCTCGACTGGGCGGTGTGCGCCTCGCCCGATTATCTCGCGCGCGCTGGACGGCCATCGACGCCGGCCGAGCTCTCCGAGCATGCCTGTCTCGTGCATGTGAACGTATCGCCCAACGATACGCTGTGGCGTTTCGAGGGACCGAAGGGGCCTGTGCCGGTGAAGGTGCGCGGCGCGTTTTTCTCCAACCACGCGCTGGCCCTGCGTAAGGCGGCGTTGGCCGGGCTCGGGATCACGCTGGTGCCGCGCTACAGCGTCGCCGACGATCTCGCCGCGGGGACGCTTGTTGCGGTGCTGCCGCGCTATCGCATGGCGCCGCGGCCGCTGCTCGCTGTGTATCCGAAGGCGCCGGTCATTCCGCAGAAGGTTAAGGCCTGCGTCGCATTCCTGAAGACGTGGATCGCCGAACAGGATTTCATCCGCGAGGCCGATCCGGCGGCGGAGTAGGGTGCTTTATCGCTCTGCTGAAAACGCCGCGGACCGAGCTTAGCGGAAAACGGAAACGTCAGGACAAGGGCGCGGTCGCTCGCGCCAAGATCAATCATCACTCAAAAAAGTGGTGGTTAGTTTCTCTGTGGCAACAGCTGCCATTTCGGCCGGGTCGCACGCTGCAACAAGAGAGGACCATTCATCCGGTGGATTTCCGCCGTTCAGCATTTTTGAGAACACAGCATAAGCGTCCGTCTTTGAACCGTATTCTCTTAGAGTGGTGCTGTCGTTGACCCAAGCATAGATGATGATTTTTGATTTTTGATCGAAGCGGAAGAAAATGCGGAATCTGCCATTGCCAAATTTGTCGCGGAACCAGTGCTTGTACTCTTCGCCAAGGGTGTCGCCCTGGCGATATCGGGCATTGGATGGGTCTTGCGGAATCCGGTTGAGGGCAATCTCGGCGATTGCCGCCAGGACTTTAGCGTTTGGAGTGCGCCTGTAGTTTTGGGGGTCTCTTTTTCGGGCGGCCTCAACCGACGCGACCAATTTTTCAATCTGGCCGAGAAAAAGCGGATGGGCGAGAATTGTCCACCCGTTAATGGTGAGAGGCGCTGTCAGAGGTCAACGTCGCCTTCAATGGGAGCGTCAAGATCGAGTTCGACGCCCTCAACGAGCGCGGCGATACGTTTCGCCAAAGCTGGCGAAAGCGCTTTGACGTTCTGCGGCGACTTCTCGATATCCCTCGCCAGAAAAGTTAGGAACGAAGCAATTGCGGGGTCTTCTCGCGTTTCATCCGCGCGCCGCAGCGTTACGCCCTTCTCGTCAATGCGAAACGCAATTTGGTCGCCTTCGTTGAGAGAAAGGGCTTGGCGGATCGCCTTAGGAACAGTGGTCTGCCCCTTAGCGGATACCGTGCTGAATTCTTCGATAACTGCGTCGTATCCCATGGCTCCCTCT
>DATDMA010000089.1:0-9467 GCA_036519015.1 Pseudolabrys sp. | reverse complement strand
AGACGATCCGCCGTTCGGCGGGCTCAACGTCGCGCCGCCCGGCAAGGTGAAGCGCCTCCTGATGTCGCCCGGCCCGATCTTCGAGCCGCAAGGCGAGGGCGCGGACCCATACGGCGCGGCGCGCGCGCTGTTCGCCGCCGGCTTTCGTGCCGGCGACATCGTGCACAATTCCTTTGCCTATCATCTCACGCCCGGCGGCTTCATCATCGAGACCGGCGCGCATGCGCTGGGCTGCGCGGTCATTCCCGGAGGCGTCGGAAATACCGAGCAGCAACTCGAGGCGATCGCGCACTACAAGCCATCGGGTTTTGGAGGCACGCCCGACTTCCTGAAGATCCTGCTCGATACCGCCGAGAAGACCGGCAAGGACGCGTCCTCGATCAAGCGCGCGCTGGTCTCCGGTGCGGCGTTGCCGACGTCGCTGCGCGACGAGCTTTCCCGGCGCGGGGTTGCCGTGCTGCAATGCTATGCGACCGCGGAGCTTGGCGTCATTGCTTACGAGAGCGGTGCCCACGCCGGCTTGATCGTCAACGAGACACTGATCGTCGAGATCGTGCGCCCTGGCACCGGCGATCCTGTCGCCGACGGCGACGTCGGCGAGGTGGTGGTGACCTCGTTCAATCCGGATTATCCGATGATCCGTCTCGCCACCGGCGATCTCTCCGCGGTGCTGCCGGGCGTCTCTGCTTGCGGCCGCACCAATATCCGCCTCAAGGGCTGGATGGGCCGCGCCGACCAGGCGGCGAAGGTGAAAGGCATGTTCGTGCACGCCAAGCAGATCGCCGAACTCGCCGCGCGCCATCCCGCGCTCAAGCGGCTGCGGCTGGTGGTCGGGCGCGCCGGCGAGCAGGACACCATGACGCTGATGGCCGAATGCGCCGCGCCGGATGGCGCGCTTGAGACGGCCGTCGCGGCGACCCTGCACGCGCTCACCAAGCTCAAGGGTGTGGTGACGCTCGTGCCGCCGGGCTCATTACCGAATGACGGCAAGGTGATCGCCGACGACAGGCCGATGAGCTAGCCAAGTCTTGTCCCCCGTGCGTCTCGGCACGAAATAGCGCGCATTATGCTTGACCCTACGCGCCCTTTGCCTCTGATTGACGTCATGAGCGACACATCGCACAAGCCGCCCGGTCATCCGGCCTTGCCGCAGCGCCGCATCGGCGTGCTCCTGGTCAATCTCGGCACGCCCGACGGCACCGACTATTGGTCGATGCGGCGCTACCTGAAGGAGTTCCTCTCCGACCGCCGTGTGATCGAGGAGAACCGGGTCAAGTGGTGGCTCATCCTCAATCTCATCATCCTGACCGTGCGCCCGGGCCGCAAAGGGCGCGACTACCAAAAGATCTGGAACAAGGAGCGCGACGAGTCCTTCCTCAAGACAATCACGCGCTCGCAGTCCGAGAAGCTTGGCGCGAGCCTTGCTGACGATCCGCGCCTGCTGGTCGATTGGGCGATGCGCTACGGCAATCCGTCGATCGCCTCGCGGCTCGATGCAATGCAGAAGGCCGGTTGCGACCGTATCCTCGTGGTGCCGCTCTATCCGCAATACGCGGCCGCGACGACGGCGACGGTCGCCGACAAGGCTTTCGACTCATTGGTGACGATGCGCTGGCAGCCAGCGCTGCGCGTCGCGCCCGCTTATTTCGATCAGCCGTCTTATATCGAAGCCCTTGCCGCATCGTTGGAGGAGGGCGTGGCGAAGCTCCCCTTTACGCCTGATGTGATCGTCGCCTCGTTCCACGGCATGCCGGAGGAATACCTGCACAAGGGTGATCCCTATTATTGTCAGTGCGCCGCCACCACCCGGCTGCTGCGTGAACGGCTCGGGCGCGACGACAAGCAATTGATGATGACGTTCCAGTCGCGCTTCGGCACGGCGGAATGGCTCAAGCCCTATACCGACGCGACGGTAAAATCGCTCGCCGAGAAGGGCGTGAAGAGCCTTGCCGTTATCACGCCGGGCTTCGCTTCGGACTGCCTGGAGACGCTGGAAGAGATCGCCATGGAAAATGCCGAGATCTTCAAGCACGCCGGTGGCGCGAACTTCGCGCACATCGCCTGCCTCAACGACACCGACCGCGGCATGACCGTGATCCGCGACGTCGTCACCCGCGAATTGCAGGGGTGGGTGTGAACTAACTGGTCATTCCGGGGCGGCGCGGAGCGCCGAACCCGGAATCCAGACGCAAGCACAGTTCTCGTCGCTGGATTCCGGGTTCGCACGCTAGCGCGTGCGCCCCGGAATGACGAAGATACAGCGGGCGAGGGTAAAGGCCATCAACCCCTCGTTAACCATCCCCTTTTAACGTCCGTTAACCACTTCCCGCCCGTTCGGCGGACGTGCCGCTTTCGGCACGTCCGCGGCGGGCATCAGGGGGCTTTAAGGACCGGACGTGCAGCGCCTTCGTCTTCCATGCCCGGCAGCGCCATATGGTGCGCGGCTGCTCGCAGCCGCCTGCGTCGCGCTGGGCTGTGGGACTGTGCGCGCGCAGACACAGCCGCCCGGCTATCCCGATCCGCTGGCGCCCAGTTTGCAATCCGATCCGCGCAGTCCACCGCGCTTCCAGCAATCGAATCGCGCGCCCTTCGCGCAGGCGCCGGCCTCTGCCGTGTTCACCCCGCCGGCCTCGGGCGCCGGTGATACCGGTTTCGACTCGAGCAACACACGGAAGTACGCGCCGAAGCGCACCGGCGCCAACACCAGCACCGATACGCAGACGATTGCGCCAGGCCTGCCTGCGCCGGTGACGCCGTCGCCGTATCAAAAGCCCACGTCCGCCACCGGCACCTACGCGCAAGCGCCGGGCACGCCCCCGGTCGAACTCGGGCCCATTCGCCGGCCGCTGCCGAAGCACCGCGCGCACATCGAGCCCGACGATCCTTATGCGCCGGTCGGCCTCCGCGCCGGCTCGTTCGATCTGTTTCCCGCGGTCGAGTTCATCGGCGGCTACAACACGAACCCAGGACAGGGACCGAACGGGAAGGGCGCCGCGCTCTATACTGTCGCGCCGGAACTGCGTGTGCAGTCGGACTGGTCGCGGCACGAGCTCAAGGCCGAGCTGCGCGGCAGCTATACCGGCTTCAGCCCCGACGAGACGCCGACGCTGAGCCGACCCAATCTTAACGGCCGCGTCGATGGCCGCATCGACGTGACGCGCGACACGCGCATCGATCTCGGCAGCCGCGTGCTGGTCTCGACCGACAATCCCGGCAGCCCGAACCTGCAAGCGGGACTGGCCAAGCTCCCGGTCTACACGACCTTCGGGGGCAGCGCCGGGGTCGGGCAACGCTTCAATCGCGTCGATGTGTCGATCAAAGGCGATGCGGAGCGCACGTCATATCAGGACTCGCAGCTCACCGATGGCACGACCGCCAGTAACGAGGACCGCAACTACAATCAATACGGCGTTCGCCTGCGCGGCGGCTACGATCTGCTGCCGGGCGTGACGCCCTTCGTCGAGGTCGGCACCGACCAG
Organism: Pseudolabrys sp.; assembly: GCA_036519015.1. Lineage (GTDB taxonomy): Bacteria > Pseudomonadota > Alphaproteobacteria > Rhizobiales > Xanthobacteraceae > Pseudolabrys. The sequence continues at coordinate 5,988 of DATDMA010000089.1, read as the reverse complement.
CGCGTGCACGATCTCGAAATGGACGTGAACGGCTATCACCGCAATTCGAGGGGCATCGACGGCAACATCGGATCGAGCTTCGAAATCACGCGCGTGCTCACCGGCGACGTGTCGGTCGGTTATGTGCAGCGCACGTATGACGACCCGCGCCTGGCCGACCTGAGCGGGATGATCGGCAACGCCTCGCTCATATGGAACGCGACCGGGCTCACGACCGTGAAGTTCACGGCGACCTCAACGATCGGCGAGTCGACCATTCCGAACGTCCCCGGCGTCTTTTATCGCGACGCCGGCGTGCAGGTCGACCATGCATTCCGCCGCTGGCTGATCGGCACGGTGAAGCTCGGCGTCGGCTTGGATACCTATAAGGACGCCGTCACCGACAGCGGCGGGACGTTCTCGGATCGCGACGACAACCGGTATTCGTTCGGGCTCGGGCTCACCTACAAGGTCGATCGCTCGATCCAGATCAAAGGCGAATTCCGGCAGGATTGGCTGCGTTCGAATGTCGCCGGCGTCGACTATACGGCGAGCACGTTCCTGGTCGGATTACGACTGCAGAAGTAAAAATTTTGCGGGCGCGGCTCGGCACTTTGCCAACGCATTTTCCGCCCGCAAAGATTCAGTGGCGTCATGGCCGGGCTTGTCCCGGCCATCCACGTCTTGCTTCAAGAGAGAGAAGAAAGACGTGGATGCCCGGCATAAAGCCGGGCATGACGGTTGAGAAGCCCGCACAAATGAGCGGGAAAACTAACGCTCGTGCTGCGCCGCGTCCGGGGCACGCAAGCCGCGGCTATTTCTCCCCGAGCAGCCGCTTGATCTCGGCGCGGAATTCGGGCGCGAGATCGGGACGCTCGAGACCATAGGCGACATTGGCGCTGAGGAAGCCGATCTTGGAGCCGCAGTCGTAGCTGCGTCCCTCGAACTGGAGGCCGTAGAAGGGCTGGGTGCGCGACAGCGCCACCATCGCGTCGGTGAGCTGGATTTCGCCGCCAGCGCCGGCCGCCTGTTTCTCCAGGATATCGAAGATCTCCGGCTGCAGGATATAGCGGCCGGTGATGGAGAGATTGGAGGGGGCTTCGCTGGCCTTCGGCTTCTCGACCATCTTGGTGATCGAAAACGCTTTGCCCTTGCTCTCGCCGACGCCGACCACGCCGTACATGTGCACGCGGTCGGCCGGCACTTCCTCGACGGCGATGATGTTGGCGTTGTCGTCGAGCTTCTCCGCGGCATCGATCATCTGTGCCAAGCAGCCACGCGGGTGCTGCACCAGCACGTCCGGCAGCAGCAGCGCGAAGGGCTCATGCCCGATGAGCTCGCGCGCGCACCACACCGCATGGCCGAGACCGAGCGGCGATTGCTGGCGCGTGAAGCTGACTGTGCCCGCCGGTGGCAGATGTTCCTCCAGCAGCTTGAGCTCGGCCTTCTTGCCGCGCTCGACCAGCGTCACTTCCAGCTCGACCTGGCGGTCGAAATGGTCCTCGATCACGCCCTTGTTGCGGCCGGTGACGAAGACCAGATGCTCGATGCCGGCCTGACGCGCCTCGTCGACGACGTGCTGGATCAGCGGCCGGTCGACCACCGGCAGCATTTCTTTTGGCATTGCTTTGGTTGCCGGCAGGAAGCGGGTTCCAAGTCCGGCAACAGGGAAAATGGCTTTGCGGATACGGCTCATGCGGGATGACGGTTCCGGGAAAGTGTGAAGATGGCTTCCGACTGAGCAGAAAGCATGGTGGCGCGAGCGGGTCCAGCCGGAGGAAAGGCGGGGGAGGGGTAGTTCATTAACGCGCTGGAAACGATATGCGGGCACCCATAGGGTATTGGGCTGACGTTGGGGCTGCGGGAACCCAGCAGGGCATGCAACAGACGCGACCCTATCTTCTTGCCGCGGCTTTGGTCGCGGCGCTGACCGGCAGCGCTGCGGCGCAGGGCGGCCGCGTCGCCAATGCCTATTCAGACGTGACCGGCTCGATCTCGCCGCCCAAGGTGATCGCCCGGCCCAGCACCGCGATATGGAGCGGTGAATCCGGCGCCTCCGGCAGCCCGCAGATGAGCGCCGAGGCGATCCGCGACGCGGCGGCGGAGTTCCCGGCCTGCATCTCCCGCCTTTGGCCGATGGCAGCCAGGCGCGGCATTTCGCGCCAGACTTTCGAGGCCTACACGGCCACGCTGACGCCCGACCTGCGGATCATGGATCTGCTCGATAACCAGCCGGAATTCACCAAGGCGTTCTGGGACTATCTCGACGTCCTGGTAACCGACGAGCGCATCGCCAAAGGGCGCGCTCTGCTGGAGAAATACCGCACCACCTTCGACGCGGTAGAGCGCGCCTATGGCGTCGACCGCCATGTCATCACGGCGATCTGGGGCGTGGAGACCAATTACGGCACGATCGCCGGCGACCGGCCGGTGCTGCGCTCCACGGCGACGCTCGCCTGTATCGGCCGGCGGCAGAACTATTTCCGCGACGAATTCCTCTCGACGCTCGAGATCCTTCAGCGCGGTGACGTGCCGGCCAAGAAGCTGGTCGGTTCCTGGGCCGGCGCCTTCGGCCCTACCCAGTTCATGCCGACCGCCTTCAAGCGCTACGCCGTCGATTTCGACCACGACGGCCGCCGCGACGTAATCGACTCGATGCCCGATCTCATCGCCTCGACTGCCAACAACCTGAAGAAGGACGGTTGGATTTCCGGCGAGACCTGGGGCTACGAGGTCGTTGTGCCGGCGACCCTCAACTTCATGCTCGCCGATCATCGGCAACTTATGACCATCCGCGACTGGGAGCGCGCCGGCATCACACGCGCCGGCGATAAGGCGTTCCCGCGGCCGGACGACCGCGCTTTCCTGCTGGTGCCTGCGGGCGTGCAAGGCCCGGGCTTCCTGATGCTGCCGAACTTCCGCGTCATCATGAAATACAACCCGGCCGAAGCCTATGCGCTGGCCATCGGACATCTGGCCGACCGGCTAGGCGGCGCCGCGCCGTTCGCACAAGCTTGGCCGCGCTACGAGCGCGTGCTCTCGCGCAGCGAACGGCTGGAGCTGCAGGAATTGTTGGTCCGGCACGGCTATGACGTGGGCGACCCGGACGGCCGGCTCGGCGCCCAGACCCGCGCTGCCATCCGCGATTTCCAGACGAAGATCGGCCGGGTCCCGGACGGCTTCGCCTCGGCCGGCATCCTTGACCAGCTTCGCGCGCAGTAAGGCGCGCGCTGGGGCGCCGAAGCGCCCGCAGGGGTAACCACCCGGCGACCTTCGAGTTGACATTTTTGGCGTGCTATTGGCCCATAGCGGCGGGCGAGGGGCGGCTTTCGGCTGCCCGGTGTCCATTGCTCCAAGGCCTTGGGCGATCTGCATGATTGGCAAAATCCGGGTCTCGCGCTGGCTCGTCGGGGTGGCCCTTCTGGCCGCCGCCGAATGCGCCGGCTTGGCCGCGATCGCGGTCGCCGTCACCGAGCCCGCCCAGGCGCAGTGGTTCGGCGGATTCGGCGGCGGTAACGACTACCAGCAGCAGCAGCGGCGCCAGAAGCCGCAACGGCAGCAGCAGGGCGGCTTCCTGCAGAATCTGTTCGGGCCGTTCGAGCAGCAGCAACCGCAGCAACGGCAGCAGCCCTACGAGCGCGATCGCGATTATCCGGGCTATCAGCCGCAGCAGCATGCGCCGCAGCCGTTCGAGAGTTCGTCGCGCGCGCCGTCCCCGCGCAAGCCGGACAAAGATGCGCCCGCGCCGACGACATCGGTCGTGGTGCTCGGCGACGGCATGGCAGACTGGCTTGCCTACGGGCTCGAGGATGCGTTCTCCGACACGCCCGAGGTCGGCATCCTGCGCAAGAACAAGCAGCAATCGGGCCTGCTGCGCTACGACGCCAAAAGCGATCTCGACTGGTGGCACGAGGCGCGCGACATCCTCACGCAGGAGAAGGCCAATTACGTCGTCATGATGCTCGGCATCAGTGACCGGCAGAGCATCCGCGAGCGCGACCTCGCCAAAGAAGCCGACAAGAAGGACGCCGAGAAGAAAGAGGCGGACAAGAAGGAGGCGGATAAGAAGGACGCCGAGAAGAAGCCCAAGGATGCTCAGGACAAAAGCGCAGCAGACGCAACGGCGCCGAAGCCGGACGCGCCCGCAAGCGCCGAGCAGGCGACCATCGCCGCGACCGAGCCGCCGCGCGGAAAGACGGGTAACGGCACCTTCGAGTTCCGCAGCCAGGAGTGGGAGAAGGTCTACACACGGCGCATCGACGAGACGCTCGCCGCGCTCAAGAGCAAAGGCGTGCCGGTGTTCTGGGTCGGTCTGCCCTCGATTCGCGGCACCAAGTCCACCGCCGATGTGTCCTATCTCAACGATCTCTATCGTGCGCGCGCCGAGCGCGCCGGCGTCGTCTACATCGACGTGTGGGACGGCTTCGTCGACGAGGGCGGAAAGTACACAAACTTTGGCCCCGACTATGAAGGCCAGACGCGCCGCCTCCGCTCCGGCGACGGCGTCTTCTTCACCAAATACGGCGCGCGCAAGCTGGCGCACTATGTCGAGCGCGAACTACGCCGCTCCATGAGCAACCGCGTGCCGGTGGCGCTGCCCTCCGGGCCGATCGCGCCGGTGCCGGGCGACAACAAGCCTGCCGCGCGGCCTTTGGCCGGGCCGGTGGTGCCGCTGACCAATACGCCGGCCAATTCGGATCAGCTGCTCGGCGCCAGCGCGAGCGGTCCCACGCACGGCGACTCCATTGCGTCGCAGGTGCTGGTGAAGGGCGACCCGGTCTATGCGCCGCGCGGTCGCGCCGACGATTTCGTCTGGCCGCTCGGCAGCGATGCGCCGCGCCCGACGCAGCCGGTCGCCGCCGTTCAGTCGCCGGCGCCGGCGTCAATCGCGGCTCTCCCTGCCGCCGCCGCCGTTGAATTGCCGCCCGCCGCTGCCGCAGCGGTCGAGCCGAAGAAGGAGCCGGCGGAACGCACGGCCCAGGCGGCCTCCACCAAGCCCAGGCCGAAGCGCACGGTCGAACCACAGCGCCCGCGCGGGCCGTTCGATTTCGCAGCGCCGCGTCCGCCACAGCCGGTGCGGCAGTCGCCTGGTCCGTTCGACTGGTTCAGGTAGTTTAGCTCGCGTAGTGCCCTAGGCACGCTGCGCCAATCTCCGCTCATTCCCGCGCAAACGGGAATCCAGGGGTCACACTGATAACGCGAATGCATTTTTCGCTGGGTCCCCGCTTTCGTGTTCGTTCGCGGGGACGAGCGGAGTGGGACGGCTAAGTCCGCTCACCGCGGCAGCGTCGTCGTTCCCATCAGGAACTTGTCGACCGAGTGCGCGCACTGGCGGCCTTCGCGGATCGCCCACACCACCAGCGACTGGCCGCGGCGGATGTCGCCGGCGGCAAACACTTTTCGCACCGAGGTGAGATAGGCGTTCGTGTCGGCGCTGACATTGCCGCGCTGATCGAGCGCGACATCGAGCGACTCCAGCATGCCCTCGTGCACCGGATGCACGAAGCCCATGGCCAGCAGCACCAGATCGGCTTCGATCTCGAACTCGGTGCCAGGGATCGGCTGGAACTTGGCGTCGGCCTGCACGCAGTGCAGCTTCTTCACATGGCCGTTCTCGCCGGAGAATTTCTGCGTCATCACCGCGAATTCGCGATTGGCGCCTTCCTCGATGCTGGACGAGATGCGCAGCTTCAGCGGCCACAGCGGCCAGGTGAGGTCCTTGTTTTCTTTCTCGGGCGGCTGCGGCATCACTTCGAGGTTGATGACCGAGACCGCGCCCTGGCGGATCGAGGTGCCGATGCAGTCGGAGCCGGTGTCGCCGCCGCCGATAACGACGACCTTCTTGCCGGTCGCGAGGATTGGCGCGATGTCGTTGCTCTGCGGCTCGTTGCTGATGCGGCGGTTCTGCTGCGGCAGGAAGTCCATCGCGAAATGAATGCCGGCGAGATCGCGGCCGGGCACGGGAAGATCGCGGGGCTTTTCCGAGCCGCCGGTCAGCGCGACGGCGTC
>DATDMA010000088.1:0-8775 GCA_036519015.1 Pseudolabrys sp. | reverse complement strand
GCGCGCAGTGCGCGAAAAGAGAAGCTTCGGCAATGAGTTCAGAATCATACATCCCGATGGAACGATCAGACACGTCGAAGCAATTAACGATCCTGTTTTCTCGGCAAGCGGAGAGCTTCTAGAGATTGTCGCCACGGGCATAGACGTGACGGAGCGGAAGCGGGCCGAGCAAGCTTTGCGGGAGAGCGAGGCGAAGTTCCGCGACTACGCCGAGACCGCCTCCGATTGGTTTTGGGAAATCGGACCGAACTACAAATTCACCTTGTTGACCGACAACGCGTTTGGTTCAAGCCCGGCCGATCGAATCGGCACGGCGTGTTGGGATCACGCCCTTGACCTTGAAACGGAGCCGGAGAAGTGGAGGCTTGTCCGGGCAGCCCTTGATTCACACCAACCGTTTCGCGACTTTGTCTATCACGTGTTGGGCGGCAACGGCACTCCGATGTACGTGAAGGCGAGCGGCAAGCCGGTGTCTGATGCCAATGGAGAATTTCATGGCTATCGAGGTACCGGTACAGACGTGACAGCAATCGTGCGCGCGCAGGAAGCGCTGCGTGAAAGCGAACGGAGTTCACGTTCGGCAATTGACGGGATAGCCGGTCTCGTTGCGATCATGGCCCCGAACGGTGAAGTCGAAACCGTCAATCGCCAATGCCTCGAGTATTTTGGCCGATCGCTGGAATGGCTAAAAAACTGGGGAACAAACGATGCAGTGCATCCTGAAGACCTTCCACGTGTTGTTGAAATGTTCACGGCAGCGATGGCCTCCGAGATTCCGTACCACATCGAGCAACGCCTGCGGCGCTTCGACGGTGAATATCGATGGTTTGACAACCGTGGCGTCCCAATTCGCGATGACTCCGGGCGCGTCGCGCGCTGGTACGTTCTAATTACGGACATTGAGGATCGCACACGAGCGCTGGCGCGATTGGAGCAGATGCAATCGGATTTCGCCCACATGAACCGCGTGAGCGTGATGGGAGAATTGGTTGCCTCGCTGTCTCACGAAATCGCGCAACCGATTGCGAGCGTGCGCATCTACGCCCGCGCGGCCCAGAATTTTCTCGACATGCAGCCGCCGGACCTGGGCGAGGTCAGGGAAGCGCTCGCCGGTGTTGTTGGCAATGCTGATCGAGCCGGAGACATCATCGGCCGCATTCGTGAGCAGATCAAGAAGGCGCCTCCGCGAAAAGAGCGATTTGATCTCAATGCGGCAATTAATGAGGTGATTGTTTTGGGGCGAAGCGCAATCATCAAAAATCGTGTCTGGGCCCAAACCCGGCTTTCTGAGGGATTATTTCCCGTTCACGGCGATCGCATTCAATTGCAGCAGGTGGTTCTGAACCTGGTCCTGAACGCGGTCGAAGCAATGGGCTCGGTTGAGGCAGGGCCGCGAGAGCTATTGATCAGCACCAAGCAAGACCGCACAGGCCTCCTTGTGGCAGTGCGCGATTCCGGGCCGGGCATCGATCCGTCGCATCTCGAGCGCGTGTTCGATACGTTTTACACTACGAAGTCCAGCGGCATGGGGATGGGACTGTCGATTTGCCGGTCTATCATCGACGCTCATGGGGGCCGGCTGTGGGCAGAGGCGAATGAATCTCGCGGTGCGATATTTCAGTTCTCCTTGCCCACCGCGTAGTCGTCCCAGAGCCATGGCGGCGCCTTGGCGAGCGCGACTTCGTCGTGGTGGATCAGCATCATGTAACGCATCGTAAACTCCGCTTCGGTGTCCGGGACACCATGTCCCGTCATGCCAATGTCGGTGAAGGGGCCGGCGCTTTCTACAATAACCCTTTCACTGCGATATTCCTCTGGTCCGAAGACTAGGAGCGAGGCTGGTTGTTACGGTGGAATGTGGAGCCCGCACCAGTCGCTCCGCAAGGAGCGCTTGAGCGCGTTGCGCCGCTTTGCGCCAAGGGAATAGCAGCCCCGGAATGGAAGTGCGGCACGTTTGCTTTTGGCACTAGCGCACCTAGCTGGCGGCGGTATGAATGTCCGCTGTTGAGGGATGAACTGACATCGAACGTTGCCGGCTTGAGGTCAGATTTTGACCCATAGCGGTCTTGCTTGCGCCATCGCGCGACTGCTGTACGCCCCGCCCTGAGTTGCCTGCTGCTCCGCAAATCTTTATTGTGGAGACCGGCCAATTGCCGTCTTGGTTTCTGATAGAAATTCGGAGGCCGTGGAATTCATCAAGCCAAAGCCTGTCCACGATCCCAGCCGTTCCGTTAGTCAGTATCACCGCTTCGCCAACAAGCTCGGTTCGAGCCCTTTCGAATTCGACAAGAATTGTGCAGGCTCTCGCTTCTACGGTTGCCATGGTGGATTGCTGGCCGGAGGACTGGGGTTTGGCTAAAGGCGAGCGCTCGTGACGGATGCCGTTTGTATGCATCCATCCAGTCACGCGCTGCACCCGCATTCGGACAGGAACCAGACACGCGTTTCGGCTTCGTCGCTCCAGTTTTTGATCATACTAATGCTTGCCACATCATCGACTCCGCAGATGCCCCTTTGCCGTACACAATGATCGGTCAACGTAAGGGAACCGCGCATCGTCCTATTGGGGCTTGGAATTAATGGATGGACGACTCCGCATCTTTTAAGAAATGATCGGCCATTTGACGTTTGCGCCGCAATCAGCAGCTGGTCCCCGCAACGCGAAAGCTCTAATGCGGCTGTTCTTTTACTGATGAGTCGAAATGTTGTTGCCGCAGACGAGGCGGATTTCATGGATGGTATGTAGTTTTGTCTCCCCGTTTAGGAAGTTTCGCCTCGGGACTGAGGCGCTCGTTCTAGTTCGAATGTGAGCAAACTCTAAGAGAGCACTTTTCGGCAAGTAACGATTGAATCGTTCAACGTATGCGCAGCGCAGCAAACTATATCGCGATCATGTCTACAAAGGGGGAGCACGATGACGCTATCCACTTGAGAGGATCATGATGGTGACTAGTGAAGCTTACGGAGACGGACTTGCCAAGCGGCTGCGAGTCGCGCCCGGGCCTTCGATCATTACGCGGCTGCGCCAAAACGCCATCATGGCCGTCACTGAGATTCGACGTGATGACCCATTGCCGGCTACTATTTCCTCAGGTCAGCAGGTGGATGCTTATGGCGTGATGTTGCTATTACGCGATAAAACCGCTCACCAGTATTGGGAGGACGGCCGGCGGATCCTAGAGTGCGGCTTGCGAGCCGGTGAGACTTGTCTCTATGACATGAGGCGAGAACGCAGAAGTTATCGCCTCGACGAGCGATATCACTCCCTCGCTTTTTACCTGCCCCGTGAAGCGTTGAACGCGATCGCTGACGACGTGAGCGCGCCGCGCATTGGCGACGTGAACCATAAGCCCGGTTTCGGCATCGAGGACGCCACGATTTTAAGGCTCGGGAGTTCGGTCCTAACGGCGCTCAGCCGTCCCGACCAAGCCAACCGGTTATTTGTCGACCACGTCACGCTGGCGGTTGGGATACACATCGCTCAGACCTACGGAGGCATGCAGCCGGTATCGCGGATTGCCTCCGGCAGGCTTGCGCCATGGCAGGAGCGACGCGCGAAGGAGATTATCAGTGCCAACCTTGGCGGTATGCCGCTCGCGGATGTAGCGCGGGAGTGCCGCCTGTCGGCGAGTCATTTCCAGCGCGCGTTCCATCGCACTGTTGGAATGCCGGCGCACAGATGGCTATTGTCGCGTCGCATCGAGCTTGCCAAGGAGAAGCTGCGCGATGGCCGATCGTCGCTATCGGATGTGGCCTTGGCGTGCGGCTTCAGCGATCAGAGCCACCTCACGCGAGTCTTCAACCAATTGGTCGGCACAAGTCCGGGCGCGTGGCGGAAGTGGTGCTCGACGAATAGCGAGCAGGAAGCGACGTCGTCGGACGGGCAACTCGCCGTCTAGTTCCTTCGTCAGCGGCTGGACCGCCAGAGTCCGCCTCTGTGCAGGTTTTCGGACGTCGGGATGACGAAACTCTCCCGCGCTCCATCGGCCGACGTCCGAAAAGCGCCAAGGCACGAAATCGCGGTGGGTTACGGGCAGAGGTTGCCGCGGGCGTTATGGGGATTTCGCCGCGAGTTTGGGCTTGCGGAGGTTGGAGCGCCGCGGTCGACGCGCTCGGCTTAGCTCGAAGGGCCGCGGTTTGCGTGGGTGGAAAAGTGTGGAGCGGAGGTAGGCCGATCCGATTGAGGGCGGCGTTGCGGTGCAATCCACGGAACTGATGCGAGTTCGATCGCTACCGGCGGTGAACCAGCGAGAATAGCGAGTGTCGGGACGACCATTGATCAGCGGTGGCGGCATCATGAGGTGTCGATCCTGATTTCTCCCATTGGCGGTGTGGGTTGGTGCTTCGGCTCGCAGCCGCGGGAGAAAGTCTCGATCACGATCATGCGGCCGCCGCAGCACGGGCATGGCCGCGGCAGCACGCGGGATTCGTCGATCGCTGCTTTGGGTGTCTCGGGTTCTTTTGGGGGAGGCGGCACGGCGAGCAGCTCGCGCGCGTGCGCAATGTTTTTGGCGCGATTGCCGCTGGCGAGCAGCCCATAGTGACGGATGCGGTGAAAGCCCTTCGGCAGCATGTGGATGAGGAAGCGCCGGATAAACTCGTCGTCGCCAGCATCATCGTCTGATACCGGCCAGGCCCCTCGATCCGATAGTCCTTGTACTTGAAGGCGACGCAGTTCTCGCCGGCGGACACCAGCCGGCGATTGGAGATCGCGATGCGGTGGGTGTAGCGCGACAGATAGCGCAACACTTGCCTGGGCCCGGCGAACGGCTGCTTGGCGTAGACCACCCAATCGATCTCGCGCAACGGCCTCAGATAGGCCTTGAATGCAGCCTTGTCGGCGAGGCGGGCGTGGTCGCCGAAGAACTGCAGGCGGCCGGCATGGTGGGCCGCGACCAGCATCTCCAGAAACAGCCTGCGGAACAGGGCCGAGAGAACCTCCACGGTCAAAAAATAGCGTGGCCGGCACGCGATCCACCTTGATCGGTCCGGCGACAGGCCGCCTCCCGGCACGACCATGTGGTTGACGACACCTCGATCCTCAAGACAGGCCGACCGGCCCGCTACCGATAATCTCTCATTGGTTACCGCGCCCTGGGGTAAGCCCGCCGCTTCAGCGGGCTATCGCGCAGCGATTTAGTGCTATGGCACTTTCCGGACTTCGCAGCTGTAACGCGTGATGTCCGCTGTCGAGGTTGGAGCGGACGAGGGTGCGCGGCGGTTCGACTTCAGCTTTTGACCCACAAGAGACATTCGGGTTGAGGCGAGCGGGATTGGCTATTCCGCCCTGTTGCACGATGAAGCGAGGATAAAGAATTCAGATAAGGTGCAGATCGCCAAAGCCCCGCAGGATCGAGCAACACCGTCATTGATGCCGGAGTGGGTTGGTTTAAACCCCGCATCGGGATCAGAGGCTCCGTCTCAGCGGTGATTGCAGGTGACGACGAACGCAGCGCGGCTGCATTGCCACTCCGTTCCCAAGCCGGGTTCGGAGATGGGGTGCGGTCGAGCCAAAGCTATAGCACCGGCGCCTAACACGATGACGACTACAGTTGCGATCATCCTCGATCGTTGCCAGATGGATCTCATTGGCTGATCTTCTTCTGCCGCTCGATCAATTTCTCGTCGCAGGATGTGCCGCCAGGAGCTCACCGTATAACCGGTCGATCTCGCGCGCCTGATCCGGCGTGACATCCCGGAGATGCGATGATCTCAGTTCATTCTCGGTCGGCTGGTAGTTGCGTCCGTTGCGTATGGGCCATGGTCCTTTGTGAACTGGCGGAATTTGCTCTGCATATCCGACGTTTGCCAGCAACAACGACGACACAACCAATGCAGCGCCAAAGATTGTTTTGCTTGACATGGATCGCTCTCATTCCTGCACTTTGACTAGGGGTGAACGTGGGAGCAGTGCCAATGGCAAAGACCCCCGTTGCTGTCGCTCTTCAGAGATCGATCTTGTCGCGGTCTTATTCCAACAACAGTATGTGATTGGCTTTTCCGTGGAAAACTTCGCGACGAAAATATTTCAGGGAAAAGGGAATTTTTGGCCAGTAACAGGGATCAACTTATCAGGCCTCACTAGATGCGAGATTGCCAATTCGGCTCCCGGTCCGGCGGCGGACGTCACTGTACGTTCGCCGGATCCGAGCGCGCGGTGCGAGTGACACAACGAAGGGGCAAGACGAGGATAGTATTGGCATTGGCCGTTCTTGCAGCGTCGTCATCAGCATTTGCAGAACAATCGCCGCTAACGAGGGAACCTTACCGACTGCCTTTGTTGTGCAATAAATCTGGAGAGAAAATCTCGGGACTAACCAAGATTTGCTATTATAGCTGCGCAAAATCGGAAGATGCCATAACGGCTACCAAACGAGGCTTGCCCGCGTTGGGCCACACGCTGGAAGTTGAACCGAAACGCGCAATGTGGCCCAAAAGAAAATTCCCGGTAGTTGAGCACGCGAATGTAACTTCACTCAAGACCGCCAAGACACTCGGCTCGATATCCCAGCGACGTTGCTCGGCCGCGCCGATGAAGTGATCGAATAGAGATGCTGTTTGCTGCGGTGCATAAGTCTCTTGCTGTGCAGGTTTTCGGACTTGGTGATTGCGTCTCGCGATGTCCACTCATCGGTGCAAAGCGGACTTCGCAGTATCCATGATTGGCGCGGAATGGGTGGTGCTGCTGTTCGCGGAATGAAAGATTATGGAATGGCCGTCGCCTTCCACAACGAAGACATCCGTTTACGTGTGCCACGGCGCCGGGAAGAAAAAGTCGTCGTCATTCCGTCGCATTGGCTCCGCCGGCCAGTCATATAATTCCATCACACTCAGGACAGGCACCTCCGCCCGCACATTGTGCGCCCCGAGACGGAATCTTTGGAGGGCCTACGGAGACAGTCTCGCAAAGGCCATGCGGTGCAATGCCTGCGTGGCCTTTTGTCTTTTGTTGTCAGACCGGAAAATAGAGAACGGGTGAACGGCCGCTTCTGGCGCAACCACGTCCAGGCGTAAGTGCCTACGTCGGGCTAACCAGTAGACGCCATGCGTCCGGAGAGGTCGATCGGAAGGTATAACCATCGCGCCTCAGCTGGCGCTGGCAGCGACCGCGGACGTAGTTCGCGGTCGCGATCTTGAAGCGCCGCGTCTATCAGAGCGTGCGAAGGAACTCAACCAGATCCCGCTTCTCCTCGCCGGTCAGCTTGGTGCCGAGCGCCAAATTGAAGAACTCGACCGTATCATCGAGCGTCAGCAGGCGCCCGTCGTGCAAATAGGGCGGCGAATCCTTGATGCCGCGAAGCGGGAAGGTCTTGACGGCTCCGTCGCCGACTTCATTCAAGCCGTTGATCATCTCCGGCTTGAAGAAGCGCTCGGTCTTGAGATCATGCATCAGATTGTCGGTGTAATAGGGCGCGGCGTGGCAGGCATTGCATCGGCCCTTGCCATTGAATATCTCCTGGCCGCGCAGTTCGGCTTGCGTGGCCTTGCCCGGATCGAGCCTGCCGAACACGTCGAGTTTCGGTGCCGGCGGGAAGCCCAGCTCCTCCTGGAATTCCGCCATCAGGTTGACCTGGGTGAGTCGATCGAGCGGGTTCATCCCCTTCTTCGCGGCGATCACGTGGTCACCGTCGAAATACGCCCCGGCCTGCTCGAACTGGGTGAAATCCTCGACGGTTTTTAGCGCGCGTTGCGAGCCGAACAGCCGCTGGATTTGCACGCCGCGCAGGGTCGTGGTGACGATGCGATGGCGGGATTCCTGCGGACGGGCGTCGGGGGCAAGATGCGTCGCCTTGTTGGTATGGCCATTCGAGTGGCAGTCGAAGCACGCTGCGCCGCGGCTCACCAACTCGGTGCGGCGGTCCTCGGTCTGATTGAACTGCTGCTGCGGGAACACCGTGAGGAGCAGGCGCAAACCTTCTAGCTGCTTGGGAGGGATAATGCCGTTAAACAACTCGTAATAGTTCTCGAGGGTGACGAGCTTGCCTTGCGAGACGTCGCCGAGGTCGGTGCGCTGATTGAGATACATCGCAGGCGGGAATTCCGGCAGGAAATGATCCGGGATGTCGTACTCGACGTCGAAGCGCGTGAGGTCGCGTGCCTCCTGCCGTTTGATCTCGTCGATCAGGAAGCGCGGAAACACGAAGCCGCCTTCCCGATGCAAGGGGTGCGGCAGCGGATAGAATCCCTTGGGAAAGACGTTCTGATCGCGAATCTGCTCCGGGCTCATAGCCGCAAGAGCCTCCCACGTCTTTCCCGCCGGGAGCTTGACACGCACTCCTTCCTGCACCGGTTTCGTGCGGTCCATCGTAACCCCTGTGACGGGTCGATTGCTCAAGTCGTACCGCTCGTTGAGGAGCGCCATGTGCTCGCGCGTGACTTCGGGTTTTTGGGCGGACAGTCTGGCGAAGATCGCCGAGAACGGCTCTTGGATGTCGACCGGCATGTAGCTCGACTTGCCGCGTGGCCCTTGCTGTGCATGAGCGAAGCCGAACGCAATGATGACGCCTGTAGCTGCCACTCCGGCCAGAAGTTTGCGGGTTTTCGCGAGGATCATGGCTCTCTCCTTGATGTTACTCCCCCTTGATGGAACAGCAAGACGCCCAAGTCAGGCTCGGGTGTGCGGATAGTCAGCGCTTTCATACCGAGTTTTGGAACGGCGAATTCTGGACCTGATCATAGAAGTTGCGCCGCCTGTAGTTGCGGATGAAGTGCGAGCAGATGTCTTCGTTGCAGGTATACTCGGTCGTTTCGGGCTTGTGTTCGAAGCCGTGAAAG
>DATDMA010000087.1:0-32346 GCA_036519015.1 Pseudolabrys sp. | reverse complement strand
CCTGCTTAGCGAGCGCGTCGTTGTAATAGTCACGCCACGGCTCATGCCGAGACTCGTTGTGACGCGCGCGGATCGCCTCGCGCACGCGCTCGTCGGCGCCGACATGATCGAGCACGCGCGTGAAATCCTTGGGGAACTTTTCTACCTTGCCAACGAAGTTCACGCTGATGCCCGGCATGCTGACGAGATCGTCCTGCATCTGCCAATGCGCATCGAGGCGGCAATCGGCGGTGGCGACGGCGAACGTGACGAACTGCGCAAACGACAGCGTGCGGTCGGCGCCATGCGGCAGCGCGCCGTCGATCTGCGGCCGGCGCTCCAAGTACGCATCGATGAACGAATTGCCCGGCGCCAGCGGCTTGTCCTGGAACTTGTCGGCCCAGGCCGACACCAGCCGCGCGTAAGGATTACGCACGAATGAGAAGCGCAGCGTGCTCGGGCTCAAGGCCAATCGGCGGAAGGTGGAGAGGCCGACGCGCAACGGCGAATAAAGCCCCGAATAACGGCGCGTGTGCAATCTATCGGGCGGCGGCGCTACGCCGTGATCCAAGACGCTCAGCGCGCCCTTGATGGTGGTCGACGCGCATTTCGGCACGCTGATGTAAAGCAGGCCATGGCGCGGCAGCACATCGATATGGGCGTTGGGATTATAGCCGCCCTCGGCCATCGTCTCGAAGAACGACGCGGCCTGAGGGTCGAACAAACGGTCGCGCCAATTCACGACATTGGCGCGTGCGCAGGTCAGAGTGTAGCGCGTGCGTTGGAAGAGGAGGGCGCTGGTATCGAACAATTTGCGGCTCGGTCGTTTCCGAGTCGCCCCCCGCCCTTATAAATCCTGCGGCGGCGGCTACCAGAGCCGCCGCCCAAGCCTACCAAAATTTAATGCCGCAGGTTCCTTAGTGCTGCTGCGTTGCCGCGTTGATCGCATGCCAGATGCGCGATGGCGTCATGGGCATATCAAGGTGGCGGATGCCGTATTCCGAGAGCGCATCGATCACCGCATTAGTCACCGTCGGCAGCGCGCCGGAACAGCCGGCTTCGCCGCAGCCCTTGGCACCGACCGGATTGGTCTTCGTCGGCACGCCGCGATTGGTGACGATGATGTCCGGTGCGTCGTGCGCGCGCGGCATCGCATAGTCCATGAACGAGCCGGTGAGCAGTTGCCCATCGGCGTCATACACCGCGCCTTCGAGCAAAGCCTGACCAAGTCCCTGCACGACGCCGCCTTGGATCTGCCCTTCCACCAGCATCGGGTTGATCACGGTGCCGAAATCATTGACGGCCGTGTACTTCACCACGGACGCGTTGCCGGTGTCGGGATCGATCTCGACTTCCGCCACATGCACGCCGTTGGGGAACGTGCCGGGCACCGGCTCGGTGACGTGCGTCACATCGAGCGACGCGGGCACGCCCTGCGGCAGCGTCATGCCCCCGCGCACGCGTTCCGCCAGCTCCATGATGCCGACGGCGCGGTCGGTGCCGGCGATGACGAAGCGTCCGTTGCGGAATTCGATGTCGCCGGCCGATGCTTCCAACACATGCGCGGCGATCTGCTTGCCGTTGTTGATGACTTTGTCGGCCGCCTGCATGACGGCAGTTCCGCTCAGCATGGCCGAGCGTGAACCACCGGTGCCGCCACCGGTGACGAGTTGATCGCTGTCGCCTTGCAGCAGCTTGATGCGGTGGAATGGAACGCCGAGCTTTTCAGTGAGCACTTGCGCGAATGCCGACGCGTGGCCCTGTCCGTAATCGAGCGTTCCAGTGACGATCGTGACTGTGCCGTCGTCGTTGAAGCGGATGCCGCCCTGCTCGGTGGTGCCGGCCGCCGTAGTCTCGACGTAACAGCCGACTCCCAGGCCGCGCAGCTTGCCGGCCTTCTTGCTGTCGCGCTTGCGCTGCTTGAAGCCGGCGACGTCGGCCTCTTCCATCGCGTGATCGAACAGGCCGGGAAAGTCGCCGGAATCGTAGACCATGCCGGAGGCCGCGGTGAACGGAAGCTCCTTGGCACGGATGAAATTTCGTCGGCGCAATTCGAAGCGGTCGATGCCGAGCTGGGCCGCCGCATAATCGAGCGTGCGCTCCATGCTGAAGGCGCCCTCGGGACGGCCGGCGCCGCGATAGGCGGAGACCAGCGTCGTATTGGTGAAGACGCATTTGGTCGCCACTTCCATCAGCGGCGTGCGGTACATGCTGACGAGGTTCTTGGCCACGTTGCCGGTCGGCAGCAGCGGCCCGAAGGCGGCGAGATAGCCGCCCATATTGCCGTAGCCGGTGAGCCGCATCGCCAGGATCAGGCCGCGCTTGTCGAAAGCCACTTCGATGTTCATGTCGAAGTCGCGGCCGTGATGGTCGGAGACGAAACTGCCGGAGCGCTCGTCGGTCCATTTGACCGGACGCTTGAGCACCTTCGCCGCATGCAGGATGCAGATGTATTCGGGATAGGCCGTGGCCTTCATGCCGAAGGAGCCGCCGACATTCCCGGTGAGGATGCGCACCTTCTCAGGCGCCGCGCCGAGAATGTCGCGCAGCATGTTCTTCATTCCGAACACGCCCTGGCTACACGAATGCAGCGTCCATTTCTCGTTGGCCTGCTCGAACTCGCCGATCGCCGAGCGCGGCTCGATCGAATTCACCACCACGCGCTGATTGACCAGCGGGAGCTTGACGATGTGTTCGGCGCCCGCGAAGGCGGCGGCGACCTTTTCGCTGTCGCCGTAATGGTAGTCGAGGCAGACATTATCCGGCGCCTCGTCATAGAGCACCGGCGCGCCCGGCTTCGCCGCCTCGCGCGCGCTCATCACCGGTGTCAGCGGCTCGATGTCGAGCATCACGGCTTCCGCCGCATCCTTAGCCTGCGCGATCGTCTCCGCGACGACGCAAGCGACCGGGTCGCCGACGAAGCGCACTTTGTCGGTCACGAGAGCAGGGCGGGGCTTGTATTTGATCGCCGAGCCGTCGCGGCTCTTGAGCGGCAGGCTGCACTTGAGTCCGCCATAAGCGGCCAGATCGTGCCCGGTCAGTACGGTCAACACACCCGGCATCGCGGCTGCGGCGACGGTGTCGATACCGCGGATAACGCCGTGGGCGACGGTACTGCGAACAATCACGGCATACGCCTGCCCCGCCAGGTTGATGTCGTCGGTGTAGCGGCCGTGACCACTCACAAGGGTGGGGTCTTCGCTGCGCTTGACCGGCTGGCCGATGCCAAATTTGGTCAAAGAGAGCGCAGCTTCGGTGGTTCTGTCATCCATGCGGGGGCTTTCTGTGCCGATTTGCGCGTAACCTTGAGATAAAGCAGCGGACTGGCTTCCACAAGAATGCCGTCCGGGACAGAGGGTTGCGTCGTCCACGGGCGCTGTTACACTTTTCGGTGATACAGAAGATGGGCCGCGATGGCGTGTGCCTGCGAGGGGACGACCGGGGGCGGCAGGAAGGTTTGACAGCATGAACGGCGAGGCCGGGGATATCCCGGGCTTCGGCCCTGCTATCGATCGGGCGCCGCCAGTGCGGCCCCGGTGGGTTCGGCGGTCGCCTGAACGTCTCGAGGCTGGCTCCGACACGGATCGGGGCGGCCCGACTTATGCTGCGCTCGATCTCGGCACCAATAATTGCCGTCTGCTGGTGGCGCGTCCTTCCGGGGATGGCTTCCGCGTCGTCGATGCCTTTTCGCGCATCGTACGACTCGGTGAGGGCGTGTCGCTGTCCGGCCGCCTGAGCGAACCGGCGATCGAACGGGCCGTCGCGGCGCTGGCGATCTGCCGCAACAAAATGAAGAATCGGGGCGTCACCCGCACCCGGCTGATCGCGACCGAGGCGTGCCGCGCCGCCGCGAACGGCGAGGATTTCCGTGCTCGCGTCGCCGAGGAACTCGGTCTCGAGCTCGAGGTAATCGATCGCGAGACGGAAGCAAACCTCGCCGCCACCGGCTGCACGCCGCTGATCGATCCGCAGGCCGACGGCGTCGTGTTGTTCGATATCGGCGGCGGATCGTCCGAATTGGTGCGGCTCAACCAATCGTGTACGCCGCGGCGCGGGCCGCCTTTGCCGCAAATCCGCGGCTGGGTCTCGCTGCCGACCGGCGTCGTGACACTGGCCGAGCGTCATGGCGGCATCAGCGTCACGCGCGAGAGCTACGAGCGCATGGTGGACGAAGTGTCGGAGCTGATCGCCCCTTTCCTGCGCGAGCAGGGCGGAGACGGCTTGCGCGGCGTCCATATGCTCGGTACGTCCGGCACCGTGACAACGATCGCCGGCGTGCATCTCAATCTCAAGCGCTATGACCGCAACCGCGTCGACGGCTGCTGGATGAGCGCGCCGGAAATCAATGCCGTGGTCGAGCGCCTGCTCGCCATGAGCTACGAAGACCGCGTGGCCAGCCCTTGCATAGGTGCCGAGCGTGCCGACCTCGTGCTCGCCGGCTGCGCGATCCTGGAAGCGATCCGGCGCGCGTTCCCGTGCCCGCGGCTGCGCGTCGCCGATCGCGGCCTGCGCGAGGGGATGCTGGTGCAGATGATGCGCGAGGACGGCGCCTGGGACGGCGAGAGTCAGGCGGCGATATCGTGACGTCCAAGAGCGGCAAAAGTAGCGGCTCGCGCGAATTGAAAGTGCGGGTCAAGACCGGGCGTAATCGTTCGCTCTCATCGAAGCTGTGGCTCGAGCGCCAGCTCAACGACCCTTATGTCGCGCGCGCCAAGCGCGAAGGCATGCGCTCGCGCGCCGCCTACAAGGTCATCGAGATCGACGACAAGGCGCACTTCTTGAAGAAAGGCGCGCGCGTGGTCGATCTCGGCGCCGCGCCCGGCGGCTGGAGCCAGGTCGCGGCCAAGCGCGTCGGCGCGCCGGAGCAGGGGCGCGTGGTCGCGATCGATGTGCTGGAGATGGAGCCGGTCGGCGGCGTCGAATTCATGCAGCTCGATTTCCTCGAGCAAGGCGCGCCGGAGAAGCTCAAGGCCTTGCTCGGCGGGCCGGCCGATGTCGTGCTCTCTGACATGGCGGCCAATACGACGGGCCACACCCGCACCGATCACCTGCGGATCATGGCGCTTGTCGAGCTGGCCTTCGAATTTGCCCGCGAGGTGCTGGCCCCGGGCGGCGCGTTCCTCGCCAAGGTGCTGCAAGGCGGCACCGAGGCGACGCTCCTCGCCGCGCTCAAGCGCGACTTCCAGAGCGTGAAGCACATCAAGCCACCGGCGAGCCGAGCGGACTCGGCCGAGCTTTATCTGCTCGCTACCGGATTTCGCGGCTAATCAGTCGGTCCAGATGTCGGTGAAGCGCGCGCCGCCGCGACGCGGCTCGGGGGCGCCGGCGCGGTAATAGCGCACGGCCGGCTCGGGTTCGTAAGCGCGGCGGCGCTCGTTCGCACGGCGTTCGGCCAGCCGGCGCTTCTCGAACCGCTCATGCCGTTCGGCGGCTTCGAATTCTCGCTGGAGCCGGGCCTGCTCGGCGATACGGTCTTTTTCGCGCCGCTCGGTGGCCTTGCGGTCGCGCGGGCGCGTTGGCTTCTCATCGACCTCGTCCGGAGCGCTGCGCGCGGCGGTCTTGGTCTCTTGGGATTCTTTGATGTCCTTGCGCGGCTTTTCGGCGGTCTTGTCTTCCACAGTGGCAGTAGCGGCGGGCGCGGGAACTGCGGCGTCGTTTTCTTTCTGTGCGGCGGCGGTGCGCGGCTGCTCGGCGGTGGGCTCGGCTTTGCTCTTCGGTTGCTCGGCCACGCGCGACTTCGGCTTGCGCTCCTCGATCAACCGCGCCAGCGCGGTGCGCGCCTCGACCATATCGCGGTCGCGCGCCAGCGCCGTCTTGTAGTCGGCGATGGCCTTATCGCGCTGATTGTCCTGCTCGCGCGCCAGCCCGCGCTGATAATAGGCCTGCGCGTTCTTCGGCTCGATCTGGATGATGCGGTCGAAATCATCCGCCGCCTTGGCGTAGCTCTTCGCCTCCATCAGCACGGTCGCGCGGGTGCGCAGAAGGCCGGCGTTCTTCGGCTGCTGCGCCAATGCAAGGTCGTAGTCGGCAAGTGTCCCCGCAGTGTCGCCTTTGTCCTCCTTGATCTGCGCGCGCGCGAGCAGCGCGTTGAGATTGCTTGGCTCGCGGCTTAAGCCCGCATCGAGATCGGCGAGCGCCAAATCCGTCTCGCCCTTGGCTTTGCGCAATTTGGCGCGCTCGAAATAGGGGGCAGCCGGCGCCGGATCGCGCTTTATGGCCTGATCGAAATCATTGAGCGCGTTGGCAGCGTCGCCTTTGTCCTTGTAGATCGCCGCGCGCGCACGATAGGGCGCGGCGCCGGACACGCCCAGCTCGATGGCGCGGCTGAGATCGGGCAGCGCCCGGTCGCTGTCGTTCTTCGCCAGATAGATCTGCGCGCGCTCGGCAAAGGCGAGCACATTGTTGCCGTCGCCCTTGATCGCCTGATCGAGGTCGGGAAGGGCGCGGGCGTAGTCCTTCTTGCGCGCCAGTGCGACGCCGCGGAGCGCCAGTGCGCTGGCGTTGGTCTGGTCGGCTTTGAGCATGGCGTCGGCATCGTTCACCACGCCGTTGAGATCGCCATCGTCGAGCCGCAGCGTGGCGCGCACCTTCATCAGATTGACGCTCCAGGAGAGCTTCAGCGCACGCCCGACGTCCGCCACAGCGGACTTGCGGTCGCCTTTGGCCGCGTAAGCCTCGGCGCGCAGTTTGTAGGTCGACGCCGAACTCTCGTCGACGGCAACGGCGCGGTCATAGGCGGCAATCGCTTTGTCGGCGTCGCCCTTCTTGCGCCAGATGCCGGCCTGCGCGTTCAGCGCCGGCACGCTCTTCGGATCGAGCCGCGCCGCTTCCTGATAGTCGGCGAGCGCCTGGTCGAGATCGCCGGTGCCTTCGCGCGCCTTGGCGCGCAGCATGTAGGTCGCGGCATCCGGATCGAGCTTCACGGCGCGGTCGAGATCGGAAATGGCGCGCGCATAGTCGCGCTGGCGCAGATAGAGTTCGCCGCGCCCGCTATAGGGCGTGGCGCGGTCGGCGCCGAGGCTGATCGCCTTATCGTAATCCTCGAGCGCGCCCTCGGTGTAGCCGAGATCGCGCCGCACGGTGGCGCGGTTCACGTAAGGCGAGGGGGAGCCCGGATCGAGCTTGATCGTCGCGTCGTAGTCGGCGAGCGCCTGCCCGTAATTGCCGCGCGCGTACCAGGCGTTGCCGCGGTTCTGGTAGGCGGGCGCAAAGTTGGGTGCGAGCTGAACGGCGTTATTGAGGTCGCCGATCGCGTGCGGAAGATCGCCGCGATCGAGATAGGCGAGGCCACGCAAGCCATAGGCGACGCCGAGCGGCTCGCCACGCAACCGGCCCGACTGCAGCGCCTTGGTGCAGGCGGCGATGCGCTCGTCGGCGAGGCTCTCGGTCTGGGTCGCGCACATGCGCAACTCGCGCACCGCTTGCGCGTGCGCGCCAACCGGCCACGCCGCCGCGACGGCCAGCCCCGCAACGCCCAATACTTGGATCAGCCAGTCCGCCCGTGCCCCACGCATACGCTTTACCTTACTGCCTGCGCCCGCTCAGCAAAGCGCATTAACCATATCTGGCCCGAAAACATCGGGCGGAACAATGGGTTTTGCGCCGTCCCTTCGAAATATGGTTAACGCCACAGGTACTATAGTACGGAAAGTTTGTGGATTCAGCCGGCCCGCTGGTCGGAAGGGTCGCTGGGGGTCGGCAGGCGATCGGCCATTTCGGCTCCAGCATCGGGGGCCAATCGCCAGAAAATCAGGGCGGACAGGGCCGAAATCAGCGCGATCGCCAGGAATGCGGGTGGAAAATCCGCGGCCTCTATCACTGTGCTGCCGCGGACATGCAACGTCAGTTCGACGGCCATGGCGCCCACCGCGACCCCCGACGACATCGCCAGTTGCTGGGCGACGCTCACCAGCGCGGTCGCCCGGCCGACGCGTTTCGGTTCGATCTCGGCATAGGCGATGCTGTTGATGCTGGTGAACTGGAGGGAGCGGAAGAAGCCGCCGGTGAACAGCAGCGTCACCATGACCGCGATCGGCGTGCTCCTGGTGAAGAAGGCGCAGACGCCCAGGAAGATCGCGCTCACCACGGCGTTGATGGTCAGGATGTTGCGGAAGCCGAAGCGGCGCAGGATGCGCGTCGTCGCCCATTTCATGCCCATGGAGCCGAGCGCGGTTGCGAAGGTGATCATGCCGGACTGGAACGGCGTCATGCCGAAGCCGATCTGCAGCATCAGCGGCAGCAAGAAAGGCAGCGCGCCGAGCCCGAGGCGGAAGATGAACCCGCCGGTGACGCTGGCGAAGAACGTCGGCAGCCTGAACAGGCTGAGGTCGAGCACCGGATTCGGTGTGTGCTTGGCGTGCACCAGATAGGCCGCGATGAAGCAGGCGCCGCCTATGACGAGTGCCGCGACCACGCTGAACGGCAGGAAATTCAGCCCCAGCACCGAGAAACCGAAGGCTACGCCGCCGATGCCGATGCCGGCCAGCGCCATGCCGGTGAGGTCGAAGGGCTCACGCTGTTCGGCCTTGACGTCCGGAATAAAATAGGTGGCCAGCACGATCCCGAGCAGGCCCATCGGGATATTGATGAGGAAGATCCAGTGCCACGTGGCATAGGTGGTGATGAAACCGCCGACCGGCGGCCCGATCACCGGCCCAATCAGCGCCGGCGTCGAGACCCAGGTCATGGCGCTGATCAGCTCGCGCCGGTCGATGGTGCGCACCAGCACCATGCGTCCGACCGGCGTCATCATTGCCCCGCCCATGCCCTGCACGATGCGGGCGATGACGAAGTCGGGAAGCGAACTCGACAGCGCGCAGCCGATCGAGCCGAGCATGAACACGGCGATGGCCGCGCGAAAGACCGAGCGCGCGCCGAAGCGGTCGGCGGTCCAGCCGCTGGCCGGGATGAAGACCGCCAGCGAGAGCAAATAGGAGGTGACGGCGAGCTTGAGCGCCAGCGGGTTGGTGCCGATGTCGGCCGCGATCGCCGGCAGCGACGTGGAGATCACGGTCGAATCCATGTTCTCCATGAACAGGGCGACCGCGATGATCAGCGGGACGATGCGGTCACGGCGCATGAAAATGGCGACCCGGCAAGGCGTTGAGCGTAGGGGTGCCTACCAACCGCAATGCGACGGCGCAAGGAAAGCTGTTGCGCGTGATCACATTCATAACAGCCATCCGCGATTATCCTAGGAATCAGCGGATTTGCATGATATCGACCCACGCCAATCCAAAAGCGGGCCGTTTGTCGGGCGAGGAACCCCTCGCAACGGGCATCTTATAACCCTCCGGCCGCCCAAGTTGCCCTTTCGAGGGGCGTGACGGAGTTGGCGATGGCCACCAAAAACAATGCAAGCCCGCGCGAGGCGCTTACGTTCGACGACGTGCTGATCAGGCCTGGCCTGTCGGATGTCATGCCCGCCGACGTCGATGTCCGCTCCCGCGTCACCCGCTCGATCCCGGTGAACCTGCCGATCATCGCCTCGGCCATGGACACGGTGACCGAGGCGCAGATGGCCATCGCCATGGCGCAGGCCGGCGGCCTCGGCGTCATCCATCGCAACATGGAGCCGGACGAGCAGGCGGCGCAGGTGCGCCAAGTGAAGAAATTCGAATCCGGCATGATCGTGAATCCGCTCACCATCGAGCCGACCGCGACCCTGCAGCAGGCGCTCGACCTGATGAAGGACAACCGCATCTCCGGCATTCCGGTGGTCGAGAACGCCGCGGCCGGACGGCCAGGCAAGCTGGTCGGCATCCTGACCAACCGCGACGTGCGCTTTGCCACCGATCCGCGCCAGCGCGTCGCCGAGCTGATGACCAAGGACAAGCTTGTCACCGTGCGTGAAGGCGTGAGCCAGGACGAGGCGAAGCGCCTGCTGCACCAGCATCGCATCGAGAAGCTGCTGGTGGTCGACGACCAGTATCGTTGCGTCGGCCTGATCACCGTCAAGGACATCGAAAAGGCGGTCGCCAACCCGAACGCCTGCAAGGATGAGCAGGGGCGCCTTCGTGTTGCCGCCGCCACCACCGTCGGTGACAAGGGTTTTGCCCGTACCGAGGCGCTCATCGCCGCCGGTGTCGACCTCGTCGTCGTCGACACCGCGCACGGCCATTCGCAATACGTCCTCGACGCCGTGCTGCGCATCAAGCGCCTGTCGAACGCGGTGCAGGTCGTGGCCGGCAATGTCGCGACCGCCGAAGGCGCCAGGGCGCTGATCGACAGCGGCGCCGACGCCATCAAGGTGGGCATCGGCCCGGGCTCGATCTGCACGACCCGCATCGTCGCCGGCGTCGGCGTGCCGCAACTCACCGCGATCATGGAATGCGTCGAGGCGGCGAAGGCCACGGGCACGCCTGTGATCGCCGACGGCGGCATCAAATATTCCGGCGATCTCGCCAAGGCGATCTCGGCCGGCGCCGACTGCGCAATGGTCGGCTCGCTGCTCGCCGGCACCGACGAGACGCCGGGCGAGGTGTTCCTCTATCAGGGCCGCTCCTACAAGACCTATCGCGGCATGGGCTCGGTCGGCGCGATGTCGCGCGGGTCGGCCGATCGCTACTTCCAGCAGGACATCAAGGACTCGCTGAAGCTGGTGCCCGAAGGCGTCGAGGGGCAGGTGGCCTACAAAGGCTCGGCGGCGACCGTGCTGCATCAGCTCGGCGGCGGCCTGCGCGCCGCCATGGGCTATGTCGGCGCCAAGGACATCGCCACTCTGCACCAGAAGGCCGAGTTCGTCCGTATCACCGGTGCCGGCCTGCGCGAGAGCCACGTCCACGACGTGTTGGTCACGCGCGAGAGTCCGAACTATCCGAGCCGGGTGTAGGACGCTTCATCCGCTCGTCCCCGCGGACGCGGGGACCCAGGCTTTGCCAAAGCAAGACAAGAGCTGGATTCCCGCTTGCGCGGGAATGAGCGGGGTTGAGCACAGCGGCGCGGTTACTTCTTGTCGATGAAGCCGACGATCGCCGCGGTCGTCTGTTTCGGCTGCTCTTCCATCACCCAATGCCCGGAATTGGTGATGATGCCGCCTTCCACATTGGTGCCGACCTCGCGCATGATGACGGCCTGCTGCGTACCGAACGACTTCTCCGCCCCGAGCGCGAGGATGGGCATCGACAGTTTGCCTTTGGCTGCAAAGGCCTTGTTGTCTGTTGCATCCTGGGAAAAAGCCGCGAACTGATTGAAGGCCGCGTGCATCGCGCCCTTCCGTGCGTAGATCGTGGCGTAGTGCCGGCGCGTTGCCTCGTCGATCGCCTTCGGATTGGCCGACAACTCGTTCCAGAAGCGATCGAGGTAGATGCGCTCGCGTCCTTTCACCAGGCGGTCGACGTCCGGGCCGCGGAAGTTGAAGTGCCAGAGCAGCGGGCTCTTGAGGATGTCCTCCCAGGGGCCAATGCCGGGCAGCGGCGCGTCGATGATCACCCATTTGGTGATGCGGTCCGGATATTGCGCGGCAAGCGCATAGCCGACCATGTTGCCGATGTCGTGGGTGACGAGGTCGGCCCTCTCGATCTTGAGGGCGTCCATCACCGTGGCGATGTCGCGGGCTTGCGTCTTCTTGTCGTAGCCGGTTTCGGGATACGAGGAGAACCCCATGCCGCGCAGATCGGGAACGACGACGGTGTGGTCCTTGATCAGCGCCTGCGCTACCGGCGCCCACATGTCGCCGGTGTCGCCGAAACCATGCAGCAGGACGACCGCCGGTCCTTTGCCGCCAACGCGGACATGGATGGTCGCGCTGTCCGTCTTGATCTCCTGAATGCGGGTCCCCGGGGGGAACTGTTCGACGCGGGCCGCGGCCGGAAAAATCCATGTGCACAGCACAATGAACAGCGTATAGCTCGCCAGACGACGCATCGCTGAAGCCCCCCAATTGACGTTGCGGAAACCCTATCGGATCGCTCAGGCGGCCGGAAGGGCCGCGGCTCGACACTTTGGCTGTTCTCCGGTGGTCGTGACGATTAAACATTGACCGATCGATCTGGGGGATCATCCAATGGACCTGCGCACGGTGCTGCTGCCTCTGTTCGTCGAGGTCGTGCTGACCTTGGGGCTGCTGTTGTGGCTTGCGCTGCTGCGCCGCGACGATTTCAACAGTGGCGCCGTGAAGCCGCAGGCCATCGCCCTGCGCGAGCCGATCTGGCCCGCGCGCACGCAGCAGGTCGCCTTCAGCTTCAGCAACCAGTTTGAGCTGCCGGTGCTGTTCTACGTGCTGACGATCCTGGAGATCGTCACGCGCCATGCGGATGTCGTATTTGTCGTGCTCGCCTGGATCTTCGTGCTGACGCGCATCGGGCAGGCCTATGTGCACACCACCAGCAATGTGGTGATGCAGCGCGGCATGCTTTACGCAATCGGCGCGGTGGCGCTGATCGCGATGTGGATCGTCTTCATCGTTCGTATTCTCTTGGGATTGCCATGACACCTGCAGCGCGGCTGGCGGCAGCCATCGAAGTTTTCACGAGCATTGAGAGCGATCGCCGCCCGGCGGCCGACGTGCTCAAGAGCTGGGGGCAGAGCCATCGCTTCGCTGGCTCCGGCGATCGCGCGGCGATCGCGGGGCTTGTCTATGACGCGCTGCGCCGGCGCGCTTCGAGCGCCTTCATCATGGGCGCCGACAGCGCGCGCGCCATTCTCATCGGCATGCTCAAGCGCGAGCGTGGCCTCGACACCGAGGCGATCGCGAAGCTTACCGACGGCTCGGCCTATGGGCCGGCGCCGCTGAGCGATGACGAGCGTACGCGGCTCGATGCCGCCGACATGACCGGCGCGCCCGCTTATGTCTCGGGCGACTACCCGGAGTGGCTCGACGCCCAATTCGCCCAGAGCTTCGGCGACGCGCGGGCGGAGGAGGGGGCAGCGCTCGCCTCGCGCGCGCCGCTCGATCTGCGCATGAACCTGCTGAAGGGCGAGCGGGACGCCGCGACCAGAATGCTGTCCGACCTAAGCCCCGAGCCGTCGCGCTGGTCGCCCTGGGGCCTGCGCATTCGCCTTGCCGCCGATGCCAAGAGCCCGGCGGTCCATGCCGAGCCGGCTTTCCTCAAGGGCATCGTCGAAGTGCAGGACGAGGGCTCGCAACTCGCGGCGCTGTTCTCCGGCGCCAAGCCCGGCGAGCAGGCGATCGACCTCTGCGCTGGCGCCGGTGGCAAGACCTTGGCGCTGGCCGCCATGATGCAGAACAAGGGGCAGATCTTCGCCACCGACGACGACAAGCGCCGGCTCGCCCCGATCCACGACCGGCTCAAGCGCGCGGGCGCGCGCAATGTGCAGGTGCGCAATCCGAAATCGATCGGCAGCGAGATCGACGACCTTGCGGGCCACATGGACCTCGTGCTGATCGACGCGCCCTGCACCGGCACGGGCGCCTGGCGGCGCAACCCGGACGCCAAATGGCGGATGCGTCCCGGCGCGCTGGAGCAGCGTACCAAGGAACAGGCCGAAATCCTCGACCGCGCCGTGCCGCTGCTCAAGGCCGGCGGGCGCATCGCCTTTATCACCTGCTCGGTGCTTGAGGAGGAGAACGGTGCCCAGGTGCGCAGCTTTCTTGCGCGCCATCCGCGGTTCTCCGTCCGGCCGCCGGCCGAGGTCGTGAGCGTCCTGGGTGAACGGGCCTTCATGTTCACGAAGGCGGCGCGGCTCTCGACGGAAGGGCTGCTGATGACCCCCCGCACCACTGATACAGATGGCTTTTTCGTCTCGGTCCTGCGCGCCGGCTGAGCTCGTTCAACGCGATTAACACGATGTAATAAACTGTATTCGCGCAAAAGCGGGAATTTCGCGATTGCGCCGCATTCAGGGCCCAAATTCTGCCGGATAGTTTTCGTGATTGTTCCCGACGCAGATTCCAGCCGAGGCTTACCTTCTATGTTGGTGGCGACCCGCGATCCCATGCAACACCCTGGGCCGCACGATCGGTCTCGGCCGCCGCGCGACCCGCACCACGGCTTGCGCGCGGATCCGGCAAACGCCCCGCCGCGGACGGTGCGCTTCGCGAGTATTCTCCAACTCGCCGGTTCACTGATGGCGATCCCGGTCGGGCTCGCCAGCGCCTATTCGATCTATAAGGCGAACTTCTCGCCCGACACGCAGTGCATGGCGTTGCGCACCAACATCATCGCGATGATCGACAAGAAGATCGACGCCCCCACCCGGCGCATGCTGGTGCGGCGCGACGTCGAGGCCTTCGAGAAGTCTTGCGGCAACTTCGATCCGGATGCCAAGGCGGCATTTGTGACGCTGCTCGCCGCCGAGCCGCGCACCGTGCCGGCACGTGCCGTGCCTGTCGCCAAGGTCGAAGCGCCGAAGGTGGAAGCCGCCAAAGCCGAACCGCCGAAGGTCGAAGCGACCAAGCCGGAGGTCGTGAAGACCGAGGCCGTGAAATCCGAGTCGGTAAAGGCCGAGACACCGCGCCCCGAGGCGCCGCCCAAGGAAGCCGCCCGTAAGGCCGAGCCGCGTCCCGCTCCCGTGAAGCAGGCGGCGGCACCCGCCGCTCCCGAGGCTGAGGTTTCCGACGCGCGCTGGCTCGATGCCGTGCGCGGCGCGCTGGTGAACCACTCGACCACCGCCGATGCGGCCGCTGCCGTCGATACGCCGGTTGCGGCGCGTGTTGCAGCGCCCGAGACCCGCGGCTCGATCAAGTCGAACGCACCGGCGCCGCAACCCGTTGCACTCGCGCCGGCGCCACCGGCCCCCGTTCAGGACGCAGCCGCCCCCGCATTGCCGCCGGCGACATCGATCGGCGAGCCGCCGTCGCCTCCGAGCCCTCAAGCCCGCGAGGCCGACGCCGACCATCCCGTGCCGCCGGGCTCGATCCCCGACGGCGCGCTGCCCGCCGACAAGCCTGCGGCGGATGCGGACCACCAGGGGGATTCGCGTTTCGGCTGGGTCTCGAAAATCCCAGTGATCGGCCCGGCGCTCAAGTAGCGCGGCGCGATAAGCCTGAATTTATTGCTCTGGGAATGTCATGCCCGCGCTCGCCGCGGGCATTGGCGTTTTAAAGCGGCTGCCAGTCGGCGACCGCCGCGACGTCAGCTTCCACCTGCCAGCGGCCGATGCGTTCCGGCTTGCGCTCGGCCGCGGTCAGCCGCTTGAGAAACTCCGCGCGCGGCACGTCGCGGAAGCCCATGTCGCGGCACGTCGGCGTCATCAGCTTGCCGTCGTTGAAGGCGAAGCCCCACCGCGCGAGATGCCAGTTGAGCACAGTGAAGCCGATCTTCGAGGTGTTCGGCTCGCGCGAAAACTGCGACTCGGTGACGAAGGCGCCCCCAACGGCCACGCCGTAACCGCCGCCGGCGAGTTCGCCCTTCTCGTTCCACACTTCGAATGAATGCGCATGGCCGCTGTCATAGGCCTGCGCGAATATGTGCATGACCTTCGGCGTGATCCAGGTGAGATGCCAGCGGCCGGTGCGATGGCCGGCGCAGGCCTTGATCACGGCGTCGAAATCGCGGTCGAAGGTGACGGTGTATTGTCCCTGGCGCATCTGCCGGCGCAGGCGCTTGGCGATGTGCAGTTCCTCGAAGAATAGCAACGACCGCTCCGGCGGCGACCACCACTTCAGCGGCGCCACGTGCGCCAGCGGATAGAGTCCGCGGCGATAGCCGTTGAGCAGCGTCGCGAGGTTGAGATCGTGCACGATCCCGGCAAGGCCCGGCGGATCGGCGAGCGCGCGTTCCGGATCGGGCAGCGCGTAATCGGGCGCGAGGAATTCGTCGAAGCACATGCGCACCAGCGCCGGTACGCCGGATAGCCGCGCCGGCATCAGGCCCCAGGCGAGCCCGAGCGCCCAGCGTTCCGCCTTGGCGGGGAAGCTCTCGCGGAACAGTTCCGCACGGCGGGCCGAGCGCCCTGATGGGACGACCGGTAAACTCACGCGTTGGGTTTCGAACGCCATGACACTCTACACTCCCGGCCTGTTAACAAGCCGGATTTCATGCGTTTTCTATGCACGTCTGGCGCTAATATTGCGTTACTGGCAAGGCTTCAATAAGGCTTGACCCGTCACAACAAAGCCCGCAAAAAGCCGCTCCGAACGGCCGTTGCGAGCCCGATTCCGGCCATGTTCGGGCGCAGCAAAGCCGATCCATGCACGACAAAGTCCTCATCGTCGATTTCGGCTCCCAGGTCACCCAGCTCATCGCGCGCCGGGTGCGGGAGGAGAAGGTCTATTCCGAGATCGTGCCGTTCCAGAAGGCCGAGGCCGCCTTCCGCGAGATGAAGCCGAAGGCGGTGATCCTGTCCGGCGGGCCGTCGTCCGTGCTCGAGCCGGGCGCGCCGCTGGCGCCGCAGGCGATCTATGATTCCGGCGTGCCGATCCTAGGCATCTGCTACGGCGAGCAGGCCATGGCCGCCCAGCTGGGCGGCAAGGTCGAGGCCGGGCATCACCGCGAGTTCGGCCGCGCCGAAGTGGAGGTCGCCTCGGACTCACCGCTGTTCGAAGGCGTGTGGGAGAAGGGCCAGAAATATCCGGTGTGGATGAGCCACGGCGACCGCGTCACCGAGCTGCCGCCGGGCTTCAAGGTGCTCGGCACTTCGCCGAACGCGCCGATCGCCATCATCGGCGACGACAAGCGCAAGCTCTACGCCACGCAGTTCCATCTCGAAGTGGTGCACACGCCGCAGGGCGCGGCGCTCCTGCGCAATTTCGTGCGCAAGATCGCCGGGCTGACCGGCGACTGGACCATGCGCGCCTTCAAGGACGAGGCGATCGAGAAGATCAGGAAGCAGGTCGGCAAAGGCCGCGTCATCTGCGGCCTGTCCGGCGGAGTCGATAGCGCGGTGGCGGCGGTGCTGATCCACGAGGCGATCGGCGAGCAGCTGACCTGCGTGTTCGTGGACCACGGCCTGTTGCGGCTCGCCGAAGGCGAGAAGGTCGCGTCGCTGTTCCGCGACAGCTACAACATCCCGCTCGTGCATGTGAACGCCGAGGACACGTTCCTCACGGCGCTCGAAGGCGTCGATGATCCCGAGGTCAAGCGCAAGACCATCGGCAAATTGTTCATCGACGTGTTTGAGGCTGAGGCGAAGAAGATCGGCGGCGCCGAATTTCTGGCGCAAGGCACGCTCTATCCCGACGTGATCGAGAGCGTGTCGTTCACTGGCGGCCCGTCGGTGACGATCAAGTCGCACCACAATGTCGGCGGTCTGCCCGAGCGCATGAACATGAAGCTCGTCGAGCCGTTGCGCGAACTGTTCAAGGACGAGGTGAGGGCGCTCGGCCGCGAACTCGGTTTGCCCGAGGCGTTCGTCGGCCGCCATCCGGTCCCGGGGCCGGGCCTGGCGATCCGCGTGCCGGGCGCGATCACGCGCGAGAAGCTCGACATCCTGCGCCTTGCCGACGAGATCTACATCGAGGAGATCCGGCGCACCGGCCAGTACGACGACATCTGGCAGGCCTTCGCCGTGCTGTTGCCGGTGAAGACCGTCGGTGTCATGGGCGACTTCCGCACGTATGAATATGTCGTGGGCCTGCGCGCGGTGACCTCGACCGACGGCATGACCGCCGACTTCTATCCCTTCGACATGCGCTTTCTCGGCATGGTCGCGACGCGCATCATCAACGAGGTGAAGGGCGTCAACCGCGTGGTCTACGACGTGACGAGCAAACCGCCGGGGACCATTGAGTGGGAGTAGAATGATGTGGTTCGCGGGTATCGGCGGCTCTAGATAATCATGCAGAGCGCATTGATTATAAGTAGGAAAGTTATCATCCGCGTTCGCTGACTATCGTTGGCAAGCGGATACGACGCTCGGCCTCCATGAAGCGTTGCCAGCGCGCTCGGAGTTCGCCGGGCCGGCATCCGTACGACTCTTCAAGAAATTCGGCAGCGACAACGCGATCGGTCCTGAAGTGGCGAAAGTCCTGACGAAGCTCGCACCACGCGGCTAGGAGGCGAACGGTCTCGGCATAGCCGATAATCGTCGGCCAGATCGTGCGCTCGGTCTCGCGCGACTGCTCATCTCGGTAGCGGATTCGAATCTTCCGCCCGCTTCGGATCCATGAGCGGGTAACGGCAATATCGAGACTATCGGCGGCCACAACTCGGCTTGTCGGCACGCCGATGCTCGGCGCGGCGATGAACGGCCGCAGACGTTCAGGCACGGCTGCCGCGATTTTGGAAATCAGATCGCGCGCCGCACCGGCCAGCACGGCATCGCCCCTGTCGGCAACCCATTGGGCACCGAGGACTGCCGCTTCCAGTTCATCGGGCGTGAGCATCAATGGCGGCATGTCGAAGTCGCGATCGAGAGCGTAGCCGATCCCTGCCTCGCCGCGGATCGGGACCCTCTGGCCGATGAGATCCGCGACATCGCGATAGACCGAGCGCCGCGACACCTCCAATTCCGCGGCCAACTGGCTGGCGGTTACTGGCTGAGTCGAACGCCGTAGGATCTGGATAATCTGAAACAGTCGATCGGCACGGCGCATGGCTATCTCCTTGCTGCCAACATGCGGCAAGTATGCTGACACCATGCTGTCAGTAGCCTTTGGATACAACAGCCCGATGCCGCATCGCGGTTCGACGCTCCGAAGGAGAACACCATGAATTTCGTCTCGATCCGCATCATCACCGACGATATCGAACGTCTGGCGCATTTTTATGAGCAGATCACTGGCATCTCGGTGACGATGTACACCGAGGATTTCGGGGAGCTGAAAACGCCCGCGTGCACCCTGGCGATCGGCAGTACGCGCACGTTGCAGTTGTTCGGGGGCGACGTGGCCCGTCCCGCTGACAACCACACTGCCATCATCGAGTTCCGTGTGGGCGACGTGGATGCCGAGTATCGAAAGCTTGTGGAAGTTATTGGCGACTCCCTGGTCCAGGAGCCAACCACGATGCCTTGGGGCAACCGCTCGCTCTTGTTCCGCGATCCGGACGGCAACTTGGTCAACTTCTTTACGCCGGTCAGCGCGGAGGCAATCAAGAAGTTCGACAAGTGACCGGGCGATCCGTCTGCGTCCTGGATGGCTGCAATTAAATCGCCGCTTGCTCTACGTCGGCGATGATTTCGCCAAGACGGATATCGCGGGTGTTCTCTGAGGCGTCGACGCTGCGCGGTCTACGATGTGACGAGCAAGCCGCCCGGCACGATCGCGTGGGAGTGACGGTCGCGACGCGCTCCGGACCATGCGAGGCCCGGAGCCGCCGACTTTCTTGTGTCAGCTTAGAATGGCGCGGGTGTTCAATACTTTGCGTGGTCCGGCATCTTACGGAACTCCAGCCAGACCTTCTGGGCCTCGCTGCGTAGCAGCGGCTCCGCCGGAACAGCCCTTTCAGCATAGGGCTTTTTCATGTCCATGCTGATGTTGGAGTCGTCGAACAGGTCGGCGTAGTCGGTCCAGGCGGCCGCGTAATAGATCTTGCTGACCCGCGCCCAGTAGGCCGTCGAATAACACATTGGGCACGGCTCGCAGCTCGTGAACATCGTTGCGCCCTTGATGTTCGGCGCGTTGATCTTTTTGCAGGCCGCGCGGATCGCATTCACTTCGGCGTGCGCGGACGGATCGTTATCCCGTAAAACGCTGTTGCCGGCCGCCGCCAGAACCTGACCGTCACGCACGATCACGCAGCCGAAGGGCCCGCCGGTCTTTTCGACGACGCCCGCCTTGCGCATGAGTTCGATGGCCTGGCGCATATGCTCTCGGTCTTGATCGGTCGCGGCCTCCGAAGCCGCCGAAGCCTCGCCTGCATAAGCTGCCGTCAGAAGTGCGGCGCCGGACGCAAGGAAGTGACGGCGCGGGATGACGCGGGCCGCAGAAAACAACGCATCCAGAGAAGTCTCTTTAGTATCCATGCTTGACGGTCCTACCAATTTCGGGCGCGACGCTATGCCCGCATTCCTTTAAAGTGTGTTGAGAGGGCATGATTTCTCTACGGTCACAGCGGGCTGCCGCGATGATCGGGCCGATAACCCGCCCTTGATTTGCATGACGCTTGCTGTCCGTCGGCGATGATGTCGCCAAGACGAATATCGCGAGTGTTCTCTGAGGGATTGACGCTGCGTGAGCTGCGACGTGACGAGCAAGCTGTCGGGCACGATCGCGTGGGAGTGAAGGTAGCCGCCGCGTTATCGCATGCCGCCCATGCCGCCGCCTTTAAGCACCCCTAGCGGCGACGGCTGTGATTGTGCCGGCTTTCCGGCCGACGCGATATCGGCGCTTGTAACGCGGCAGGTTCCTTTTAGATCGTACTTCAAGAAGAAGGGGTTTGTTTGATTGACGAATTCTTCGCGCGTCAGACGCCCTTTGCCGCTCTCATCGAAATAGCCGAAATCGGCCGATGCAAAGACTTTGCCCGATCGCTTCACGATCTGGAAATCCTTGGCATCGATGAATCCGCGATGCTTGGTGTCCGCCAAATTGAACATGCGGCCCAGATAAGCCTTCCATTGATCGCAAGTGTAAATGCCGCCCTGTCCTCCCCACTCGGAAGCGGTTGCGAGAACAACGTCGCCCGACGGGCTGGCGGTAGATGCGCCGCCGCTAGGTGCTCGCCTTTGCTGGGCAAAGGTGACACCGGTCGTTATTGCGCTCACGGAAGCGATAACGACCAAGACAACAGCACGTCGGAACCAGCGCGGCATTTGACCACTCCATGAGCTCAAACATCTCCGACGGCGATTGGGCCAAATGAAGGCATTCGGATGGTGGAGGGTACACCACTGCAGATTTCGATTTAAGATGCTCGGCACACGATTGCCGAAAATTAATGCGGGCCCCGGTACCTGCGCGCGCGCCGCAATGGAAGAGTGGGAGGCGACGATGGCTGACCGAATCCTCGTGTTCTACGGGTCATATCGCGTTCACCGCATGGGCATCCGCCTGGCCAATTTCATCGTCAATGGATTGACCAAGCGCGGTGCCGACGCCGAACTGATCGACGCCAAGGCCGTCGGGCTGCCCATGCTTGATCGCATGTACAAGGAGTATCCGCCCGGCTCAGCACCGCCGGCTATGGAAGTCCTCGCCGCCAAGATCAAAGCCGCCGATGCCTTCATCTTCGTGACGGGAGAATACAATTGGGGCCTGCAGCCGGGGCTCAAGAATCTGACCGATCACTTCCTTGAAGAGTGGTTTTGGCGGCCCGCCGCAATAGCCAGCTATTCCGCCACGCGCCTCTCCGGAGTCAGATCTGGGACCGCCTGGCATGGTACGCTGTCGGAGATGGGCATGGTCGTGATATCGAGCACTCTTGCGGTGGGGCCGATCGCGCAGACGCTCGCAGCGGATGGCGAGCCGACCGGAGAGGCTGGTGCCGCCTTGCAGCAGGCCTTTCCTCGGTTTGTGGACGACCTCGCATGGTGGACAGAGGCCGCGAAGGCGCAGCGAGGCCGAAAGGCGCCGCCATATCGATGAACAGCTAGGCCGGGCGGCGGTATTATTTGCCCCGCCCGGCGGCGGCCAGGATCAGGTCGGCGACCTCCTTGGGATGCGAGACCAGGGACAGGTGGCCCGCCTCGATCTCTATCGTGGTCGCATTCATGCGCTTTGCCAGGAAGCGTTCCAACTCAGGCGCGATCGTCTGATCTAGTTTCGACACCGCGTAAAAGGTGGGTTTGTCGTGCCAGGCAGCCGCCGTGGTGCGCCCGCCGAACAGCGACGCGGCGGTGGATCCTTGCACGGCATAAAGAACTTCGGCCTGTTTGCGCGGGACACCGTTGGCGAAATATTTGAGGAAGGCCTCCTCGGAAAGCAGGGTGAAGCCGTCGTGCTCCTGCACGCCGGCCCGCGCCGCCGTGGTGGGGAATTTTCCCGATAGCGCGACGAAGTCTTCGTTCGCATCCGGCGCGCGCGCCGCAACGTAGACGAGCGCCGTGACCTTCGGGTCCGTCCCCGTTTCGCTGATGACGGTGCCGGCCCAGGAATGGGCGGCCAGCACGGTCGGTCCATCCTGAAGCGCCAAGGCGCGGCGGGTTGCCGCGACGGAATCGGCAAGCGACGTGAGCGGATTTTGTACGGCAGTGACACGCAGGCCGGCCGCTTGCAGCCGCGGGATGACCTCGGCCCAGCTCGAGCCGTCGGCCCAGGCGCCGTGCACGAGCACCACGTTGCGCGCTTGCGGCGGCTTGGCAGGCTGCTGCGCCGACGCTGGGCCGGTGCTGAGCGCCGCCGTAAGAATGCCGATGGCGGCCAGCGCCGCATTCCGTAGCACCGTCATCTGCCGACCTCCGTGCAACTCACGCCTGCAACTTATCCAGCGTGATTGGCAGTTCGCGCACCCGTATTCCGGTCGCGTGATAGACCGCGTTGGCGATCGCCGCGGCGACGCCGACGATCCCGATCTCACCCAATCCCTTGATGCCGAGCGGATTGACGATGGTATCCTGCTCGTCGACGAAGATCACGTCGATGTCGTGCACGTCGGCATTCACCGGCACATGGTATTCGGCAATATTCACATTCATGATACGGCCGAACGTGTGATCGATCTGCGTTTCCTCGTGTAGCGCCATGCCAATGCCCCAGATGGCGCCGCCCATGACCTGGCTATGCGCGGTCTTGGTGTTCAGGATTCGCCCGGCCGCGACGGCGCTGACGATGCGGGTGACGCGGATCACACCGAGCTGTTCGTCCACCTTCACTTCGGCGAAAACCGCCGAATGGGTGTTGTGCGCATGCTTGCCGTCTTGGGCAAAGGTGGTGGCTTTCTCCTCCTCGACGCGATCGACCGCGGCATGCCGCATCACATCCGCGATCGATATCGCGCGTGAAGCGTCACGTTTGCTCACAAGCTTGCCGTCCGCAAGCGCGACGTCGTCGAGCCCCGCGCCCGCAAGCGCCGAATTGGGCATCTTGTTTGCCAGACCCAACAGCTTTTCGCGGATCGCGTTGGATGTCGTCACAATCCCGTTCGAGATCGAGGCCGCGATCCATGATCCGCCTTCGACCGGCGCTTGCGGCAACGTCGAGTCGCCGAGCTTGACGCTGATGCTGTCGAGCGGCAGGCCAAGCATGTCGGCCGTAACCTGCGCCATGATGGTGTAGGTGCCCGTGCCGATATCCGACGTGGCGCACGCCACTTCCGCGTGACCGTTCGCGGTCAGCGTAATGCGGACCGTGATCGGCACTTGCAACGCTTCCCAGACGCCCGTCGCCATGCCCCATCCGACCAGGTCGCCGCCGTCGCGCATCGAGCGCGGCTCTGGATTGCGCTTTGACCAGCCGAAGGCTTCCGCGCCCTGACGGTAGCATTCGCGCAGGTTCTTGCTGCTGTACGGCACGTCGCCAGCGTTCTGGTCCCGATCTGAGTAGCACCGTAAGCGTAGCTCCACCGGATCGAGCTTGAGTGCGACTGCAAGTTCGTCCATCGCGGATTCGAGGGCAAAGAGAGCCGTCGTCGCACTGGGAGCGCGCATGTCGCCCGAGGTCGGGAGGTCGAGCCGAGCGAGCTTGTGCTCGTACTTCGCATTGGCGCATTTGTAGAGCAGGCCGGACCAGCCGGTCTCTTGCCGATAGAAGTCTTCGTATTGCGACGTGACCGTGACCGCGTCGTGCGTAATTGCGTCG
The DNA here is from genome assembly GCA_036519015.1 of Pseudolabrys sp. GTDB lineage: Bacteria > Pseudomonadota > Alphaproteobacteria > Rhizobiales > Xanthobacteraceae > Pseudolabrys. The sequence continues at coordinate 8,849 of DATDMA010000087.1, read as the reverse complement.
AGTGTTCCACCGGCATTTGCGCCCAGTTCGATCCGCTGGATCATGGCGGGCCGGTAGCTTAGCGTGTACATTTGCTGACGCGTGAGAACCAGCCGAACCGACCGTTCCAGCGCGCGCGCCGCCAGCACGGCGAGGACCACCTCATATTGAGGGCGCAGCCCTGAGCCGAACCCGCCGCCCATAAAGGCCGACATGACGCGCACGTCATCCGAGTTCATACCGAATACGCCGCACACATAGCGCTGCACGTTCTGCACGCCCTGGGTCTTGTCATAGACCGTCAGCTTGCCGCCGCCGTCCCACATCACCGTGGACGCATACAACTCCATTGGATTGTGGTGTTCGATCGGCACGTAATATTCGCCTTGGTAGCGGACCGCTGCCGCGGCGAATGCGGTTTCGGCCGAGCCACGCGGCTTCGGCGGTGAGAACGGGGTTTCGCCCGTCTTTACAGCGACGGCTTTGTCTCGCTCGCGATAGATGTCCGTGACGTGCGCTACTTCCTCGTACTCCACCCGGACCAGGTCCGCCGCGAAGCGCGCGGTCTCCGAATCCTCGGCGAGGACAACCGCAATCGGCTGTCCGGTGAACTTGATCTTGTCGTCGTAAAGTGGCCGGAACGGACTGCCATCCGGCGCCACATCGTCCTTGTAGGCGCTATCGGTATCGGCCATGCGCGGGCGGTTCTCATGCGTGAGCACGTCGAGCACGCCCTCGACCTGCAGGGCTTTGCTGGCGTCGATGCGTGTGATGCGTCCTTTGGCGATCGTCGATCCGACGACGCTGGCATAGGCCATGTCCGGCACGTTGAATTCGGCGGCGTATTTCGCCGCGCCGGTGACTTTGGCAATCCCGTCGACGCGGGAGGTGGCGGTGCCGATATACGTTGTCATGGGTTTGCTCGCTTGGCTGTCTTGTCCGGCTGTTGCTGCGGCGGGAGGCGCGGCATCCGCGCCTCCCGCATATCCGAGTGCGCCAAACGCAACCGCGCCTTGCAGGACGCTGCGGCGGCTTAGGTCGCTTTCCCGCGGATGCCTGGGAGAGCTGAGGTGGGGCATAGCGCCCTCATACAATCTTCTTATTGGACTGCGATTGCGGCGTGCCGCGAGCGGCCTGGCTCAGGGCGCGGATCGTGGCGCGGCGCGCCAGTTCGATCTTGAAGGTGTTGTGGGCATAGCCCTTGGCGTCACGTAGCATCAGGTCCGCGGCGCGTCTGAACGTCTCCGGGCTCGCGGCCTGTCCATTCAACGCTGCTTCGGCCGATTGATCGCGCCACGGTTTGTGGGCGACACCGCCGAGCGCGAACCGTGCCTGGCGCATCGTGTTGCCATCCATCTCCAGCCCGACCGCGACCGAGACCAGCGCGAAGGCATAGGACATGCGGTCGCGGATCTTGAGATAGGTGTAGTTCTCGGCGAAGCCGTTCGCGGGCAGTTCGATCGCCGTGATGATCTCATCGCGGCCGAGGTTGGTGTCGCGCTGCGGCGTATCGCCGGGAAGCCGGTGGAAGTCTGCAAAGGCAATCGTCCGCTCGCCGGCGGGGCCGGCCACGTGGACTGTGGCGTCCAGCATCCTTAGCGCCACGCACATGTCGGATGGCTGGACCGCGATGCAGGACTCACTGGTGCCGAGGATCGCATGTCCCCGGTTGAGGCCATTGATGGCGGAACAGCCGCTGCCCGGTTCGCGCTTGTTGCACGGGGTCACTGTGTCATAGAAATAAGCGCAGCGCGTTCGCTGCAGCAGATTACCGCCGGTCGAGGCCATGTTGCGCAGTTGCTGCGAAGCGCCGGCCCTGATCGCGCTGGAGAGCACCGGATAGCGCTCCTCGATCAGCGGGTGATAGGCGAGGTCGCTGTTCGGCACGAGCGCGCCGATACGCACACCGCCGCTCGCGGTTTCCTCGACCTTCGTAAGCGGCAGGCGCGTGATGTCGATCAGGCGCGAGGGCCGCTCGACGTCATCCTTCATCAAGTCGACCAGATTGGTGCCGCCCGCGATGAACTTCGCCTGCGGATCGGCGCTGATGAGGCGCACCGCGTCGGCAACGTCGTTTGCGCGTGAATACTGGAAATTGATCATGACTTGCCCCCCATCACGGTCATCGCCTGCTGGATCGCGGCGACGATGTTGGGATAGGCGGCGCAGCGGCAGATGTTGCCGCTCATCAATTCGCGGATGTCGTCGGGGGTCTTGGCCTTGCCCTCGGCGATCAGGCCGGCGGCCGAGCAGATCTGTCCCGGTGTGCAGTAACCGCACTGGAACGCGTCGTGATCGATGAAGGCCTGCTGCACGGGATGCAGCGCGCCGTTGCTGGCGAGGCCTTCGATCGTTACGACGTCGGCGCCGTCCTTCATGACGGCGAGTGTGAGGCAGGAATTCACCCGCCGTCCGTCGACGAGGACGGTGCAGGCGCCGCATTGGCCGTGATCGCAACCCTTCTTGGTCCCGGTCAAATTGAGATGCTCGCGCAATGCGTCGAGCAAGGTCGTCCAGGGCGCGATGTTAAGTTGGGTCTCTTTGCCGTTGACGGTCAGCGATACTGACATTTTGTCCGGCGTCGGAATGGTCTTTCCGCTCGGCCGGACCGCTGTGGACACTGGAGGCATTTGGATTCTCCGAATGCGTCGGGGGCGTGGCGAAGGCTTGCATGTATTGTTTTTGGGTTCTTGTTTGATATTGCGCTATTTGGACTTGACGGCGCCGACGGGTCTTTCGTTGTAACGGCGCGCTGCCTTAACAGTTCCGGTTCCCGCGTGCGGAATGGATGGGCACCGCGCGCGCGCCAAGACCGAAATACCAGCCGGGTTGGCTGGTCCGCATCTGCGGACTATTGTCGCTCGCCGGTCCGGCGAGTCGTACCCGGTTGAGGAAAGCTTCGAAGGCGAACCATGGCGATCACCATCTACGGCATCAAGAATTGCGACACCGTGAAGAAGGCGCGCGCCTGGCTGGACAAGCAGGGCGTCGACCATGCGTTCCACGACTACAAGACGGCGGGCATCGCGCGCGAGAAGCTCGAGGGCTGGGCCACGAAAGCCGGTTGGGAGACGCTGCTCAACCGCGCCGGGACCACGTTCAAGAAGCTGCCCGACAAGGATAAAGACGGGCTCACGGAACAGAAGGCGCTGGCGCTGATGCTGGCGCAGCCCTCGATGATCAAGCGGCCGGTGCTCGAGTTGCCCGGCGGTAAGCTGCTTGTCGGCTTCAAGCCGGAGCAATATAATGGAGCCCTGCGCGCCTAAGCCGCGATGACGCAATTGCGGCCGCGATCCTTTGCCCGATAGAGCCGTTCATCGGCGGTACGCAGGAATTTTTCGAGCGTGTCTCCGTCGCGGCCGAACTCGGTCGCTCCGATGCTGATGGTGATGTCTTTCAACGGACCGTTCTTGGTCCTGAACTCGCCGTTCGCGACGACCCAGCGCAGCCGCTCTCCGATCTCGTAGGCCTCCTTGAGCTCGGTCTCCGGCAGCAGGATCATGAATTCTTCGCCGCCCACGCGCGCGACGTAGTCGTAGGGCCGGACCACCTCACGACACGTCTGCGCAAAGCCCCGCAGAACCTCGTCGCCGACGAGGTGGCCATAGGTGTCGTTGATCGCCTTGAAGTGATCGATGTCGAGCGACAGAAGGGAGAATGTAGGGTTGTCACGGCTCGAGCGTGAAATCTCGATCTCGATGCGCTCGACGAACTGGCGCCGGTTTCCGCATCCGGTCAGCTGATCGGTCGTGGCGAGATGCTCCAGTTTCTGATTGGTCCGCTTCAACTCCAGCAGGGCGCTTTGTGTTCGCTTGGTCTCTTCGGCCAGACGCGTCATCAGTTCTGCCTGGGTATAGATGGACGAGAATGTCCGCGTCGTTCGAAACGCCTCGACGATGCCGTAGCTGAGAACGAAGAAACCCATGGCGAAGATGGCGTGGGCCAACCACCACATGTGATTCCACGGCGCAGCAAGGATGAAAGCGGCCGATGAGATCGCGAACGACGTGACGGCAATGCCGAAAACGACCATAAGCGGAGAGCGGATGCGGCGCGACAGCATGACCGCGACGTTTACGGCGGAAAAGACAAGTGCGCCGCCTTCCATTGTCAGACGCACCGCCGGGTGGCCGCCAATAGGCGAGAGCGCGATGATAGCGACCGCCACGTCCAACAGAACGAACAGCACGATCCACCGCAGCCAATCGCGGGGTGTCGAATACTCGCTGGGCGCGTCCGGCGGACGCCCGTATGAGAGCAACCCGACAAAGAGCAGGATCGCCATGGCGACGCGCGACGCCGGTCCATAGAGCAGGAACAGAAAGATATGGGTGTGCGCGAATCCGGTGAAGGCGCCGTGCAGCACATAGATCGTCACGAAACTGAGGAAACCCAGCGTGAGCCATCGCAGCAGCGGTTCGCGCGACGTCCGATAGCACTGCCAGGTCACATAGGCGACGAACAGCCCTTCGAGGGTCGCCACGGCGATCGCGAATTCATGAAACAGATGATCTTCAAATTTAAACGTGGGATCTTGATAGAAATAAAGATAGGCGACGAGGAATGCGGGAACCAGCGCGAAGCCAACGATCAAAATTCGTGCATAGACATTCGTTGCGATTCTGATAGCGGCAGGCGCCGCGAAGGTGAGAACATTTGCGGTCATTTCCCTATACCCTTTATGGTCGCCGTCAGTTCATGCGCCGTCGCGCCCATTGATGGCGCGGCCGATCGCGTCGCGACCTGCGCGCTGCGCCATGCAGGCGCGCATTGTTTGCAATATGCGGCATTTGGCCGAACTGGCCTTGATGTCGGTCAACTGCGCGGGAGCTAATCGCGCCTGCAATCCATGGTGCGGTGACGGATGGTGATACCCGTTAACACCGCCACAATTGCCGCCAGACGATCGAAGCGCAGTTGCACGTTATTGGGTTTGGCGTTCCAAGCGGGCATATATTTACCCACCATGAAAACTTATAAAAAACAAAACTCGCTCAATCTGCGCGAGCCGTTCCGGCCGGAGATGCTCTCAGCGTCAAGCCTGTCCGACGTGCCGCCATAACGGCTGGTGCGGGTCGGCAAGTTCGATGTCGACCGGGCCGATGCCGAAGACTGCGACGACGACCGGCTCTTTGATGCCGGCCGGTACGCCATCATAGTGGAAGGTACGCGCGGTCCGCTTGACGAATCCGCCGGCCGGCACCGGTACCGCCATTTTGGGCGTGAAATCGTGGCCGCTGTCCACCCACCAGGTTCCGGAGATGACCATCTGGATGCGGTCGGTGGCGTAGCTGTGCGGCGCGCTGAAATAGCCCGGGTTCCATTTCATCAGCGCGAGATAGGGGCCGGGCTTGTTGAAGTCGCCATAGAGTTTCGCCATCTCGCCGCTATGCGGCGGCATTCCCTCTTGCGGCGTGAACTTGATGTCGTCGCGCTGGAGGACGAACGTCTGCTTCGGGTCGATGGGGGAGGCGTCGGCGGCGCCCGCCATCATGGCGGTCAGGAGTGAGGTCAGCAGGAATGTCCGGCGTTGCATTTACGTCTCGTCGCATAGGTTATGGCGTCGCCGTGTGGTGATAACGCATGTCGCACGCAATTCGTCACCCCGAGCGCGTTACACATCGTTTTGATCGGGCGCCGGGCGGAGACGATAAGGGGGCGCGCGTTGCATTTGGTAGAGGAGCGGTGCGACCAGGGATGCGACCAGGAGAGAGACGCCGATGCAGGATATCGACCGCAGGAACTTCACCCGGGTTCTCGCCGCGTTGGGGCTTACGGGACCGGCACTCGCCCAGGCGACCTTCGCCGCCGAAGTGAAGCCCGAAACCCTGCAATTGAGTCAGAATGGCTGGATGCCGAACAATGCGCGTCTGCCCGTGTTGCTCTATCACGGCGTGGTCAAGTCGGCCGGCGACGACCCGGCCGCGATCTATGAGACGATCTTCCGGCGAACCGGCTGGCCGGCGCAGTGGCGAAACGGCGTCTACACTTATCATCACTATCATTCGACGGCCCACGAGGTGCTGGGCTTTGCTGGCGGCTCCGCACGGCTCATGCTCGGCGGACCAAACGGGCACGAGGTCAGCGTCGAGGCCGGCGACATCGCCGTTCTGCCAACCGGCACGGGACATTGCCAGCTGGAAGCGAGCGCGGATTTCCTCGTCGTCGGCGCCTATCCGCCGGACCAGAATTGGGACATCTGTCGTAATGCTCCGACGCCGGAGATGACCGCGCGCATGGCGCATCTGCCGTTCCCGGAGTCGGATCCGGTCACCGGCGAGGGCGGGCCGCTGGTGAAACTCTGGCAGCGCGCGTAGGCGGCGCGCAACAAACCGAACGCCTTAGTCTTCCGAAGACGAGCGCCTCCACATCGACATTTATGCGACGACCATCCATCGCCACGGCGGCCGCACGTTTGTGCTGCACGGCCCCGCTCAATTTGCGCGGATTGTTTCGGCAGAACATTGTTGTAATCGCGGCGTATACGCCTTTGGTCGACTGGACGCCGCCGCAATTTTTTGTTGCCTCGCAGGTCTGCACTGCGCCCCGGGAGGTGGATTGGCTCGCGGCGTCCTGACGCAACATTCGACACAACAAGCTCAACGTTCCTCTTAAGTAACGGGCATCCATGGAAACGCTCTCAATTCCCCAAGGCTCTCGGCCGGCCGCACGCCAGCCCTGGTATTCGATCCTTTATGTTCAAGTTCTCATCGCCATCGTGGTCGGAGTCATCGTCGGCCACTTCTTTCCCGACACCGGCAAAGCACTCAAGCCGCTGGGTGATGCCTTCATCGCGCTCATCAGGATGATGATCGCGCCGGTGATTTTCTGCACGGTCGTCCATGGCATTTCATCCATGGGAGACTTGCGGCGCGTCGGCCGGGTCGGGATCAAGACGCTATTCTATTTCGAAGTGGTGTCGACGTTCGCGCTTCTGATCGGTCTGTTGGTCGGCGAACTCGTGCACCCCGGCGCCGGCTTCAACATCGACCCGCATTCGCTCGATGCCAAGGCGGTCGCCAGCTACGTCACCCGCGCCAAGGAGGACGGGATCACCGCCCATCTTATGGCGATCATCCCGGACTCTTATTTCGGCGCGCTTGCCCGGGGCGACCTGCTTCAAATTCTGCTGGTTGCGATTCTCTCCGGCTTTGCCATCGCCTATATGGGGCCGGTCGGACAGCCGATCGTCAATGCGATTGACATGGCCTCGAAGGTCTTCTTCGGCGTCATCCGCATCATCGTGAAGGTGGCGCCGATCGGCGCGTTCGGCGCGATGGCCTTCACGGTCGGTGCGTTCGGTCTCGGCTCGCTGGTCAATCTCGCCGCGCTGATCGCCACGTTCTACCTGACCAGCATTCTCTTCGTGGTCATCGTGCTCGGCGCCATTGCGCGCTTTACGGGGTTCTCGATCTTCCGCTTCATCGCTTACATCAAGGATGAGCTGCTGATCGTGCTCGGCACGAGCTCGTCCGAGACCGCGCTGCCGCAACTGATCCAGAAGATGGAGCGGCTGGGGTCCTCGCGTGCGGTCGTGGGCCTGGTGGTGCCGACCGGCTACAGCTTCAATCTCGACGGCACCAACATCTACATGACGCTGGCCACCTTGTTCCTGGCGCAGGCGACCAACACGCATCTGACGCTCACGCAGGAGCTCGGCATCCTGGTGATCGCGATGATCACCTCGAAGGGCGCCTCGGGCGTCACCGGCGCCGGATTCGTCACGCTCGCGGCGACGCTCGCCATCGTGCCCGATATCCCGATTGCGTCGCTGGCGATCCTCGTCGGCATCGACAAGTTCATGAGCGAATGCCGCGCGCTCACCAACATCATCGGCAACGGCGTCGCCAGCGTCGTCATCAGCCGTTGGGAGGGCGAGCTCGACGTCAAGAAGCTGCACGAGACGATGGCGCATCCCATCGAGATCGGCGAAGAGATGGAGCGGATAGCTCGCGCGTGAGGCGGGTTTCGGGACGGGCGGCTGGCCGCGGGGAATACCTCCGGGGCCGGCCGGCTTGGGAACCCGTCCCGGCCCCTTGATCCGGCTGGTTTTCCCTGCCACATGCGGGCTATGAATAAGCCGCTCGGCTCCGCCGATTCCATCCCCCAGACGCCTTTGGCCGCCGAAGTCGAGCGCCGGCGCACGTTTGCGATCATTTCCCACCCGGACGCCGGCAAGACGACCCTCACCGAAAAGCTGCTGCTGTTCGGGGGCGCCATCAATCTCGCCGGCCAGGTGAAGGCCAAGCGCGACCGCCGCTCCACCCGCTCGGACTGGATGGCGATCGAGCGCGAGCGCGGCATCTCGGTCGTCACCTCGGTGATGACCTTCGATTACGACGGCCGGGTCTTCAACCTGCTCGACACGCCAGGCCACGAGGACTTCTCGGAAGATACCTACCGCACGCTGACCGCGGTCGACTCAGCCGTGATGGTGATCGACGCCGCCAAGGGCATCGAGGCGCGCACGCGCAAGCTGTTCGAGGTCTGCCGCCTGCGCGACATCCCGATCATCACCTTCATCAACAAGATGGACCGCGAGAGCCGCGATCCGTTCGAGATCCTCGACGAGATCGAGAAGACGCTGGCGCTCGACACCACGCCGATGACCTGGCCGATCGGGCAGGGCCGCGACTTCGCCGGCACCTATGACATCGCTTCAGGCGAGATGCGGTTGATGAGCGAGGACAGCAAGACCGCCGAGCGCCAGCCGCTCGACCTTGCCTCGCTCGCCGCCAAGAACCCGATGCTCGACGCGAAGGCGATTGCCGATGAGCTGTCGCTGGTGAAGGAAGCCTGCCGGCCCTTCGACTTCGCGTCGTTCCGCGAGGGCCATCTCACGCCGGTGTACTTCGGCTCGGCCTTGAAGA
>DATDMA010000086.1:0-34035 GCA_036519015.1 Pseudolabrys sp. | reverse complement strand
ATGCCGATCCCGGGGCCATATCTTTCGCAGCGCGTCGATCTCGCCTGCGGCTTCTTTTCGATAGGCACGTCGCAATAACCGGCAATTTGAACGTCGGCCTCGAATGTCAAGCCGACACGTTGACGCAAAATTATTTAAGACAAACTGTTTACTAATTGATTTCGTTGGAACTCAATCTCCGACGTTATTCCAGATTGGCAATCTGGCTTCAATCGCGGAGCGGCGGCATCAATGTCGACCGCAGCCGGCGTGCCGCATGGCACGCCGGCGAGCATGACAGAGCTTACGTCCTGTGCGCGCTCTCGGGCGCCGTCCGGCTCGTCGGCAATGGAATGGCCGAGCGGAAGACGTCGTCGGGATCGTATGACCGTTTGGCCTTGATCAGCCGCCCGGCACTGCCGCCGAAGCTTTTTGCGACGCGGTCCGCGTCGGCTCCGGCGAGGAGGTTTGGGTACCCTCCGGGAAGCGCCGTCGGCTCAAAGGCATGACGCGTGCTGCGCGCCCAACCGAAATGCCGTCGCTCGTCGTGTGGATCTACACCGTCGTCAAACGACGCGATGATTTCCACGAGCACATGGTCGCGGCGAAGGCCAAAGGCTGTCGCCTCCGCCGGCACACGCGAGGCGGCGCCCTTGAACTCGTGGATGATGATCGCGCAACCCAGGGAGACCGCCGTCTGCATGGCCTGGACGAGAGCGTCAATGCTGCGGTTACCGAGCGAGGGCAGCCAGCATGTTTCCATGAAGGTCCGTCGTCCATTGACGATGTATGCGTCGAACGCCGCCACCGAGGCGCCGTAGGGCATCGCGCCCACGCTGTTTGCGAGCAGCGTGCCAACCTGGAAGAACCGGGCAAGGCGCGCTTCGCCCTCCTCCGGCCGGCCGCTCCACGTCGGAACGACAAGCACGACGGGCGCACCGTCCGGGCCGGCCACAAGTCCAAGCTGGACCGTCAACTCATCTGGCATGGAGGCCGCGATATCGGCGCAGCGCGTCAGGACGGCCTTGGCTTCGGAGAACGGGCAAATGAGCATGCCGGAGCGGACGCTGGCCAGTCTGTGGAGCTGGTGGTGCATGGTGGTGACGACGCCGAAGTTTCCACCCCCGCCACGCAGCGCCCAGAACAGCTCGTCATGTTCGTCCTCGTTGGCGATGACGACGCTTCCGTCGGCAAGAACGACCTCTGCGGCGGCGAGATTGTCGAGCGCCAGACCGAATCGGCCGATCAACGATCCATAGCCGCCGCCCAACGTGAGCCCGGCCATGCCGACGGCACCACATGAGCCTGTCGCCACGGCCAGCCCGAGCGGATCGGTCACCGCGAGAACATCCGACGCGCGGGCCCCTCCAGACATCCGCACAAAGCGGTTGTTGGCGCGGACGGCCACGTCATTCATACCGCTCAGATCGATAACGAGCCCGGCGCACAAAGCACGCCCCGCCCAATCATGTCCTCCGCCGCGCACCGAGAGCGGGAGATCGCATTCGCGCGCGGCACGAATTGCAAACTGGACGTCTTCGGACGTGCGGCAGTGGGCGATCGCGCGCGGCATCCTGCCGACCGGCTTTGCCCAGATGGCGGTTGCCGCGGCATACCCCTCGTCACGCGGACGAGAAAGGCGTCCGCGCAATTGCCCGGCAAGGCGATTAAATGTCCTTTCGATCAGATCGCTCATGTTCTGCATCTCCTGCTCCAACGTTGCAGAGCGATTTAGAGAGGCGGGACGATGGGATCGTGAAAATTCCTGCTGTTTGGGTCGCGGTCAGGCAGACAACTGCGTCAGGGAAACGCCGTGAACGCGCCGGACCCATCGTGACAAATGGCTCTGGTCGGCGAAGCCGGTGCGCACCGCGATTTCAGCCAGGCCGGACCGCCCATCGCGAACGAGCTCGATCGCGCGTTGCAATCGCAGATGCACAACGTAGCGGTGCGGCGTCATGCCGACCGCCCGGGCGAACACGCGCGAAAAGTGGAACGGACTTTGCCCGGCGATCTTGGCGAGCGCCTCGACGTCGATCGATTCATCCACGTGGGCGATGACGTAATCTCTGAGCTGCCTGAGCACGTCTTTGTCCAGCATGCCGCGTCGTCGGTGTTGCAGCTCGGACGTATGGCGAGCGAGCAGACCGTCGATAAATCCGTTCGCAACGCCGTTCCAGAAAAGTGCGCCGTTCGGATAGCCGTTTGCGCTCTCCAGCGTTAAGGTGCGCGCCAACTTGAGAAGCGCTTGGTCCTGGCCCGACAAGCGCTCCATGAGTTGCGCTTCGAGTGAGGAATTCTCCGCGGCCGCGAGTGCGAAGTGGCGCGGGTCAATCGCGACAATAATTGAACCAATGCTCTCCTCGGTGTCAGCATCGCAATCCACTCCGGCATGACAAATTGCCAGCGAGCCCCAAGGTGCCTCATGCCGAAGCGTTCGGCCTCCCATGCGGCACGCGATGCGCGCCGCTGACGTAAACCAGACAAGATGCCGCTGCGGAGTCGCGCTCAAGTGCGCACCGCCTTGCGAGAGGACCTTGAGGATCGATACGCCGCTTTCGCCTGGCGCACTGCCGGCGGCCAAAATCTTTGGCGGCCCGCCATCCTTCTGCGCCCAGGCAACGTCGCCCATCTCTGGCGTCGATTCCGCCGCGCCTCGCCCTGGCTGCTCCATTCATCGCTCCCTGGGGTCGCCCCCCAATCTGGTCGCCGAAAACAACATCTTGACGGTCCGTCGCCCTGCGATTTAGGGAGCCGCGAACGCCTGTCATGAAGATTCTTGCGGTTTTCGCGCGACAAAGTTGAGGCGAGGCGCAAACGCGCGCCATTCGCATACACCGCCGCAATGCAAATGATCGGGCCTGCGCCTGAAACCGCGCCTAAATATCCCGGCCCTCGACCTTTTCGGACAGCGACTTCACCAGGTCGGGGATGCGCTGCAGTCGCGGGTAGACGGCGAGCGCGCGGCGATAGACTTCGAGCGCCTGCTTGTCGTCACCGATGTCCTGCAGGATAAGGCCGAGGCCCGACAGTGCGCCGAAATGGCGCGGCTCGCGCTTGAGCACCTCGCGGATGTCGGCAAGCGCGTGGCCGTAATCCTTCTTCGTGTAGTAGAGCGTGGCGCGCCGATTCCAGGCTTCCAGATAGTCCGGCTTGATCTTGATGATTGCGTCGAGGAGCTTGATCGCGAGATCCGTGTCCTGCTGCTCGACCGCCGTGCGCACGCGCGTCATCAAGAGATTGGCGGTGTCGCTGCGCGAGACCACCCACACCGCCCAGATGCGCTCTTCGACCGCTTTGGCGGCGGTGTCGTCGGGCGCGGCCTTTAGCGCGCCGAACAGGAAGTCGAGATTCTTGGTGCGGTCGCCGCCGACCTTCGGCAGTTGCTTGGGCGGCTGGGGAATGCTTCCCGGCCCTTGCGGACCCTGCGGAAAGATTTCCGGCGCGGCCGAAGCAGGCAGGGATAACCCCGCGGCGACGCCCGCGACAAGGAGGCTTATCAGGAATCGTGCGCGCATGGACAAAGACTACTGTCTTCGTCGCTTAAGGCCAATATGTGGCGATGATTGATGCTCGGTCAGGTGCTCGAGGCCGAGCAATGCCCCTTATGCGAGCATCAGCCCTGCCGGGCTTTGAAGCGCCGGTTGGTCTTGTTGATGATGTAGACCCGGCCCTTCCGCCGCACCAGGCGGTTGTTGCGGTGGCGGCCGCGCAGGGATTTCAATGAGTTACGGACTTTCATGATCGGCTCTGGGTGCGTGTTTGGCCGGTTTTCTACGGGCCCCGCCCGCTCCTGTCAACGCACAGCGCCCACCGGTAGTGGCCGCGTCCCGTCTGATTTATGGTCTGCGCCCCGGGAGGAACTCATGCAACGAAGCAAAGACCGCTTTCTCACCACGCATACCGGCAGCCTGCCGCGGCCGGACGACCTCATTCGCATGATGTACGCCAAGGAGGAAGGGGTTCCCGTCGACCCTAACCCATTGGCTGAGCGGATAAAATCAGCCGTGGCCGAGGTCGCGAAAAGGCAGGCCGATGCCGGCGTCGACCTGATCAATGATGGCGAGATGTCGAAGCCGAGCTATGCGACCTACATCAAGGACCGGCTCGACGGCTTCGGCGGCACCGGCAACACCTTCGTGTATCAGGATTTGGCCGAGTTCCCGCGCCTGGAGAAGAAGGTGTTCGGCGATCCCGGCCGCTCGCGGCGCAAGACGCCGGCCTGCAACGGCCCGATCAGCGTGCGCGACAGGGGCGCCGCGCAGACCGACGCGGAGAACCTCACAGCGGCCTTGAGCGCTTTGAAGGCGGCCGGCGGCTTCATGAGCGCGGCCTCGCCCGGCGTGGTGTCGCTGTTCTTCCGCAACGACTACTACAAGGACTTCGAGACCTACATTTTCGCGATCGCCGACGCCATGCGTCACGAATACGAGACTGTGGCCAAGGCCGGCTTCGTGTTGCAGATAGACTGTCCCGATCTCGGCATGGGCCGGCATATCCAATATGCCGACTTGAGCCTGCCGGAGTTCCGCAAGCGCGCAGAACTGCACGTCGAGGCGCTCAACCACGCCGTCGCCACCATTCCGGCCGAGCAATTGCGCATGCATGTGTGCTGGGGCAACTACGAAGGCCCGCATCACCGCGACGTGCCGCTCGCCGACATCATCGACATCGTGTTCAAGGCGAAGCCCTGCGCGATCTCCTTCGAGGCGGCCAATCCGCGCCACGCTCATGAGTGGACGCTGTTCGAGCGCGTGAAGCTGCCCGACGGCAAGGTGCTCATCCCCGGCGTGATCGAATCGAAAGCGAACTTCATCGAACATCCGGAGTTGATTGCGCAGCGCATTGCCCACTATGCCAAGCTGGTCGGGCGCGAGAACGTGATCGCCGGTTCGGATTGCGGCTACGGCACTTGGGTCGGACAGGCCGCCGTCGATCCCGATATCGTATTCGCGAAACTGGCGGCCATGGCGGAAGGCGCAAGCATTGCGTCAAAGCAGTTCTGGAAGTGAGGAAACGGCGCAAATGACCACAAGCATACCGCACGCCGATAAGCCGGAAGACGTCGGGCTGTCGTCCGAGCGCCTCAGGCGCATCACCGACGTGCTCAAGAGCGATGTCGACAAAGGCCTCATTCCGGGCGCGGTCGTGCTCGTCGCACGCCACGGCAAGATCGCGCTTCATGAGGCGCTTGGGTATCGCGACCGTGAAGCGGGCACGCCGATGGCGCCGGATACACTCTTTCGCATTGCCTCGATGACCAAGCCCTTTACCTCGGTCAGCGCGATGATGCTGGCCGAGGAAGGCAGACTGCTGATCGCCGAGCCGGTCTCGCGCTATCTGCCGGAATTTGCCGATCTCAAGGTCGGCATTGATACGGACGGAACCACCGTGACGCTATCCGGATTCGCGACCGAGCCGCTGCAACGCGAGATGACGGTGCACGATCTGTTGCGGCACACGTCGGGCCTCACCTATGGCCCGCTCACCGGCACGGTGCTCAAGCAGGCCTATCAGGATGCGGGCGTTGCCGACAATAAGCAGACCAACGCGGAGTTGGTCAGCAAGCTCGCCAAGCTGCCGCTCGCCTACCAACCCGGCAGCACCTGGCAATACAGCCTCTCGACCGACGTGCTCGGCCGCGTGGTCGAAGTGGCGAGCGGCATGACGCTCGATGCGTTCATCGCCGAGCGCATCTGCAGGCCGCTCGGCCTCACCGACACCAGTTTCGACGCAGCCGATCCCGCCCGCGCGGCGGAGCCGCAGATCGACGCGAGCCTCGGCAAACGCCCGCCGATGCTGCGCGAGGCCGGCACGCGGCCAACCTGGATCTCCGGCGGCAGCGGGCTGCTATCGACCGCGGCGGACTACGCGCGCTTCACGCATATGCTGCTCAACGGTGGCGAACTCGGTGGCACACGGCTCCTGTCGCCGACCACGGTGGCGCTGATGAGCTCGGATCATCTGCCGCCGGACATCGCCTACGGACCGAACATGCGCGCGATGTTCGGCGCGCTGGCGCCGGTGCCGGAGAACGGCATCGGCTTTGGCCTCGGCTTTGCGGTGCGCAACACTGCGGGGCGCAATCCCCTGGCCGGCTCGGTCGGCGATTACTCGTGGAGCGGCGTGAGCGGTACTTACTTCTGGATCGATCCGCAGAAACAGCTCGTGGCGATCCTGATGATGCAGGCACCGATCCAGCGGCTGCACTACCGCTACCTGATGCGCACGATGGTCTACCAAGCGATCGAGGCGTAGCGGGATACACGCCCGTTCGCTTGAACAACGGTACGCCGGTAACATTGCGCCGAAATTTCTGCGACGTATCGACGGGCGCGATGCGCGTGCGCTTTTTCGCAGCATTGCGTGAGCGCGCTACGCCTCTATACTCTTCACTGCACACGAGATCAGATTTCTGTCGTCCGACTAACGGAAGCCGCATCGGTGGACGGATAGGAGGCGTAAGTGACAACGATCTCAAGAGCGCTCAAGGGCCTGGCATTCGCCTGCCTTATCCTGACGCCGGTCATGGCGGCGGCACAAACCCCGAGCCCAAGTCCAGCGACGCCGCCACCCACCGAACAACTGCTCAAGCCCGAACAGCTCGATGCGCTTGTCGCGCCGATTGCCTTGTATCCGGACACGCTGCTCGCCGAAGTGCTGATGGCATCGACCTATCCGCTCGAAGTTGTGGAGGCCGCCCGCTGGGCCAGCGACAACAAGTCTCTCAAAGGCGAGCAACTGAAAGCGGCCGTGGACAAGCAGAAGTGGGACGACAGCGTCAAGTCGCTGGTGGCCACGCCGTCCGTTCTCGACATGATGAATACCAAACTCGATTGGACGCAGAAGCTCGGCGACGCGGTTCTCGCCCAACAGCCGGATGTCATGGATTCCGTTCAGCGCCTGCGCGCGCGGGCGCAGGATAATGGCAAGCTGAAAACCACCAAAGAGCAGAAGGTCACCGTCCAACAGGTGTCAAATAGGCAGGTCATTGCGATCGAGCCGGCCGTGCCCGATACCGTATACGTGCCCTACTACGATCCCGCCGTCGTCTATGGCAGTTGGCCCTATGCTGACTATCCGCCCTACTACTTCGGTGCGCCCGGCTATATCGGAGGCGCCGTCCTTGCGACGGGGTTAGCCTTCGGTGCGGCCTATGTCGTCGGGCGCTGGGCGTCAGGCGGCAACTATTGGGGCGGTGGCGTGAATTGGGGCAACCGCAACATCAACGTGAATCGCCCGGTCAACATCAACAACATCGGCAACAACTGGCAGCACAACCCGCAGCATCGCCAGGGCGTGCGCTACAACAATACCAATGTAGCGCAACGCTACGGCAACAACAACTTGCGCGCCGGCAGCCAGCAAAGGATGGACTTCCGAGGCCGCAGCGGCGAGCAAGTGCTCAAGCCGGGCGGCGGCGGCGCCGCGCAAAGAGGCAATGTTGCCGACCGCGCAGGGGCTGGTCGCGCCAATGCCGGTGACCGCAATCGTCCAGCCGCCGGCCGTGGCACTGTCGGCGAGGGCGGCCGCGGGCAACAACGCGCCAATGTCGCCAAAAACCGGCCGGCATCGGGCGCCAATCGTGCGAAGCGCGACAGCGCCCTCAATGTGGGCTCCGGCCGTGCGGCGAATCTCCAGTCGCAGCGCGGGCGCGCGAGTGCCGGCAATCGCTCCTTTGCCAGTGCCGGCGGCGCGCGCATGGGTGGCGGCGGCATGCGTGCAGGCGGAGGCGGCGGCTTCCGTGGAGGCGGTGGAGGTGGCCGTGGCGGCGGCGGCCGGCGCTCCGACATCAGACTGAAACACGACATCACGCTTCTCGGCCGCCTCGATAACGGCCTTGGCTTCTACCGCTTCGTCTACAACGGCGGCGACAAGGCCTACGTCGGCGTCATGGCGCAGGACGTGCAAACGGTCATGCCCGAGGCAGTCGTTCGCGGTCCGGATGGTTACCTGAGGGTGTCCTACGAGAAACTTGGTGTGACATTCCAAAGCTACGACCGCTGGATCGCATCCGGCGCCCGCATCCCCTCGTCTGCACCAGCGTCAGCCGCTCGCAATCAAACGAGGACGCCATGATCGCGATCTTGCCACCGAGAAAGGCGCGTCACGCTTCACTCATCTCATTGGCGGCCGCGCTTCTGTTCGGGCTGGCCGCCACGGCCCACGCGCAGGAGTCGTTCAAGACTCCGGACGCAGCCGTCGAAGCGCTCGGAAGCGCGGTGAAGAGCGACGACCGCAAAGCCATTCTAACCGTGCTGGGCCAAGGCGGAACCGACATCGTATCGTCCGGCGACACTGTGGCCGACGCGGCAACGCGTCAGCTGTTTGTCGAAGCCTATGACGCGAAGCACCAGGTCACCATGGATGGTGACAGCAAGGCCACGATGGTCATCGGGCAGGACGACTTCCCGTTTCCGATCCCGCTGGTGCGCAAGAACGGAGCGTGGCAGTTCGACACCATCGCCGGCCGTCGGGAAATTCTTTATCGGCGCATCGGCCGGAATGAACTCGACGCCATCCAGGCTGCCCTCGCCTATGTCGATGCACAAAATGACTACGCCGAGAAGGATCGCACGGGTGATGGTGCCGGCATTTACGCGCAGCGGATCGTCAGCGAACCCGGCAAGACGAACGGCCTCTACTGGCCGGCTTCGCAAGGCAGCGACGAGAGCCCGCTTGGCGAACTCATCGCTCAGGCAACCTCACAGGGTTACACGGTCGGCGGCGGACGCACGCCTTATCACGGCTACTATTTCAAGATCCTCACCAAGCAGGGGCCCAATGTCCCCGGCGGCGCTCTCGACTATGTCGTGCGCGGCAAGATGATTGGCGGCTTTGCGCTCGTAGCCTATCCGGCCGAGTATGGCAATTCAGGCGTGATGACATTTCTCGTCAATCACAGTGGCACGGTCTTCCAGAAGGACCTCGGCCCGCGCACTGCCGAAATCGCCGGGCAGATATCGTCGTATAATCCCGATCAGACCTGGAAGAAGGTCGAGACGGCCGAGCCGACGCAGTAGCAGACCCGCCAACCTGCCAAAGCGACCGTAGAGTAGCGGCCAGCCCAATTCCGCCAATGCAGACCACAAGTCTCGTCAGGCCGGGGCGCGCTCCGGCCCGGGACGGAACTATCCACTCGAACCCCGCGTTAGGCGGACTACGGGAGGGAGTGTGGATGAGCAAGAAGGGGTTGGCTGAAGCGGGGGGCACCCGGGACCTCTTCGAGAGTGAGCGAAACTTCCGCCTATTGGTTGAAGGGGTTGTCGACTACGCTATCTGCATGCTGGATCCGACCGGTCACGTCATCAACTGGAATGCCGGGGCGGAGAGGATCAAGGGCTACAAAGCCTCCGAGATACTCGGAAAACATTTCAGCGTCTTCTATACGCCACGCGACCGCGACGCGGGTGTGCCGGCGCGCGCGCTCGAGACTGCCAGGGAGCACGGAAAGTTCGAGGCGGAAGGCTGGCGCATCCGGAAGGATGGAACGGAGTTTCTATCTTCGGTCGTTATCGATGCGATCTACGAAGCGGGCGAACTCGTCGGCTTTGCCAAAATCACCCGCGACGTGACCGAGCGACACAAGGCACAAGAAGCCTTTCTCGAGAGCGAGCGGCAATTTCGTGTGCTTGTGAGCGGCGTGACGGACTACGCCCTCTATATGCTCGATCCGGAAGGCAACATCTCGAGCTGGAACATCGGCGGGCAGAAAATCAAGGGCTACACTCCCGACGAGATCATCGGACAGCACTTCTCCCGCTTTTACACCGAGGCCGATAGAGCCGATGGCCGCCCCGCCCGGGCGCTGTCGATTGCTCAAACCGCGGGCCGCTACGAAGAAGAAGGCTGGCGCGTCCGCAAAGACGGCTCTTTCTTCTGGGCGAGCGTAATCATCGATCCCATTCGGGATGATCATGGGAAACTTTTAGGCTTCGCGAAGATCACGCGTGACATCACCGAGCGCCGCGATGCCCAGATTGCACTCGAAAAAATTCAACGAAGGCTTGCCGAGTCGCAGAAGCTCGACGCGCTCGGCCAGCTCACGGGCGGAATTGCGCACGACTTCAATAACATTCTGATGATCGTTTCCGGTCACTTGCAGACATTGAAAAGGGCTGCGGGGCAAGACCAGAAGGTGCAACGTGCGGCACAGGCCATTGAGCACGCGACGCAGCGTGCGGCAACCCTCACCAATCAGCTTCTGACATTCTCGCGGCGCCAGCAGGTCAATCCGGAGCAGGTGGACGTCGCCGCACAAATCCACGCGTTCCGAGAAGTTCTCAATAGCGGCTTCGGGCATGGGTTTTCGCTGCTGGTCGATATCGCCCCCGACACCTGGCCGGTGACCGTTGACATCGGCGAATTCGAAACGGCGATCCTGAACCTGGTCATCAACGCACGCGACGCCATGCCAGACGGCGGCACGGTGTGTGTGTCGGTCAAGAATAATTACTCCGAGGAGCTGGATGGCGATTGCGTGGCCGTCACTGTCACGGATACGGGCGTCGGTATACCGGACGACGTGATCGGCAAGATTTTCGACCCTTTCTTCACCACCAAGCCGGTGGGTAAAGGCACCGGCCTAGGGCTGTCGCAAGTTCACGGCTTCGTTCATCAGGCGGGCGGCACCGTGACGGCGCTGAGCACGCTCGGACAAGGAACGAAGATCACGATGTACCTGCGCCGCACGTCGGAACGCAGCGCAACTTCAGACAGCGGCCGCGCCGAAGACATCTCCGCAAACGGCACCACCGTGCTCCTTGTCGAAGATAATCCGGACGTTGCGAGCGCAAGCACAGAGCTTTTGGAGCAGCTTGGTTACGCCGTCCGCTGGGTGTCGGATGCGGCGACCGCGCTCGAAGAGATCGAGAGGAACGGCATCCAGGTCGTATTGAGCGACATCGTCATGCCCGGCCCAATGGACGGGCTCGGTCTGGCGCATGCAATCAAGAAAGCGCGCCCGGGCCTGCCAATCCTTCTCACAACGGGTTACAGCGAGGCGGCACACAATGCGCGCACGGAATACCCAATCCTGCGAAAGCCGTATTTGATTCATGAGTTGAGCCGCGCGCTCGCGGACATAACCCGCTAGAGCATTTTTTGGCGACCTGCGGTCCCTATATCGCGCTTATGAGAACGCGCCGGCGTCTCTCTCGAATTCTTATGCGCTAAAGCGCACATTCCCGAGAGACGGATGACTAGTACGGTCACGTCATCCGAACCGTAGGCGATAAAGAACGATACTAAGCTACGTCCCCCAGAATCAGATGTCGCCGTCCGGCAGCATTGCCGCGCCGAGGCTCACCCCACATGGTTGATCACAATCGAAGCCCTTCACGTGCATGGGCTTTAAAGGCGCCCCTTCCACAAACCGCCGGGCCTTCCCTGACGCTCAACAACGGCGCGACCGACAAAATCGCAGCCGTCTACAATCAGGCCGGCGACAATTACGCCGCTTATGCCGACGGCGATCCGACGCAACTCTTTGCTTTTGAGGGAATGCACGCCTATGCGGATCGGCGCGTCTGGGCACTCCTGGAGGCAAAGTTGGCCGATCTGCGGGCTTCCGGCGCGAGTTCGGTCAGCCTGCTCGACGCGGGCTGCGGCCCCGGCACCTGGCTGCGCAGGCTGGTCACTCACGCCCGAGTGCTTGGCTTTACCACCATCACCGCACGCGGCTTTGACATCGCTCATGCACAGATCAATCGCGCGCGTGTGCTGGCGCGAACTCTGTCCGACCTTCCTGGCGTGAGCCTCACGTTCGACGTTTCGGATTTTCGGGACCGGCTGCCTGAGGCCGATGCCTCGGTAGATATAACGCTTTGCCTCTACAGCGTTCTCGGTCATCTGCCCATCGCAGGCCTGACCGACATCGCAGAAGAGATCGCACGCGTTACGTCGGGATACTTCATAACTACCGTACGATCGATTGGCAGCACGCCGACGGCCTTCGTGGAATCAATTGAGAAGGTTCGCCAATTGAAACAGGACCACGTTCGCAACAAATGCGACATCGAGCTCAGCGATGGTCGACGCATCGCGCTCGACTTCCACCTGTTCACTGCGCGCGAGTTGGCAGGTTATTTCGCGCACCGCTTTGATATCGAGGACTTGCGGGGCCTGGACCTGTTTCATGGCCGGTTCGCGCCCGATGCTCGGTGGAATCCTGACGACGCGCACGTCGACAACCATTTCTCCGCTGAACTCGCGGGCCTCGAAGAGGCGTATGCCACGCATCCTAAGTTCATCGACCGCGCCACCCATCTCCTGCTCGTGGCGCGCCGCCGATTGGCCGCAGCGCCAACGGCGTCCGTTATCGATTGGCTGGCGAGTCAATAGCCGCCGCGAACTCCTCCTCGCCGCCGATCACAGATTGAGCGTGGGGCAACTCGCCAAGATCAGCATGTCCTCTTAAAAGGTGACAGTCATGACCAAATCCCGTTTCACGTCCGCGGACGAGCAGATCATCGAACCGATGATCGCCCTCGCAGATTGCTCGAAGCAGGACCGGATCGTCGTCGGCGGCTTGAAAGGCGTAGAGCTCATGCTTGCGTTGCATCGCCGCGGTTATCTTGGCGCGGCAGCCACAGCAACGTGCGGACATCGAGCCAGGCAATACGGCGTGGCTCTCCTCGATTGGCGGAAGCGCACGATCACGGCTCTCGAAACGACGCTCGATTGGCTGGTGGGTTATCTCAGTCCAGCAGGTGTGGTGGTGGTCTGGGTCGACGCGCAGAATCCCGCGGGTCAGCAAAACTTGCGCGCTGCACTGGAACGGCGCGGCTTCCACATCGAGACCGGAACGTCTCACGAGTTCGGCTTCGCCATCTCGGCGCGCCGATCCGAAATGAACCCCATGTCCAAAGCCGCGTGAGGAAACCGGCCAAAGCTGTGGCGGCCTGAATTGCTCATGCAAAGTTGAAGAGGTCTTTTCGGCACGCCGCGCATGGGGCGTTGAACCAGCGCTGAGTGCCAAGACGGCTAGCGGGTGTACTGCCCGTTGAGTTGCTTCGCGGCTCTCAGCCTGTGTATTCCAGGATGTGCATGCCGCCGTCCCAGCGATCGATCAGATAGAGACGCCCGTGTTCGTCTGTTCCGATGTCGTTCGACTGGATCTCGCGCTGACCCTCGGCGCGCGGGGGCACATAGCAGCCCGTCTCGCGCGGCCGCAGCACATCACTCACGTCCACCGCGCGTAAGCCGGCATTGAAATAGGTGATGAACACGAGATCCTTCCAAGGGCCGCTTGGCGGAATGTGCTCCACGATGTTGTGGGCGCCGAACCGGCCTTCGCGGTGGAAGTACTTTTCGCGCTCCGGGAACCAGGTCGACACCGGCATCGGGTTGGTTTCCTGGCGGATGTCGATGATCCACATGAACTGGCTGTCCCAGTAGTTCTGCTTGGCCCGGGCTTCGTCGGTCACGACGAGATAGGGCCGGTCACCGATCGGACAGGCGGTATGGGTCGAGCCGACAAACGGCGGCGTCCAATTGACGTGGCCGATCAGCTTCAGGGCGCGCTGATCGGTGCAGTCGATGACCGCCAGCCCGCCGCCCCAGAAGGCAGCATACATGCGGTTACCGCGGACGATCGGCGGACCGTGCAGTGTGCAGGAATTTTCAGCGGGCGTTGGATCGTTGCCAACACCCTCCGCATCCGTTTTCTGCCAGGGCAGACCGAAAATGCTGATCACGTCGGGCTTCAAAGGATCGGAAACATCCAAAGTCCATATCACGCGCCGGTCCCAGCCCGGTGCGTCGTTCGGCAGGAATGCGAGCTTGAGTTTATTGTCGACGCCGAAGCGGTGCGGACCGCTGCCGGGCATGTCAAAGAAGCCGGCAAGCTTGGGCTGGCCGGGCGTGCTGATGTCGAAGATATAGAGACCGCCACGCGCGCCCTTGCCCGCGTCGCCGCTGAGCGCTTCGGAGTTCACATAGAGGAAGTCGCCGCCGACGACGCGCAACTTGTGCATCTGGATGCCCGGCGGCGCCTTGAATTCCCAGACCTTGCGCGGCTTGGTCGGGTCACGCACGTCATGGACCGTGAAGCCGTGCGTGCGGCCGCCATTTTGGCCGACGGCGCCTATATAAGCGAAGCCGCGGCAGACCTCCACGAGACTGCCGCCGCCCCAGGCGGCGGACGGGTCATGTCCCAGAAGGCGGAAGTTCTTCGACTCTTCTGCGCGCATGTGTGTCGTCTCCATGCGGCGTCAGGACGCCGCCGATGGCTAAGCGGACATCAGCCGGCTGCGATGTGATCCAGCCGTTCCTCATTTGAAAAGCCGTAGAGCGCTGCGGGATTGGTGACGAGCACGCGCTCGCGCAAGTCCGCATCGGGCAGCCAATCCGCGATGAGGTCGGCGAGGTCGCCGTCGTTCCCCATCGGCTTCTTCATCATGACGTGCGGCCAATCCGTGCCCCACAGCAGCCGTTCAGGATTGACCTCGGCGAGCCGTCGCGCGAGCAGCACGACATCTGGATAGGGCAAATCCGGCGCCGACGAAATTCGGTAAGGACCGGTGAGCTTGACCCAACAGCGGCCAGCCTCGAACAGCCGCAGGAAAGCGTCAAAGCTGGGCAATCCCGGCCAAGATGCCGCGCCGCTCCGCGGATAGCCGAGGTGTCCAACGACCACATCCAGGGGAAGATCCTCGATGGCGGCTGCGAAGCGCGGCGCCTCATCGAGATTGATCAGGAACTCGATGTGCCAGCCGAGGGGCGCAATCGCGTCAGCCAGCCGCCGCACGTCATCGAGAGGAACCACATTCCGCTCCCCGCTGTGATCGACCACGTTGAGCCGCACGCCGCGAATTCCCGCTTCGTCCATGGCGCGGATCTCGCTTTGCGTGATGCCGAAATCGACGACAGCGACGCCGCGCAGGCCCTTCTTCTTCCGTGACAGCGCGTCGAGCAGCGCTCGATTATCCGTGCCGTACACGCTTGGCTGCACCAGCACCGCGCGCTCTACGCCGAGCACGCCGAGCAGATGGAGATAGTCGCTCAGCGTCGAGTCCGGCGGCGTGTAGATACGCTCGTCCGCATAGGGGAAGACGTTCTCCGGACCGCAGATGTGCGCATGCGTATCGCAAGCCTTGCGCGGAAACGCCGTGCGCGGCGCGCGTGGCGTGCGATCCGGCGCAGGGCATGGAAGGTCGTGTGCACGCATTGCCCGGATCAATTCAGCTTGGCGCCCAGGCCTTGAACGACGGCCGTCCACTTGGGCGTTTCAGACTTGATGTAGGCGGCGAACTCCTGCGGGCTGCTGCCGACGACTTCGACGCCGAGCCGCTCCAGTTGCTTGCGCACGACCTCATCCTTGAGCGACTGGATCACCGCGGAATTCAGCTTCTGGATGACCTCCGGCGGCGTTCCGGTCGGGGCGACGAGGCCATGCCAGGTAGTCGCGTCGAAGCCTTTGAGGCCCAGTTCATCGATTGTCGGCAAATCCGGGAAGGCGGCGATGCGCTTCGGCGTCGTGACCGCGAGCGCACGGACCGAGCCTGCTTGAATAAATCCGGAAACCGACGCCGCTGTCGCAAACATCATATCGACTTCGCCGGAGACGACGTCCTGCAAGGCCGGAGCAGCACCTTTGTAGGGGATGTGTTCGATTGTGACGCCGGCGTCGCGCTTGAACAGCTCCGCCGCTAGATGGGCGGCGGCGCCGTAGCCGGACGACGCATAAGTGAGCTTGCCGGGCTTCGACTTGGCCAGCGCGATCAATTCGGCCATCGAATGCACTGGCAACTTCGGATTGACGACCAGGATATTCGCCTGCGAGCCGACCAGGCTGATCGGGATGAAATCCTTCGCGACATCAAAACGTATGTTCGTGTAGAGCGCCGCGTTCGTCGCCAGGATGCTGTTATTGCCCATCAGCAGCGTGTAGCCGTCCGGAGTAGCACGTGCGACGAATTCGGCGGCCACATTGCCGCCGGCGCCTGGGCGGTTGTCGACGATGACCGGCTTGCCGAGAATCTCTGACATCTTCTGCCCGAGGATGCGCGCCAGGATGTCGCTCGGCCCGCCGGGTGTGAAGGCAACGACGACGGCGACCGGCCGCGTCGGATAGGACTGCGCAAAGGCCGCCGGACTGATAAGGGACGCCGCGATGAGCACGCCCGCCAAAGCCGCTAGGATTTTTCGCATGTGTTCCTCCATTCCGCGCTCGTCAGGCCGGATTGCCTGAACAATACCCCGCCATGATCTGGAACGATTTGGAATAATTGTCTAATCTCCTTTTCCCATTTGGAACAACTGAAAATGGACAGAGAGCGACATGGACCTCGTCCGGTGGATGGAAACCTTCGTATCAGTGGCCTCCTTGCGCTCGCTCTCGGAGGCCGCGCGCGGGCAGAATCTCACGCCCTCGGCGGTTTCCAAGCAACTCGCGGCGCTGGAACACCATCTCGGCGTCACGCTGATCTCGCGAACAACCCGTGGGCTCAGCCTGACCAGCGCCGGCCAGACCTTCCTTCCGCGCGCGGTCAAGATCGTCGACGAGATATCGAGCGCACTGCATGATGCGCGCGGCTCGTCGCTTGCGCCGCGCGGTACGCTCAGCGTGGGGGCACCGGTCGCATTTGGCCGTCTCCATGTCGGGCCGGCAATCCCGAAATTCCTTCAGCAATATCCAGACGTGAGCATCAACCTCGGGCTGTTCGACCGCCAGGTCGACCCTGTTTTGTCCGGCATCGACGTGTCGTTCCGGATGGGCCAATTGCGCGATTCGAGCTTCATTGCGGCAAAACTGGCGACCACGCGGCGCGTGTTGTGCGCGAGCCCGCACTATCTCGCCAAGCGCGGACGCCCGAAATCGCCGGAAGACCTGGCGCAGCACGATTGCCTCGTGCACACGGTCTACACCGCGCGCAACGTCTGGTATTTCCGCCGAAAAAACGAAATCCGCTCCGTCCATGTGAAAGGCAGGCTGGGCGCGAACAATTCCGAGGCGTTGTTCCAGGCCACGCGGCAGGGCCTCGGCATCGCGTTGCTGGGCAGTTGGGCGGTGGCCGAGGAACTCAAAAGCGGCGTGCTCGAACCTCTCCTGCCCGGCTGGACCGGCGAACTCACGCGCGAAGCACGTCATCTCTATCTTGTCTATCAGCGGACGGCACAAACGTCTCAGTTGACCCGCGCATTCGTTGATTTCATGCGTGAGCATTTCGGAGCGCCGCCCTATTGGGACCGGCAGCTCTGACCATCATTTTTCCATCGACGGACATCGGACTTGACGCCATAGTGATCGAGGCGACGCATTCCCGGGTGATCTATGTGTGAATATTGCGAGCGGATGGATGGGTTTGGACCCAAACGCAATCTTCTGACGCCGGAACTGATTGCGTGCGCTCAGGTGATCGAGAACGAACTGCCAGGGACGCCCGCACCTGCGGATGCGTGGACAATCGTCTCCGGCGCGACCAGCGGGTCCATCCAATGGACAGACCTCGAGCGGATCACGAAAAGTCTCGATGCCGCGGCGTCGCGGCTATCGGCTAGCGGCCAAGAGACCCTCGAGCCGCCAACCCAATGCGGTCAGTCGCCGGCCCCGTAACAAAAGTCCGCGGAGTGCCGGCCTCGTCAAGGGGCATATTCCGGACGCTTTGGCGTGAACACATCGAGATTGAGGACCGGTTCGTCGCCCAGCACTTCGCCCCAGTGCGTCACATTCGAAGGTATGACGATGACCCCGCCTGGACCGAGGTCGTGCTGCTGGTCGCCGATAAAAAAACGCATGCGACCCGACATGATGTAGGCGATCTGCTCATGCGGATGACTATGGGGCTTCGGCTCGTGGCCAGGCATCAGCCGGTGCAGCGCGATGGTGGCGCCACTTCCAGAGAACGCCTTCTGTTCGACCCCTTTGCGGATCTGCTTCCACTCAATCTTGCTCCAGTCAATCGCATGAATGTCCATGAGTGTCCTCACCACGGTTATTTGGCGGAGCCCAGAAGCCCGGTCGGCGCACGAACAGGAATAACAATAGTATAGAGAGCGCGGCAACGTTCTTGAAGGCAGCTGCTCGGCGCTGCCGCCGGCATCGTCCTAGGCGTGCTGCTGTCGGTCAGCCGGCTGACCCGTGCGGCGCTCGAGCTGACGACTATGGCGCGCTCGCGATTGAGCCGACCTATCGTGCCGTCGCCGCGACATTCGGCACCTCTTGGTTCGACACGTTGCGTAGCGTTCTGCTGCCGGCGACTTTGCCTTACGTTTTTGCCGGGCTGCGCGTCAGTCTTGGGCTCGCCTTTGTCTCTGTGGAAGCGGCGGAAATGGTCGCGGTTGATAGCCAAGTTCCGGCAATGTGGGCTTTTTGACAGCGCCTAAATGCCCTTCGATCTCCAGCACGCGCGCCTTGTCGTCAGCGAAACCTAACTTACGAAGTCGCCGCATTGACGGCGCAAATGCTCAATTCACCCGCCGCCATGCTCCGCGATGTCGAATGTCGAGATGCCTTCCGAATTTGCCGGCCGGCCGAGTGCTTCCGGATGGCGCAGCGTGCGCACAGTGTCCTTGTACCCGGCCCGCCAATGCTCCTCCATGCTTCGGCGCGAGAATTCGTAGTCTTTGGAGTCGCCTTCGTATTGCTGGGCTCGATAGATCAGCTGCACGAGGCTGTAGACTTTTTGATCGCCAAACGAGCCCAGGATTTCTGCTTCCGCACAATTCCTGATCTCCTCGGGCAGCTTCTTGAGCAAGCTTTCGACGGCATGCCGGATAGTCTGGGACGCCATAAACTGCGTGGTGTTGTCGCGCGTGCGGCTCGAATAGAGAATTTCTTTCTGCCGTGTTGCGACCTCAGGCATGTTTTGCGGCAATGCGCCGCGCGCATTCCACAAGTCGACCTGAAACGCTAATGTGTCCTGGCGCGGGCCGCACTGCAGCACCCACTGCAACGGCGTATTGGAGACGAGGCCGCCGTCCCAATAATGCTCACCTTCGATCTCGACCGGAGCAAAGCCTGGCGGCAATGCCGCACTCGCCAAGATGTGCTCCGGGCGTATCGTGTGGGTCGTCGTGTCGAAATACACGAAATTTCCCGACCGCACATTCACCGCGCCCACGCTGAACCGCGTGCCGCCGGCATTGATCAAATCGAAATCGACGAGGCGCTCCAGCGTCGTCTGAAGGTTGCCCGTGTCGTAATAGCTGGTCGCCTTCGCGCTGCCTGTCGGCTGCTGCCAGGGCGAGGGGATGCGCGGAGAAAAAAAGCCTGCCACGCCGCCGAACAGCGCAGATGCCGCACTCATCTGATTGGTGAACTTTCGCGTCTCAATAGATTCTGCAGTGGGCAGGCCGAGGTTGGCCACCCAATCCCATGGCGCCCGGGCAGTGATCCCTTCCCAAAAGCTGCGTAGCTTTTCTACGCGCCCGCGCTGTGGATTGCCCGCGATCAGTGCCGCATTGATCGAGCCGATCGAAATCCCCGCAACCCAATCCGGGTGCAGGCCGTGCTCTGCCAAAGCCTCATAAACGCCAGCCTGGTAGGCGCCGAGCGCACCGCCTCCCTGTAACAACAAGGCAATGCATTCGAATGGAGGGCGGCCTTGAATGCGGTTGACCTTAGGGAGCGCCAAATCTGCTTCGGGAGGGCGGTCGACTAAGCCCACTATTCAATCTCCGAAAACAATGCCGGACTATCATGGAGTGCGCGATCATACCTTACCGCCCGATGGCAGCATCATTACCGTTTAGCAACGTGACCAAAGACACAAATGCAGCGTTCGCCACGACAACATGACCATCTCGATGGCATTATCGCGCGAGGTCTGGTCAAGGTTGCCGTCGAGGCGCGGCTTCCTCGCGGCGGCGGCGATACTTCGGCGCGTTGCGCATTGGGGCGTTGAACCAGCGCAGAGTGCCGAGACGGCTAGCGGGTAAGCACCACAAAGTCGGTGTCGATACCGGTTTCATCACTGAGCGCATTGTCCGAGACAATCAGTGAAGCGCCCGGTGTGAGCAGAGCGGAAATTTGCTCGACTGCCTCCGGTGGCAAGGTAATTCGATCGAGCGCCTCGGCGGCGGTCGACCCAGGCTGCGGCGCCGACTCAACGACCGGCGTTTTGCTCCGGTCGCGGGAAGTTTTCTTGAGGAGCCTGCCGGTTTTATCCGTCTGTCGCGGATAGCCGCTCGGAATTGACACCACCGTCCAACGCATGGCCGCCCCATCAGGCTTCAGCGCCATGGCGGTGAAAACGTGGGTGCCGAGCGGGCGTTCCGGCGAGGCGATGGTCAGCGGCAGGTCAAACAAAGGCACGAAGCCCTGGCGCACGAAGAGCCGGTTCTGCTTCCGGCTCACGAACACCGATACCGGGCCTTTAGGACGCGACGGCTCGCTCGCTGGCCTTCCCTCCTTCGGTCGCCCGGCGAGGCCGCCGGTCACCTCGGGCATTACCAGAACAGCAGCCAGCCCAGCACTGCGAGGGGGATCGCCCGCGGGGATCGTGGCCGCCTTGGTCGCTTCCGTCGAGTCGGCGACTGGAACAGATTTCTCCTCCGGTCTTTTTGCCACGAACAGTTTCGGATGCGCGATATCGACCGGCGCCGCCGGCTCGCGCGTTACGATTACGCGGGCGCCGACCTTGGTGATGCCCCATAACCGGACGGCGAAATCATGCGACAGGCGAATACAGCCGTGGGACGCCGGATAGCCGGGTAGCTGCCCGGCATGCAGCGCGATGCCGGACCAGGTGATCCGCTGCATGTAGGGCATAGGTGCGTCACTGTAGATGTTGGATCGGTGCCACTTTTGTTTGGCGATGACAGTAAAAACCCCCAGCGGCGTCGGATGCCCCGCCACGCCGGTGGAAACCGCCGCCTGCGCGATTGGACCATTTAGGCCGTAGAGGGTGACCTGCTGCCGGGCGGTGGCGACGACAATCTGGAACGGCCCCTCTACGACCGACCGCTTACGCAGCGCTACGCTTTCGTCCTGCTTCGCCTCACGATGCGATTTGTTTCGGTGCGCCTTGACCACATGCCGTGGCGCGGCGCGCAAATCTTTGACGGGCGGCTGTTCCAAACTACTCCCGACAAAGTCGGCGGCCGCCGGCGCAGCCGATGCTAGCAAGAGTGCGAGTCCGGCGGCGAGCGCCGGCTGAGAGAGCAATAGCCTAATACCTGCGAGTCTCGGCAATTTATCCCTGCGCGCGAAGCGAATCATCCGACATTCAACAGATGATCGAGGATCACCGTGAATGCAAGCAATCTGCTGGGCTCAGGCAACCAAGGTGACGTCCGCCCGGCTTGGTCATGAGTTTCGGCTGCGTGGCCGCGCATTATCAATCAACCCAGAAATACAAGCGCGCTCGCCGGGAATGGCGATCGCCTCGCTGATTCGACTTATGCAACATCAATTGTTGCACACAATCCCCGCCTTTCTAACTTGTTTAGAATGCTAGCGTGCAGCCCACCTCAAGCAGCAACAGGGCTCTTACTTTCTAGCTTCCCAATCGCGGAACGAGACGCATGGCATTTTCGCTGCCGATCGCCTTCAATTCCGCCGCTGACAGACCCAGCCCTTCCAAACTCTTGAACTGCTCCAAACCGAAATACGGATAATCCGTGCCGTAAGTGATCTGGGACGCCGGCACGAGCTTGGTCAGAGCGGCTATCGTCGGCGCGCTTGTCGCGTTGGCGGTATCGTAGTTGAGCCGCTGCAACTCACCGATGATCCCCTCGGGCGCGAATTCTTTCAAGTTAGGCCGCTTCCCGTAAAACGCGTCGATGCGGCCGGCCATTATCGGAATCGTTCCGCCGGCGTGCGAGAACAGCCATCGGATTTGGCGCCAACGTGCAAAACCGCCCGAGAGCAAGAGGCTGGTGATGCACCGCGTCGTGTCGTGCGGCACTTCGATGACCGCCGGAAACGCACCGACGCTCAACGCGCCGCAGC
This sequence comes from Pseudolabrys sp., assembly GCA_036519015.1. Taxonomy (GTDB): domain Bacteria; phylum Pseudomonadota; class Alphaproteobacteria; order Rhizobiales; family Xanthobacteraceae; genus Pseudolabrys. The sequence continues at coordinate 12,161 of DATDMA010000086.1, read as the reverse complement.
AGTTGGCGACGAGAGGATGGACATACACAACGGCTTGGCGCCTGTTGAGCTCATCGAACACCGGCCTGTACTTGGCATCGCCCAGCCACTTGTCTCCGTAGCTCGACTGAAGACCGACGCCGTCCGCCTTCAGCGTGTCGAACGCATATTCAATTTCCTTGAGCGTGCGGTCGATGTCGATCATCGACAGGGTCGCGAACAGACCAAAGCGGCCGGGCTTCTCACGCATCCAGTCGGCGGCATAGTCATTGCAATCACGGGCCATCCGGCTGGCCTTCTCGGCATCGAGATCGAACCAGACCCCCGGGGTAGACGCGATCGACAGCATCGCGGCCCGGATGCCCGCCTTGTCCATCTCGTCAATTGCTTTGTCTTTCGACCAAGCGACTTGCGTAGGAAAATGCGGAAGCTTGCGAGCATCTTCCCAATCGAGCCACGCCTTTTGATAGGCTGGCGGAAAGAAGTGGTGATGCGTATCGATCAGTCCTGCTGCCGGCGCGGCTGACGACGTCCCGGAAAAGCTAGCAGCCGCCCCAAGTGCAGCAACGCCGGCGATGAAGCCCCGGCGCGACAAATGACAGCACGTGCAGGTACCGGCCTGATGACGACCGAATGCATTCCTCATGTAGGCTCCCTAGAACCAATACTATTTTTGTCTTCGTTCAGCTTTATTCACTTTTTTGCTTCGCTGTACGGGTAGATGATCGTGCCGGTCTGATACTCCTTCGGCCACAGGATGGGCTGCTTCTTCGTGTCGCGGAACTGGTCGAGGTTGCCCGCCTGAACGTCCTGGAATTGAGTGAATACGGTGCGCGGTTTCGCCCAGTCGCCCGCCTCGTTAAACGAGATCTCGCCGGCCACCGTGCTGAACTGATGGCCGTGGATGTACTTGGCCAGCACTTCATTATCAAGGCTCTTGGTTTCCGTCACCGCGGTAGCGAGCACCTGTCCGGCGGCATAGGCGAAGGGCGTAAAGCCGTAGCCAAACGGATCAACCTGCTGACCTTTCGCCCTCTCACCATAGGTCTTGAACAAATCGTGCAGGCCGGGAAAGTTGAAGGTCGATGCCGGAACAAAGCTTTCCATGATGACGATGCCATTCATCAAGGGCCCTAGCTGCACCTTGATCGGCGTCACCAGCAGGCCGACCATGGTGCCGCCGAACATCTTAGGTACAAAGCCGACTTCGTTTGCCGCCCGCACAATTCCCACCGTATCGAGCGGATAGGCCGCGACAAAGATGACATCCGCGTTGGCCGCCTGCACAGCACGAATGACCGGAGCAAAGTCGGTCGTCGCCGGCGGATAAGTCTTGTCGTAGATGATGTCGAAGCCCAGCGCCTTGGCGTTCTCCCTGGCCCCGTCCGCCGACGTACGGGCAAACTCGGAATCAGCGGCGATGATCGCAACAGTCTTCGGCTTGGGCGCTTGCGCCGCCGCCAATTCGAAATAACCGTGCGAAAAGGCCTTGACGCCCTCGGGCCCCACCGGGACCATCGAGAAGTAGTTCGGGTATTTGAACTTGTCGTTGACGCCGATCGCCAGCAAGCTGATCGTTAGTTTCTTCTGCTGCATAATGGCCGGCATCGCGGCCGCCGTCATGTTGGTCGAGTAGGGCCCGACGAGCAGATCAGCCTTGTCCACCGACAGCAGCTTCGCGTAAATGCCCGGCACGGTCGCGGGATTGCTCTGGTCGTCGTAATACGCGAGCGCGACTGGGCGCCCCAGCAGGCCACCCTTGATATTGACATCGTCGCGCCAGATCTCCAGCGCCAGGAGAATTTGCCGTCCGGCCGGTGCACCCGGCCCAGTCAGACTCATGCTGAAGCCAATTTTGATTGGATCAGCCGCCGCCGATGGCGTCGCGGTCGCGAAAGCGACCAGCAAAGCCACGGCCGCAACACAAAACAGTCGCCTTGCGATTTCGAACATATTTCCCCTCCCCTGAGTACTCGTGCTCTCCGCCGCTTTACTGGGAATGGCTCACTTCATCATTTCGTCCGGAGGCATTGGTCCCCACAGATTCGAGGCGGACGGATCCTTCGGCCAGACCTTCGGCTTTTGCGGATTGTCGCGATGCCACGGACGCGGCTCGAAGAAGCCGAGGGACTCGTCCTTCATCTGATCGAGTTCGGCGAACAATTCCGTGATGAGCCCGTTCGGGCTTCGGTGATACGCAAAAAGATTGTGCCCGATGCCATGCCGGCCGGGTCCCCAGAGCTGCTTGTAACCATTGATGCTGAGGAAGTCGCACGCCTGCTCCAGATGCGCCCAATCACGCAACTCGAATGCTGTGTGGAAGTGGCGGTTGGAGCCGGTTTCCATCAGATTGATCGTGTGGTGATCAACGCCGCAGCGCAGGAACGAAAAGAAATCCGACATCCAGTCCGATACGCGGAAGCCCAACACATCGCAATAGAAGTCGGTCACCTTCTTGACCTCGGTGACGTGGAAGGCGACGTGACCGAGCTTGTGCGGCACGATGCCTTTGTGCGTGAACTTCGTTTCCTGCGCCGGCGGACACTGGAACACTTCCATCACGGTGCCCTTGGGATCCGTAAAGGTAACCATGTCGGCGATATTGGGCTCCGCGTCCTTCTTGCGCGCCGTCTTCACGCCCTTCCCGGCCGTCTGCTTTTCGAAGACCTCGAGATCCTCATCTGCGCCGATCTGGAATCCGACCTGGGTGCACTTGGTTTCACTGCCTTTGCGCAAAATGACCGAGTGGTGGTCGACGGTATTGGCGAGATAGAAGGTGTCCGTCTCCTTCGCCGTCAGGGTCATGCCGAGAATGTCGGTGTAGTACTCGGCCTGCTGCTGCGGATCGGGCATCTCATAGCTGGCGTGAGAGATTTTGCGGACTCGGATCATCGATTTGCTCCTGTTAGTGCGGATTGGCTTGTTCCGGACGGCTGTCGAAATGTTCGAGAATTGCAGCGATATCCCTCTCCCCGATGCGCGGCACCGCGACTTTGAAAATCTCGATCAGGCAATCGAGCAACTGCGTGCCTGCGCCCACGGACTGGGCAAGTTCCTTCGCCCCGTCGAGATAATGGAAGAGCCCTGGCGCAGAACCTTGCTGAGGCATGAAGCGCCGCTCGGCCATCCAAGGGGCCCGGATGCCGAACTGGGTCGAGGCACCACTACCCGACGAGATCGCTTTGATCATCAGGGCGGGATCGCAGCCTGCCTTCAGGCCGATTGCCATCACCTGCGCCGTGCCAGTGATGTGCAACGCGACCAGCGTATTGTTCAGCAGCTTGACGGTGGTCGCCGCGCCAAAGGCGCCGAGATACAGGTAGACTTCGGCAAAGCGCGCAATCACGGTTTCAAGGGATTTGGCTGCTTCCTCGTCACCGGCAACATAGATCGCGCCTTTCTTCGCCACGACCATGCCCGGCGTGCCGCTCACCTCGCCATCCAGGAACGGCACGCCTTTGCTCTCCAGGATGGCCACATATCGTTTTTTGACAGACACCGGATGCGAGCCGAATTCGACGACGATCTGGCCAGGCCGAACGGCGTGAATGATCCCCTGTGGACCGTTCACCACATCTTCCAGTGCCTGGTCGGATGGAAGACAGGCGAAGATCAAATCCGCTCGTTCAGCGATCTCGGCTGGAGATTGGGCCGGGATGCCACCAATCTTTTCGAAATCCGCGAGTGAGCTGCGGCGATAGCCCAGCACGCGATGCCCAGCTTTGATAAGATGCTCGCAAATCGGCAAGCCGATCTTACCGACGCCGATGAACCCGATCGTCTCCATCAACGCCTCCCGGTTGTTCTACTCCCCTCCGCCGTCCTCTTATGTCATCTCAATGGAACGGTCGGAGTAATTCACTTTGACAGCGAACGAACCTTCCATGACCAGCCACTCGCGTATGTCGAAGGTCCGGATGCCGTTGAGAACGAAGGGATCGCGGGACGCGATTGTCCGCGCCTCTTCTTCGCTCTCCACACGCAAAATCGTCATGCCGTCGCTGCTCTTGCCGAAGTCGAGCGGCCCGGAGGCAAAAACTTTCCCCTCACGTTCGAGCTCGATCATGTACTCAAGATGATCGGCCAGTTGCGGCAGCAGGTCGGCTCCTTTGCCGTGCCAAAACACGGTGTAGAGCTTCTTCTTCCACATGCCCTGCGTCAGTTCGCGGATACGGTCCGACGTCGAAGTCATAACCTGTCCCTTCCGCTGTCAGACGTCGGCGACCATCCGATTGACCAGCGTGCCGCAACCGTCGATCTCGATCTTCACCTCGTCGCCGATTTGCAGGAATTCTCCGCGCGGCATTCCGACGCCGGCCGGCGTTCCTGTAGCGATGACATCACCCGCCTGCAAAGTGAAATGTCGGCTGAGGTAGGCAATCTGCTCGGCGATACCGTGCACCATTCGCCCGGTATTGGAGTTTTGCTTAAGAACGCCGTTTACCCACAGCTTGATCGCCAGATTGTTTGGGTCGTTGATATAGGCGGCCGGTGTGAACCATGGGCCCATCGGCGCCGCATCCTCGAAGCACTTCTGACCCACCCAATCATAAATGAATGGCGTCCCTTCGCGCTTCATCAGGTCACGCGCGGAAAGATCATTCACGATCATGTACCCGGCGACAGCTTCGAATGCCCGCTCTTCGGAAATACTACGGGTTGGCCGGGCGATCACGACGCCGAGTTCGGCTTCCCAGTCGACCTGCTTGGAGAACTTTGGAATGCGCGCCTGGCAGCCGTGGCCGATGATCGAGCCGGCCGTGGTCTTCATGAAGAACCACGGCTCCGCGCCCTTTGTCATGGCCGGCGCCTTGCCCGTCGTCCGCTTGGCGATTTCGGCCATCTCCTCGAGATGGTCCCAATAATTCGCGCCGGCGCAAAACAGCGCGCCAGGATAAAGGATCGGAGCGAGGAGTTCGACAGCTTCCAGCGCCTCGCCGGCACTACCAAGCTTCGCCGCTGCGGCGTCCAGCTGCGGATGCGCTTTGTCCCACGCCCGCAAGATGCCAATAACGGAAGATGCGTCCGCGACACCGGCAAGGAGCGGCGCCGCCTCATGCACGCGCTGACCGACCAGAATGCCGGCGCGCGCTTGTCCATTGCTGCCACGATAGGTCAGCAACCGATAACCATCGGCCATTTGTTTCCACCCTTCACGCCGTCGAAAACTCGAGGATCTCGTTTGACGTGTACGATACCGTATCGTACATTTCGAGAAAGGCAATGGGCGTGACGACCCGCCGCAATTCTTTATTTGGGAGATGAGGGACCGTCGGCTGCGCAGCACGCGCGACGCAGGCGCTACCGCGCTCTTTTGACATGACCTATCGAAGAAACACCCCGCTGCGGCCCGAGCTGCGCACCGCCAAGCCGATCGTTGCACACACACCCGTTGCGCGCAGTGGTGGCCGGCTGACCGATGCGCGCCGTCAGGAAATCGTACGCAAGGCAGCGGCGCTGTTCATCAGCAAGGGCTACGCCAATGTCACCGTAGACGAAATCATCGATTTGATTGGCGGTTCGAAGACTACGCTCTATTCGCGCTTTGGTGGGAAGGAAGGACTATTCGAGACGGTAATCCGCCAGCCGTGTTCCGATGTGACCCTCGCCCTCGACGTCAACGCCAAAGGTAGCCTTGAGACGCAATTGACGCAGATCGCGCGCGCCTTTCTCAGGTCCGTGCTTGATCCGAAGATCCTCGAATTACATCGGCTGATGGTCTCGATCGGCAAGACGTTTCCGGTGGCCGGTGCTTTCTTTTACGACAAAGGCCCAGAGACGGCCTATGGCATCGTCACGACCTGGATCAAGCGCCAACAGACCGCCGGCCGCTTGGCCAGAGGCGATGCGCGCCAGTTGGGCGTTCTATTTCTCGACATGCTGATTGGCGAACACCAACTCGCCTTCTTGACGTCTGGTCGCACACCGTCCGCCAAGGCAATCGAGAGGACCGTGCGTGCGTCCGTACGCCTGTTTCTCAACGGAGCCAGAAAATAGTCCGGCTACTTTGCGCGATGCCTCAAACAATCGGCGCCCACCCCGCAGATCCCAAAGGATCACCGGTGCAGGACGACAGATCTGGCCCGCGAGCCTCTTTGCACGGGCTTCAGTCGATCGTTAGTCACCAATCGAGGGCTTGCGCAGTTTTTCAACCCACACCCGGTGTTCGCTAGCGCCAAAGACTAATGTGCAGCGCCGCCGGAGGCAGCACCCTTGCGCAGCAGTAGGGTTAAGACGGCGGCGAAGAGTAACGCTGCGCCTAGCAGGGCAAAGCAATCCGCGTAACCCATGATTGTCGCCTGGAGGCGGATTGTCTGGCCGATGGCGATCATCGCACGGTGCATGGCCCCGGCGGGATCGGGAACCCCATGCGACATGAAATACTGTTGGAGCTCGGTGAGCCGATTGCGGGTCGCAGGCTCAAGCAGTGACACATGTTCATTGATGATGGCCGAATGAAACTGCTCGCGCTTTGTAAAGACGGTCTCGACCGCGGCTGTGCCAATCGCCCCGCCGAGGTTGCGCATCATATTGAAAAGGCCCGACGCGGCGCCCGCCTCTTGCGGCGTAATGCCGAGCATCGCGATCGCGGTCAGCGGCGTAAACACGATCGCCTGGCCGAGCGCTCTGACGACGTCGGGCCAGAACAGTTGCGGCCCGGCGTAGTTCTGGTCCAGGTCGAGATTCATGAAGCAACTGGCCGCGAAAACCACGAGGCCAATAACGACGAGCAAACGCGCGTCAGCGCGCTTCATCAATAGCGGCACAAGCGGAATTATCAGTAACTGCGGCAGGCCGGTCCAGGCGATGACTTCGCCGATCTGCTCGGAGTTGAAGCCTTGCGCGACAGCGAGATATTCCGGCAGCAGGAAGGCCGACGCATAGAGGGCAAAGCCAAACAGAAACGTGCACAAGGTGCCAAAGCCAAAATTGCGGCGGCCGAGCAGCCTGAAATTAACCAGCGGCTCAGGCGTGAAGAACTCAAGCACGACAAAGGCGCCGAGCGCGACCGCCGCGATGAGGCTCAATTTGACAATGAAGGGCGAGCCAAACCAGTCATCGACATTTCCATCATCGAGCACCGTTTGGAAGGCGGCGAGACCCACGGCCATCAGCGCCATGCCGCGCCAATCTCCCTTGGCAAGACGCCCGAGCTGCATCGCAGACTTTGGCAGAGCGTACCAGAGCGCGGCAAGCATGAGCGCACCCGGAACGAGATTGACGTAAAAGACATAGGGCCAGCCGTAATTTTCAGTGAAATAGCCGCCGATCGTCGGGCCGATCGCCGGTGCGATTGTCGCGCTCATCGAAAAGCCGGCGAGCCCTATCGCCTGCTTCGAGCGCGGCAACATCGAGATCAGGATGGTGAAGGCGAGCGGGATCATGACGCCGCCGGAGAATCCCTGCAGCGCGCGCATCACGATCATCTCGCCGAGATTGCTGGCCTGTCCGCACAACACCGAAAACAGCAGAAACAGGGCCGTGTTGACGAGCAAGTACCGCCGCAGCGAGAAGACCTGACTGAAAAAGTTCGTGAGCGGGATGACGATGATTTCGCCGATCAGATAGGCGGTTGTTATCCATGTGCCGTAGACGCCGCCGGTGCCGATGCCGCCTTCGATATAAGGCAGCGACGAGTTCGTGATCTGGATGTTGAGCACCGCCAGAAAGGCGCCGAGCAACGCACCGCCGACAGCGATCCAGGTCTTCAGCGAAACTGAGTCGTCGCCGTCGGTCATGGCACCCTCGTCGGCGACATGGGCCTTGTATCGATCGTCGGTTCAACCGACATCCCCGGGCGCAGCATGCCGGCCAGCAGCTCGCCGTTGTCGATGACGATCTTGACCGGGATGCGCTGGACGACCTTGGTGAAATTGCCGGTCGCATTGTCCGGCGGCAGCAGCGCAAATTCCTGACCGCTCGCCGGCGCAATGCTGTCGACGTGGCCGTGCACCGTCGTGCCGGAAAACGTATCGACATCGATCGTGACCGGTTGACCGGGACGCACATCGGTCAATTGCGTTTCTTTGTAGTTCGCGGTGATGTACACGGCCTGTAACGGCGCGACCGCCATCAGTTGGGTGCCGGGCTGGACGTATTCACCGACCCGCAAGGTGCGAACGCCCACGGTGCCGTCGACCGGCGCCCTGATCGTCGTGTAACTGAGGTTGAGCTCGGCCTGATGCTCGATCGCCTGCTGTTGGGCAAGCGTCGCCTTGGCTTGGCCAAGCTGTGCTTTGAATACGCCGATCTGATGCTCGGCGACGCCGATACCCGTGGTGTCGCGCTCAACAGCGGCCTGCTTTTGACGAATGTCGGCCTCCGCTTGCTGGGCGCGCTGCACGGTGCCGGAGCCGGTGCGTTCCAAGTCCGTGTATCGCTTGAACTCTTGTTGTGAAAAAGCGAGCGCGGCCTGATCCGACGCTACCAATTGGCGGACCTGCTCGACCGTCAGCCCTTGCTGGATGATCTGCTGGTTGAGGATATCGATGCTCCCTTGCGCCGCCGCAACATTGGCGCGCGCCTGGTCGAGCGTGGTCTGATAGTCGCGCGGGTCTATTCGCGCCAAGATCTGACCAGCCTTCACTGGCTGGTTGTCGTCGACGGGCGTCTCGGAGATAAAGCCTGAAATCTTCGGACTGATCAGAACCGAATGTGCCGCGACATACGCATCGTCGGTCGACACCATGAAGCGCCCGGTTTTCCAATAGTAGTCGCCGGAGATTCCCGCGAGTGCCAAGACCGCCAAGGTGGCAGCCCCAAATAGTTGCCGCTTCAGTGACCATCGGCCACGCCGCGTTTTGATTAAACTATCGTCTGGTCGCCAAGTGCCGCTTACGAATCGAGAGCCTTCCATCGCGCGCTCCATAACTTTTTCGGGCCTGGGCTCTGTTCAACCGACGCCCACAATCGAATGTTCAATAGGTGCTTTGTCGTGCCTGACGTGTATTCATTCGTCGCCGATACCGGGCCTCGACGGTTGCGCACGATCACAGCGGCTTGATTCCTGGACGACCAGCCCAGAAAAAGCGGGGCGAACGCAATCCGCCCCGCGCTTTTCATGTGGTGTTAGTGGTTCATCAACAGTTCGTTGTAGCCAGCACTACCGCTGCGCGTTGCGATCGGGGCGCGATTTGCCCGAGGAGCCGCGGCGTAGGCCGACTGGCCGCGTGGCGAGGCGGCAACCGCCCCGTTCTGAGATGCAAAGTCGGCGACTAGACTTCCACGCCCATCGAAGTGGCTCGCTTGCGTATTGCCGGTCCCATAACCGCCGGTGAAAGCTTGCGCAGAGGCCGAAGACACAACGCCCGAGGCCGCGGCCGCGGCAATGACCAGGATGGCTGCAATGCGGATCATGACACTCTCTCCTCGTTTCAACGGCAGCACCACGCTGCCTGTGCCTCGGGAGATACGAACGACGACGGCGCCGGATAATCGGGCCAGATTCGAAAGCATTTTTCGTCCACGCCCAATAATCGGGCTAGCCGCCGCGGGCAGCCCATGTAGGATCGTTTTCTGTCGAGGCTGGGTCATCTAGGATGCGCTGGCTGTTCCACACCGCCTTCGACGGCATCGGCGCGAAGGCAGGCGACCCCGAGGCGCTCAGGACCGAGATCGACGGCTTGAACGCGCACATCTATGCGACGGTTTATAACGGCGTCTCGCAACTTGAATCTGAGCGGTATCGTTCCGGCAGGACCGGAGCTTGCGTACGTGTCGAGAGGGCTCTGCGGAATAGACGATCCGGCGCTGGGCTTGATTCGCCTTCGGGGCGTCGAAGCTTTCGAGCATTCTCGGCTGTCGGCGTCGAAGTGTGTCGCCGGGGGATTCCGACGACGAGCGACCGCCGCTGACTCTTTTATTTCTTCAGACTGCCATCATGACACACTCCTGTCAGGCCGCTTTGGGCAGTTGCCCATGCGGATCGATGACGAATTTGCTTGCGACGCCGGCATCGAAGGATTTGTAACCTTCCGGCGCCTGCTCAAGATCGATCACTTTGACATTGACGATCTTGGCGATTGGCAGTCTGTCCCAAAGTATCGCCTGCATGAGCTGACGGTTGTATTTCAGCACCGGCGTCTGACCGGTGTGAAGGCTATGGGACTTTGCCCAGCCGAGACCGAGGCGCAGGCTGAGGTTGCCTTGTTTGGCTGCCTGTTCCTTGGCGCCCGGGTCGTCGGTCACATACAGGCCGGGAATGCCGATCGCGCCGGCTGCGCGGGTGATCTCCATAAGGCTGTTCAGAACCACCGCGGGTGCTTCGACAGCTTTGCCGTCCGCTCCTTGCGCCTTGGCTTCGAAGCAGACGCAGTCGATCGCACAATCGACTTCCGGGATGCCAAGGACGTCGGCGACGAGTTCGCCCAGGCGATCGTGCCTCGTCAGATCGATCGGTTCGAACCCAACATTCTTGGCGTGGGCGAGTCGCTCCTTGTTCATATCCCCGATCAGCACGGCTGCCGCGCCGAGAATGCGCGCGGACGCTGCGGCCGCGAGGCCAACTGGCCCTGCGCCAGCGACGTATACGGTCGACCCGACGCCGACCTTGGCGGTGACGGCCCCGTGGAATCCCGTCGGCAGAATATCGGACAGGCAAGTCAGATCACGGATCTTGTCCATGGCCTGAGCCTTGTCGGGAAATTTCAGCAGATTGAAATCGGCATAAGGCACCATCACGTAGTCGGCCTGCCCGCCGATCCATCCGCCCATATCGACGTATCCATAGGCCCCGCCAGCGCGGTCGGAGTTGACGTGAAGGCAGACGCCGGTGTCGCCCTCTCGACAGGTGCGGCAGCGGCCGCATGCGACGTTGAAAGGCACCGACACCAGATCGCCGATGTCGAGAAACTGGACGTCACTGCCTTTTTCGATCACCTCGCCGGTGATCTCGTGGCCAAGCACCATGCCGCCGGTGCTGTCGTGCGGCCCCGGACCATGTGCTGGTCTGACCCACAGATGTTTGTCGTTACGACCTTGAGGATGACGCCGTGATCGATTGGCTTTCCCGCCGGATCGCGAAAGGTCGGAAAGTCGATCGACTGAACTTCGACCTGGCCGGGTTTGAGGTAGACAACGCCACGGTTAGAAGGCATCCGGACTCTCCTCTGTAGTGCTCTTCCCTGCCCGCGGGTTGTTGCCTCGACAACGCTGTCTCGACGGATCGGTTGTTTACGGGACGCGACCGATCCCTCGCGGTGATTGGATCGTCTCGATTGCATTATGCTATCGGCGCGCGCGATGTATTTCGGATTCGCACCGACAGGGCCGTTCCGGGCCGGATATGCGGCGCTCACCCCAATGCTTGATGCAAGGAAGAATAAGACATAAAATCGATACCATCGGACAATCGATCCTGAACTTCGGACAGCTTCGTCAGCAACGGGCCGCGTGTGATGGTTAGTCAGTCGGCGACGTTCTCCCCCGTCATCAGACGCTATAGTCGCGGTCATTTTGTTGCGGCGCACGCTCATTCCTGGCCTCAATTGCTGTATGCGTCGTCCGGCATTCTGTCCGTGCAGACTGCAAAAGGATCATGGATTGTCCCTCCGCAGCGGGCCGTCTGGCTTCCTCCGGACTGCGTCCATGAAACGCGCATGCTGACGGACGTATCCTTCAACTCGCTCTACCTGCAGCGAAGCAAGCAGTGGTCCCAGTACGATTGCGAAGTCGTCGAGATCAACCCGCTTGTGCGTGAGCTCATCCTGACCGCGTTGAAAATTGGGTCGGATCAGCAGATGACCAAGCGGGAAGACCTCATTGTGAAGCTGATCGTCGAGGAGCTGATGGTCGCCAAACGCGGCGCATGGCCGATTCCGCTCCCGCAGGACCGCCGGTTGCTGTCCCTTTGCCAGAAGATTCTGGAACAACCTGCCCTGGGTGCGACGCTGGATCAGCTTGCTTCGGAGATCGGCAGCAGCACCAAGACGATCGCGCGGCTTTTCGACCGCGAGCTGGGCATGAATTTCCGGAGGTGGCGTGAGCAGGTCCAGGTTGCCAATGCGGTCGCGCATCTCGTGCAGGGAACACCGGTCAAAGTTGTGGCTTCACTCCTTGGATACACCCCCAGCGCCTTTTCGGTGATGATGCGGCGCAATGCCGGGACGACACCCCAATCGCTCCGTCATCAGCTCATGACCGACGGCTTTGCCGCCAGCGAACTCGGTCAAGCCGTCCACTGA
>DATDMA010000085.1:0-2651 GCA_036519015.1 Pseudolabrys sp. | reverse complement strand
GCGCTGGCCCAGCACTTTCAGGCCGGGGCCGACGCGTCCGTCATAATAAGGGATCATCCCGCCGAGATGGTGGGTGATGATCTTCAGCTTCGGATAGCGATCGAACAAGCCGCTGAACACCATGCGGACCATCGCAACGGATGTTTCGTAGGGCCAGTGGAAGCACCACCACATCTCGAAACGCGATTTCGTCTCGGCAGGATAGTCCGGCATGGCGGCGGTGCCGACCGGATGCAGCCAGATCGGCAGATCGAGCTCAGCCATCGTTGCGAAGATCGGCTCGAACGCAGGATCGTCGAGCGGCCGGCCGGCGACATTCGTGTAGAGCAGCACGCCGCGCGCGCCGAGGTCCTTGACGGCGCGGCGCGCCTCGGCGACCGAACCTTCGATGTCGGTCATGCACAGCGCGGCGGCGAATCCGGGGAAACGTTCGGGGTGTTTGCGGCACAGTTCGCCCATCGCATCATTGGCGATCCGCGCGAGATTTAAGCCCACGTCCGGCGGGGCAATGTCCTCGATGGCCGGGTTCGGCAGCGAGATGATCTGCCGATAATCGCCGTATTCATCCATCTCCCTGAAGCGCGCATCGAGGTCGAACAGCTTGGTGATGCCGCGCAGGCGCTTGCCGATATTGGTGAGGTTCGGCGCGACCTTGGTCATCTCCTCGAAGAAGCGTTCGGGGAAGATGTGGCAGTAGATGTCGATGATCGTGTCGGCCATTCGCTTAAGTGTCCTTTGCCCGTGCGGCCTTCAAATGCTGCAAAACCTTCGAACGCAAGGCCGCCTGCTGCTCGGGCGTCCAGGTGCGGAAGCCTTCGCCTGACTTGAAGCCGAGCTTGCCGTCTTGCACCAGCTTTTCGAGATAGGGCGACGGGCCGGGCCGGCTGTCGATGGCCGGCAGCACCGTCTTGTGGATGGCGAGCGTCAGGTCGGTGCCGACCATGTCGGCATTTTCCAAGGGGCCGAGCACGGCGAGGCGACGTCCGAAGGCGGCCTTGATGACGGTGTCGACGGTCTCGGCGTCGCAGATGCCGTTCTCGACCAGTGCAATGGCCTCGCGCCAGAGCGCATGTTGCAGGCGATTGCCGATGAAGCCGGGCACGTCCTTTTTCACATGCGCCGGTTTCTTGCCGGCGTCGGCATGCAGCGCCATCGTGAAGGCGACGGTCCCGGGCGACGTCCATTGCGTCTCGATCACTTCCACCAGCGGCACGAGATAAGGCGGATTCCACCAGTGCGTGCCGACCGCGCGCTCGCGGCGCTTCAAGCCCTGCATGATGTCGGTGATCGGGATGACGGAGGTGTTGCTGGCGAGGATTGTGTCCGGCCGGACGTGTTGTTCGATCTCGGCGAACAGCTTTTGCTTCAGCGGCAGATCTTCCAGAACGGCCTCGACGACATAGTCGGCATCGCGCACGGCCTTCGCGAGATCGGCTTGCGGCGTGACGCGTTCGACCGCGCTCTGGTCGTCGCCGAGGTCTTTCAGGTTGGTGAGGATGCGGTCTTTCGCCGTGGCCAGCGTTTTCTCGAACGAGTCGTAAATCGTGACGTCATGGCCGGCGAGCGCGAACACCTGCGCAATGCCGTGGCCCATGAGCCCGGCGCCGATGACGGTGATGCGTGCTTTGCTCATGCCGTCACCTCAGCTTCGTGTCCCGGATGCGGTGCAGCGCATAGCGAAGCGGAGCGGTGCACCGCTGATCCGGGACCCCGGTTTCTTCTCACAGCAGATAACCGGGATCCCGGGTCTGCAACGCACCACTTCGCTTCGCTCGTGCTGCGCTGCGCCCGGGACACACTCCAATCGCTTCGCTTCCATCTCTCACCCCGCCGTATAGCCGCCGTCGGCGTAGAGAATGTGCCCGGTGTAGAAATCCGACGCCTTGGAGGCGAGGAACAACAGCGGCCCGGCCAAATCTTCCGGCTCGCCTAAACGGCCCTTGGGCACGCGGGCGAGGAAGCCCTTGCGAACCGTCTGCGCCCGCTCGGTGTCCTCGTACATCCACGCCGTGAGCGGCGAGCGGAAGACGGTCGGCCCGATCGCGTTGACCGTGATGCCGCTCTCGCCCCATTCGCAGCCCAGCGCCTTGGTGATGCCGTCCACCGCCGACTTCGACGCGCAATAGGCGCTGTAGCCGGCCGGATGGCCGAGCAGTCCGCGCGCGGAGGAGGTGAGGATCACCTTGCCGCCAGGTTTGCCTTCTTGGCCCTGCTTGAGCATCTGCCGGCCGGCGGCGCGCGCCATGAGCCACGACTGATTGACGTTGGCATCCATCACGTCGAGGAAGTCCTCGACCTTCTGATCGACGATCTTCGAGACTTTGTTCAAGCCGGACGCGACCACCAGGATGTCGACGCCGCCGAATGCATCGACCGCGGCGGCGACGATCTTGTCGCAGTTCTCTTCCGAGCTCGGGCGCAACGCGACGATCGCGGCCTTGGCGCCGAGCGCCTCGCACTCGGCGGCGACTTTCTTGAGTTCGTCCTGTTTGCTCGCCGCCAGCACGACATTGGCGCCGGCGCCGGACAGCGTCTTCGCCGCCAGCGCACCGAATGCGCCCGACGCGCCGGTGATGATAGCGGTCTTGCCCTTGATGTCGAACAAAGCGAGGGGATTTTTCAGGAAGGCTTCGGACATGGCGGTCGCTCCC
>DATDMA010000084.1:0-2533 GCA_036519015.1 Pseudolabrys sp. | reverse complement strand
TTCAAGACGGCGGTGACGACGCGGCCCGGCGTGCTGTTCAAGGCGCACCGCGATCACCTGATGGCGCTGCCGCGCATCTCGGTGAACGGCGAGTTCCAGCAGCAGCGCTATCTGAAGGTGCTGATGTCGGGCGCCGGCACGGCCTTCTGGAACGGCTTCCGCCGCGTCAACGCGGCGTAGCGCGCGGCGCATCCGGCCGCGCCATCCAGCTGATCAGCGGCATGGCCGGCAGCACCCAGCCGAGCCCGGCGACGACATAATAGATCGCCGCAATCCAGCCGTTGATATTGGTCAATGCTGACTGTGCCAGCGCCATCGCCAGCAGCGCCCAGACGATCACCAGCACCAGGAGCGCGATCGTGCCGATGAATTTGCGGGTGCGGACGGACATAAGAGCCTCTCGGGACACGCATTTGCGATAGGGCGTTGGGGTCTATATGGTCCGCGCCGACCCCGACAGGCAAGCGTTCCGATGGCCGATTTTTCTGCCCAATCTGACCTCCGCGCGCGCGCGGTGCGGCTCTGGCTGCTCGCCGCCGCCGCCATGATCTTCCTCACGCTGATCGTGGGGGGCGCGACGCGGCTCACGGAATCCGGGCTCTCGATCACGGAATGGAAGCCGGTTGCCGGCGTGCTGCCGCCAATCACCCAAAGCGAATGGCAGGCGGAGTTCACCAAGTATCAGGCCATCCCGCAGTACCGCGAGCTCAACCGCGGCATGAGCCTCGACGAGTTCAAGACCATCTTCTGGTGGGAGTGGTCGCACCGCTTCCTCGCGCGCTCGACTGGCATGGTGTTCCTGCTGCCATTCCTGTTTTTCCTGTGGCGCGGCTGGGTGCCAAAGCGCCTGCGCGCGCGGCTGTGGACGATCTTCGGCGCCGGCGCGGCGCTCGGTGCGGTCGGCTGGTGGATGGTGTCCTCGGGGCTTGCCGGCAGCGACCGCGTCAGCGTGTCGCAGTATCGGCTGGCGTTCCATCTAACGCTCGCCTGCGCGATCTACGCCGCCATCCTGTGGACCGCGCAGCAGCTCGCTCCGCAGCGGCCGAGCGAGGCGCCGGCGCGGCTGCGCATCGGCGCGCTGGCGCTCATGGTGCTGGTGCTGATCCAGATTTATCTCGGCGCGCTGGTGGCGGGCACCGATGCCGGCCTCATCTACAACACCTGGCCCCTGATCGACGGCGCCTTCGTGCCAGATGCCGCGCGGCTGTGGTTCATCAGCCCGGCCTGGCGCAACCTGTTCGAGAACACGCTCACCATCCAGTTTGACCACCGTATGATCGCCTATACCGTTTGGCTCCTGGCGATGGTGCACGCCAATGACGCCTGGCGGGCGCAGCGTGAGACGCGCGGCGCGCTCATCCTTGCCGGAATGGTGACGCTGCAGGCGGTGCTCGGCATCGTGACGTTGCTCAATCAGGCGGCGCTCCCGCTCGCGCTCATGCACCAGATGCTGGCGATTTTGGTGTTCACCGTGGCGATCATGCATGCCGAGCGGCTCGCCCACCGCGAGACCTTCGCTGTGCCGCGGGCGCGGACGGCGGAGCAGGGCGCATGATTGAGCTGACGCATGATGCCGGCATCGCCGTACTCACGCTCAAGCACGGCAAGGCCAATACGCTCGACAGCGAATTCTGCGAGGCGCTGGCGGAGCAATTGACCGAGCTGCGCCATTCGGACGCCAAGGCGGTGGTGATCACCGGCCAAGGCCGGATGTTCTCGGCCGGCGTCGATCTCAAACGCCTCGGCGACGGCGGCGCAGATTACGTCCGCGCCTTCCTGCCGTCGCTGCAAAGGCTCTACGACGCGGCGTTCTTCCATCCCAAGCCGGTCGTGGCGGCGATCAACGGCCACGCGATTGCCGGCGGCTGCGTGCTTGCCTGTTGCGCCGACCGGCGCATCATGGCGCGCGACGCCGGCCGCATCGGCGTGACCGAGTTGCTGGTTGGTGTACCATTCCCAGCGCTCGCCTTCGAGATCGTGCGCTTCGCCGTGCCGGCGCGCTATCTCGCCGAAGTTACGTTCAGCGGCGCGACCTATGACACGGACTCCGCGCTCGACCGCGGCTGGATCGACGAGATCGCCGAGCCGGAAGACCTGATGGAAGACGCGCTCGCCGTGGCGCAGGAGATCGCCGAGCTGTCGCCGCCGGCCTTTGCCCTGACCAAGGCGCAAATCCGCCAGGCCGTCATCGAGCGCATGGAGCGGACGGGCGCTAACACGGACAAAGCTGTCACCGAGATCTGGTGCGCGGCCGAGACGCTCGCCCGCATCCGCGACTACGTCACGCGCACGCTGGGGAAATAGCTCACCGCCGCTCGATGGGAAAATCATATTCGGTCCGCGTATCCGCGGCCGGATACGAGAAATGCCACCATTCGCGGAAGTAGTTGGCGAAGCCGTGCCGCCGCATGGCGTCCAACAAGATTTGCCGCCGCGCGCGCTGCTCCGGCGTAATCGACGCATCGCGCGTGAAGCTGCGCGTACTGAAGCAATCGAAGGCCGTGCCCATATCAAGGCTGTCGTCCGGCGCACG
>DATDMA010000083.1:0-11439 GCA_036519015.1 Pseudolabrys sp. | reverse complement strand
ATGTATTATCGCTCGGCCGGCGAGGCGCAGCTCGCCTCCATCGGCCTGTTGTCATTCGCCGCGGTGGCGCAGCTCGCGCCGGCCTTCTTCGGCGGCCTGTTCTGGCGCCGCGCCACCGCCGGCGGCGCGATTGCCGGCATGACCGCGGGCATCCTGGTGTGGTTCTATACGCTGCTGCTGCCGACCTTCGCCGACATCGGCGTGGTCGGCCACCGCATCATCATCGACGGGCCGTGGGGCCTGTCGATGCTGCGGCCGCAGCATCTGTTCGGGCTCGATCTCGCGCCGCTGGTGCACGGCGTGGTGTGGAGCATCGGGCTCAATATCCTGCTCTATATCGGGGTGTCGCTGCGGCGCGAGCCCTCCGCGATCGAGCGGCTGCAAGCCAACACCTTCGTGCCGTCCACTCTGGCCCCGATCGCGCCGAGCTTCCGGCTCTGGCGCTCGTCGGTCACCGTCGAGGAGCTCACCGACACCGTCGCGCGCTATCTCGGCGAGGAGCGCACGCGTGCCGACTTCGAGAGCTTCGCCTCGACGTACCGCATCAGCCTCGATCCCGAGGACGAGGCCGACGTCCGCCTGGTGCGCAATGCCGAGCACATCCTCGCCTCGGCGATCGGCGCCGCCTCCTCGCGGCTGGTGCTGTCGCTGCTCCTGCGCAAGCGCACGGTGTCCACCAAGGCCGCGCTCAAGCTGCTCGACGATGCCAATGCGGCGATCCAGTACAACCGCGAAATCCTGCAAACCGCGCTCGACCACGTTCGCCAGGGCATCGCCGTGTTCGACAGGGACTTGCAGCTCATCTGCTGGAACCGGCAGTTCGGCGACATCCTCGATCTGCCGCCGAGCCTGATCCGCGCCGGCATCGGGCTAGACGATATCCTCCGGTTCAATGGGCTTCGCGGCGATGTCGCACCCGGACGCATCGAGGCCTTCGTCCATCAGCAGATCGAGCGCTACGTCTCCGGCAGCGAACCTTTCCTCGAACGTGTCGCCGAGCCCGGCCCCGTGATCGAAGTGCGCGCCAACCACATGCCGGACGGCGGCATCGTCACCACCTACACCGACATCACTCCCAGTGTCGAAGCGGCGGAAGCGCTGGAGCGGTCCAACGAGACGCTGGAGCGGCGGGTGCAGGAGCGCACCGAGGAGCTCACGCAACTCAATATCGCGCTCGCGCATGCAAAGGGCGAAGCCGACGCCGCCAACATCTCCAAGACCAAGTTCCTGGCGGCGGCGAGCCACGACATCCTGCAGCCGCTCAATGCGGCGCGGCTCTACGTGACCAGCCTCACCGAGCGCGAGAACGGGCAGCAGGACCGCCGTCTGGTCGATAACATCGATGCCTCGCTCGAAGCGGTGGAGGAAATCTTCGGCGCGCTGCTCGATATGTCGCGGCTCGACACGGGCGCCATGCGGCCGGAATTCATGAGCTTCCGCATCGACGAATTGATGCGCCAGATCATAATCGAGTTCGCGCCGCTCGCGGCCGGCAAGGGGCTTGATCTCACTTATGTGCCCTGCTCGCTGGTGGTGCGCTCCGATCGCCGGCTGCTGCGCCGGCTGGTGCAGAACCTCGTCTCCAATGCAATCAAATACACGCCGTCCGGCCGCGTGCTCATCGGCTGCCGGCGGCGCGGCGGCGCCTTGCGCATCGACGTCTACGACACCGGCGTGGGCATTCCGGAATCCCAGCACCGCGATATCTTCGTGGAGTTTCACCGGCTCGACCAGGGCGCCAGGATCGCGCGCGGCTTAGGGCTGGGCTTATCGATTGTGGAACGTGTGGCGCGCGTGATCGGCGGCGCGGTCACGATCGAGTCGGTGCCGGGCCAGGGCTCGCACTTCGCCGTGGGCGTGCCGGTATCGAACGCCGCGCCGGTGGAGATGGCGGCGCGCGAGGACGCCCGCGTCGATCCCGGCCAACTCGCCGGCACCGTCGCGCTGTGCATCGACAACGAGCCTTCGGTGCTCGAGGGCATGGAGACGCTGCTGCGCGGCTGGAACTGCGAGGTCATCAAGGCGCCCGATCTGGAGCTCGCTTTGATGGCCATCGCCTCGCGCACCACGATGCCGAACGGGCTGCTGGTCGATTATCACCTCGACTATGGCAACGGCATCGACGCGATCATCACCCTGCGCCGGCACTGCGGCGAGCTGCCGGCGATCCTGATCACCGCCGATCGCTCGCCCGCCGTGCGCGAACAGGCGCGCGCCGAAGGCATCCAGATACTGAATAAGCCGCTCAAGCCGGCAGCCCTGCGCGCGCTTCTGGCGCAATGGCGCGTGATGCGGGCCGCGGCGGAGTAGCGGGCTTCTTCTTACTTATCCCTCCCCTGAAAGGGGAGGGTCCGGCGCGCAGCGCCGGGGGTGGAGTCACTTTGCGAATACCCCCACCCGGCTCGCTTCGCTCGCCACCCTCCCCCGCAAGCGGGGGAGGGATAAGAAAGCAAGCCGTGGCTATTTGACAATTGAATCACGAGACGTGTGCGTTCACGCACGAAAACGCAGCGCATCCGCTGCGCAAGCGGACGATAGACTATTTGTCGTTGGCGTTTTTCTCGTTGCCGTTACTCTTGTCGCCGGAATCGCCAGCGGGCTCCGGGGCCTCGTTGTTGTTGCCGGTTGTCGGCTCCGGCGCCTGGCCGGTCAGTTCGCGGCCACGCGTCGCGGCCCAATTGGCCGGCGTCTGATCCTTGCCGCTTGTCGGCGACGGACGCGCAAGAATCGCAATGATCGACTTGTTCATCGGGTCGATCACCAGCACCTTGTCCGCGAGCTTGGCGTAGCCGTACGGCTCAAGCGACGGTTCGCGCTCAACCAGCCGTTCGGGCATGACATCCAGTGTCATCGACAGCGGGATCGTTTCGCCGACCTTGGGCTCGTACTTCGCCGGCGCCTTCTGTTCGGTGTTCTCGGTAGTGAGGGCGTCCTGGATCAGCGCGCGCTGCCGGTCATTGAGTTGCAATGGCGGCCGTTTCACCTCGAGGGTCAGTCGGTTCGTGTTCAGCGTTGCGTGATCCTGCGCCTCCGCCGTAGCAATCGACAGGGCCAACAATGCAGTGGCGCCACATACAATCAGGGTGTTCATGACAAGGCTCCATTCGTGAAGCAAACGTCAGAGGCACCATCCGTGTTCCCGACACGCCGCAGCCGTCGGCTTTCAGGGCACTTAAGAATCACAACAGCCGGGACGACGCCCGGCCATGCCAAAAACGCGATGCAGATTTCGCGGCGGCCGGAAAAGCCGCCGCGCCGCTTGCTAGATCGACTCGCCCTCGCCTTCAATCACCGCGTACTGGATCGTGTTGGATACGCGGTCCCAACCATTGCCGTTGAAGCCGGCGAGGATGTTGATGCGCACCACCTGCACCAGCTTGTTCTGCACGGTCTTGGTGTCGAGCGTCTTGTCGCGGATGAAGGCGATCGCCGCCACGCCGCAGGCGCGCGGGTTCTTCGCCTGCTTGTTGACCGCGTTCATCGCCGCGTCGGCCTTGGCGCCGCCGGCCTGAAGCTTGATGAATTGCTCGGCCTGGTCGGATGTATTGCAGATCATGCCGACACCGACGGCCGGCTGGTCGCCGCCGATCGCCAGATCGTCGGCTTGCGCCGCCACGCCGCTGAGCAGCAGCGCGGCCGCCGCCGCAGTTATTTTTAGTCGCGATGACGCACGCATCGAATGCTCCGTTGTCAGGTCCCGCAGCTCGGCAGTGAGAACGCCCGGAAGAACGCCCGCCTGCGACAAGAGTTCGCAGCTGCACGCCTTTGTGACTTGAAAATAATCCTTTGGCGGCCCGCGAATGCCGCGAAAGCGGGCAGGCAAAAGTGTTGCCGAAAGAGGAACACTGCCGATAAAGAGTGTGTGCGAAAGACGAATCGGGTTCTGAGTTTGGAAGACTGCGCATTAAACCGTCGAGGGCTGAGAGACGATCAATGACGACAGGTCACAATTGCTTTTTCCGTGCGCGCCTAGCCGCGCTGCTCGTAGCGGCGCTGGCGCTCGCCGGCTGCGAAACCACCGGCACGGGCGCGGGTCCCGCGGCGCGGGCCGCAGCCGCCGGTCCGCCGCAGCCGCCAATGACGCATTCGCGCGCTGCGGCGGAATGCTGGATGAGCACAGAGAAGGGCACGGTTTCGCAGGACCTTGATAAACGCGGCGACTACGTGACCAAGTGCATCGACGACAAGATGAAGTCGGCGGACGCCGCGCCGAAGGGCTGACGACTTGCTCGGCTTCTGACCCGTCATCCAGAGGTGCGAGCCGCACAGCGGCGAGCCTCGAAGGATGAACGGCCGGGGCCGTCGCCCTTCGAGGCCGGCCACCCAAATCGGCTACAGCCGATTTGGGCATTAACAAATGCCGATCTCGGGTAGACTCGAGATCGGTTGCCGGCACCTCAGGGTGACGGCTCAAACTCCGCACCCGCATCTATTTAAGCAATGCTCGCGGCACCAGACGGTTACGCCGCGTTTATGCGCGGCCGCGCGCCCCGGCATGTCGTACCCTCTTGCCGAGCGCGCGCGGGCGTATCACCATTCGGCTCCCACGAATCGTTAGGAGGCCGTCATGGCTAAAGGTCAGATGCGCGTGCCGAAGGAAAAGAAGAAGCCGAAAGCGGACAAGGACAAGCCCAAGCAGGTGTCCGCCTACAAGCTGTCTCAGCAGGGCCCGTCCGCCAGCAGCGCCACCCCGAAGAAATAGGCCTCAGCGCTCTAGCTTGCCGCGGCCGCGGTCGCTGATCGGCATCTCGTCCGGCATGGCGTTCGCGGCCTTGGCGAGCTCCAAACAAGTGAGCAGCTCGACATAGCTGGGCGAACCGCCCAGCGTCGAAAGTTGCACACAGTGGTTACGGTCGTTGGCGCTGTACTGGCCCCAATCCTTTTGCAGCGTGCCGCGCGCCGTTTCCTCGTCCTGCTTGCAGGAGTTCTCGTCGCGGCTGGCGATGGTTGCGGTCGCCACCGCGGCGTGGCAGCTCGGCACGTAGTCGAGCGTGGGCACCTTATTGGTGTTGTCGGCCGCGAGCACGAGGTGCGCACCGATCAGTAGCGTTGGCAGCAGGGCGGGCATGGTTGCCTCCTTGTCTCGCGCGCTCCTCACCCAGTTGTGAACGCGCTGAGTATGTTCCAGTTTCGTTCGGGCACAGAATAACGCAAGGCGCTTTCGTCAAAGGTGCGCGAATTTTGGGTGCGTAAATTTTGGGCGCGTCAACCGTGAGCCCTTGAACCTTTCCCCTCGCCCGCGCGCTTGCCGCATCCTCGCCTACTTCATATCTTCGCCCCAGTTCCATGGCACAAGAGCTTTGAATGAATAACCGGCCCGCGCTGGTATCGGGACAGCGCGGCACGACACCGGCAAAAGCCGGGCGGACGCCGGGAAGGTCAAGACGACCAAGTCAGAAGACCAAGACCAACGGCAATTCGAGGGTAAGGGAGTCTTCCGCATGCCTGCATGCGCCGTTCCGAGCGGTCGCCTGATTGCGGCCGCGGTTGTTGTTGCATTGATCGCCGCGCCTGCGTTCGGGCAAGACCGCCACCACGCCGGCGACGACGCTTATGCCCTCGCCTCCCCGCCGTCGGACCCCACCGATCAGCAGCAGACCCCCGCCGACGCGTCACGGCTGCCGGATGACAGCGCCGTGCTCAGCCGTGCCCTCACGTTCGACCCGTTCAGCCTGTCGGCGACGCCGGTCAAGCCGCTTAAACTGCCGAGCCTGGGCAATCCCGATGCCCTCGCCGTCAGCCGCGCGAATTCACAGCCGGACGGCTCCGGCACGGTGACCGTTAAGCAACCGCTGTCGACAGACTGGAACGCCAATGTCGGCGCCGATCTCGGCCTCGCGCCCGATACGTCGCTGCTGTCGACCGATCAGACCGGCCGGGCGCTGCCGACGCCCGGAAGCCGCAGTTCCGGCGCCGCCTGGGCTTCGCTGGGTATCGACAACCTCGCCACGGTCAATGCCCGCGTCGATCCTACCAACGACCAGGGCCGCGTCGGCACGACCTTGCAGCGCTCGATTCCCTTCGGCAGCCGCTTTTCTGTGACGTTACAAGACACCTATTCGTTCACCGACAGCTACAGCAATCCGGGCGCCACCGCGCCGAGCGACATTCCGGTGATGGCGATGCCTCAGGCATCGGTGGGCCCGTCGCAAGTCTGGGACAATCAGCGCGGCGTGAAGTTGGGCATCCTGCCGACCGGCACCACCCTCGGCGCCTCGACGGCCTCAAGCAGCATCGATCCGGTGACGCACAATACGTTCAGCGCGGAACAGGAGCTCCTCGGCCCGCTCCACGTGACCACCTCGGTCACCGATGTCGGACAGCCGACAGAGAGCAAGAGCATTGCCGCAGGTTTCAAGTTTAACTGGTAATTACGTGCTCTGGCCTACTCACGCGCAACTGTTGCTTAAGAGAGTGTTACCCTTCCCGTTCAAAAGTTTCACAAGTCGCGAAGGCGCCTTGCGCTTGCCGCATCGCCGCCAAAGTCGCATGCGGCTATCGCTTTTTCGGGGGGCGTTGAGCGCAGCGAGTGCGCCTCAAGCAGGAGTAGACCATGACGGCCATCAGATCCGATCGCGGTGATGCGGATAAAACCAGCACGGAGACGTCCGGGCCGGAGAAATACGCTCCTCCTGATCGGCGCCAGCCAGAGAAGCTCGGCGAAATCGATCAGGCGGCGGCGAACGCCTTTGAAGGCGAGATCCGCGAATTTGTCCGGCGCGACGTCGCGTTCCTGCGCCGTCAACGCGGTGACGGGGAGCCCGCCGGCGACCAGCCGGTCGCGGACAACCTGAATGCGTTGATCCGCCGCGTGTCCGGTGCGTCGATGGAGGAGATCGACCGCGTCGTCTCCGAACTCCAGTCCGTGCGCGACATGCTGCACAAGGAAGGCGATCGCGTCAGCCGCGAGATCGCAGGCTATGCGAGCTTGAGCCACGCTGCGATGACGGCGATGAAGGTGATCGGCGACAGCATCACGCAGTGGAAGAGCGCGCCAGGCAAGCCGCCCGCGCCAAGGTCAGAGCGCACGCCGAGCTGAACAGGCTCCCACGCAAAACGCCATCGCCGGACCGTCCGGCGATGGCGTTGCAATACCTGGTTCTTTATTGGGTGATCTCGTCCACGACGACGCGCGTCGACGGCTCCACCAGCAAAACCCTCTTCTCCGTCTTCATGTAGGTCAGCCCATTCAGGGCGGCGATGTTGCTCACGCTGGCCGGCAGCGGGTGCGTGCCATCGAGCGCCTGGTCGATCGTCAGCATGCTCGATGGAACGAGCGCGTCGGCGCCGGGCGTGGTCTTCGTGCTGTCGGACATCACGGCCTGATAGATTTGGCGCTGCTGCTGGTCGTTCAGCCACAGCGGCCAGGCCATGGTCGGGATATGATCGAGCGTATTGTTGCGCGCGGAGAACTTCGCCGGGATTGTCTGGCCAACGGAGCCAATCGGGCCGGACGGCGGCGGCTCACCACTCGGCGACGCTGCCGGCGGCTGGGCATTGCTCCCCGGCGTGTCGCCGGTCGAAGGCTGCGTCGGGATCGGCGTCATGAGCGCGGCGCGCGCGGCCTGCTGCGGTGAGCGTATGACGGCTTCTTGCGATTGACTGGCGCCTTGTTTGGGGACTCCGGGATTGATCTGGCCGGTGTTGGGGACGAAGCCCGGATCAGCCTCTTTGGTGTAGCTATCCTGGGCGCTGACCGAACTGACCGCGAACGGAGTGGCGACGACAAGGCCAACCACCAATACCGCCCCGACCAGACTGAAGCTGCGGGAACCCGACATGCAAGAACTCCATCGTCGACGGCCGAACAACGGCCAATCGATGAGCGGAGTTGCATCACAACATTGGTATGATTGGTATGTATGTGGGGCCGCGTGTCGCCACCTGCGTCTTGTCGGAACGAATGCCGTTCTCAATAAGCACGCCGGCGAAGATCACCGCTCCGCGGCAGGAAGCGCGACCTCAGTCAATCTGTCTTCCAAATGGCTGCGACCGGTCAAATAGTCGCCGATCACGAAGGCGCCGACCATCATCACGAACATCGTGGCTGCACCCAGCATCAGGCCGATCATTCCGAGGGCATTTCTGTCGGCCATGGCCGGTTCCTCAATATAAGTTCGTGTCCGTCAACGGTGCGATCAACGCGCCGGCGGCGACAGTGTTCCATCGGCCGAACCTCGGCCGGGGGTTATCTCGTACGGTCCTGGGGGGAATCAGTTAGCGGCGACGGCTTTAACAGGCTTGCGCGGGAGAGGATAGTCCTCGCTGTCATAAAGCTGACGGATGCCGTTGCCGTCGAAACGTTTCTCTTCGACTTCAAGATAGGCGCCGAGCAAAAGCTCTGGCGGCAACTCCTCGACCGCGAAACGGATTGCTTCGGCGGCGGTGGGGAAACGCTTGTACCCGATCGGACGCCGCGACTTGCGGCTACGGCTAGGAAATAGTTCTGATGGGGCCCGGTAGTTGATCATCGACATACAGTACACTCCTCACGCCCCAATATGGCGCTTGAGGAGCAAAAAATCCAGCTTTTGCGGTGGTGTGCATATCTGCCCGGCACCGCGACGCTAAACAATGTGCAGCAGAAAAGCGTGTAAAAACCGCGCAAAAAGGCCCGGCGCCTGACGCACGGGCCCTTCGGCGCCCATTGGTTAATCCACGACCTCCACCACGACCTCACTGGTCGCCGGGTCGACCAGCACACACGACCATTGACGGTCATGTATTTGTACTGACGAATTTCGAGTACTTCGACAGCGACCGTATCCGACACCTCCACTGCGGGAGATTCACAGTGTGTGTGGCGGTCCGTCTTGCAGCTTCAGCTTGGCTTTGAGCGTGACGATGCGAAGCTCGGCTTCGGTTTGCGTCAACTGCGGACTGAAGGCCTCAAGATCATAGGCATCGCGCGCGAGCCCCTTCAGTATCGCCGCTTGTTCGCTGGTCATCGGCGCGTCGGCGCCGGTGTTCAGCGTCAGATCGGTCTCTCGCGTGTCCGGATGTGAGGGCATGGCATGCCTATAACGGCTGCCGATGCGCGACGGTTCCCTCCCTGCTGCGCTTTAGCACAGGCCGCAATCGCGGAAACATGAGTCATCTGAATTCATTAGCCCCGTTTGCGTTGCGCAGGCGCGGGTCCACGCAACGGACTTCGCCGACGGCGATTCACGCCGTGCGTTGCGCATGTTACGACCAATGCACAAGCTGATTCGCCAAGGCCCAAGAGAGGCCAAAGACATGATCCTCGAATCCATGTTCGGGTTGTCGCTTGTGTTGAATGTCTCCCTCAATAGCCAAACTCCCGCCGCCAGTTCCGCCGCCTGGCGGCAATTGCCGGTGCCGCAACAGCAGGCCGCGCTGCTGCCGATGGTGCGCCGCGCGACCGACTGCATCGTGCGCAATGTATCGGCCGACCCGCGCTACAGCGCCGACATGCGGCCAAACGAGATCAACGATCTGATCGTCGACTCGATCTCGGCCTGCGGGCGCTTGGTGCGGCAGATGATCGATGCGCATGACCGGATGTACGGCTCCGGCTCGGGCGAGGCCTTCCTGCTCGGGCCTTATCTGGACGTCCTGCCGGCCGCGGTCGTGCAGCAGGTCAAGGCCAAGGTGCCGGCGCGCTGATCAGGCGGTCTGTGCCGCCAGCGCCGGCCGCAGCATCAACGTCACCGGCAGCGTCAGCAGCACCACGGCCGCCACCACCGTCAGCGCCCAGGGCACGCCGGCCGCGTCGCCGAGCAGACCGTAGATCGCCGGCGACACCGCGCCCGCGCCGATCGTGCCGGTGTAGAAGATGCCGAAGGCGCGCGTACGCTTTTCCGGCGTCACCAGGTCCGGCACCGAACCGTAAAGCACCGACGAGGTGCCGTTGAGCGCGATGCCGACCACCGGCAACAGCACCATCGCCGCTTCGAGCGGCAAAGGCAGCAACGCCACGATGCCGAGCGCGGTCACGCCTTCGGTGAGCCAGACGGTCGCCACCGTGCCGATACGCGCGCCGATGAAGGCGCAGACCAGTTTGCCCGCCGCACCGCCGGCGAACACCAGCGTCAGCGCCAGGCCGACGGTCGGCAGGCTCGCGCCCTTGTCGGTCAGCACGAAGGGCAGGAAGGTGAGGAAAGCCATGCGCGTGGCGCTGTCGATCACACCGACCGACAGCAGCAGCGGAAAGCCATAAGCTTGCAGGCGTCCGCTCACGCGATCCGCGCCCTCGCTCTTGGCCGCTTTCGCGGGCGCCGCGCGCAGGCGCGGCATCACGACATAGATCGCGATCGCCGCCAGCACGCCGAAGCTGCCCAGCAGGATCAGCGCGTGCCGCCAGGGCAGCGCCACGAACAGCAGCGAGGCCGTCGCCGGCAGCGTCATCTTGCCGATGTCGCCGGCAAAATTGTAAGTGCCGAGCGCCTTGCGCGAGCGCACGCCCTCGAAGGCTTGCGCGATGAGCGACGAGGCCAGCGGATGCTGCACGCTGGCTCCAAGCCCGCCGACGAACAGCGCCGCCACCAGCGTGACGACGCCGTTGCTGAAGCCGGCGAGACAATAGCCGATGCCCGCCAGCGCTGTGCCGAGCGCGAGCACCAACGGCGCGCCGAAGCGTTCAGCGAGGAAGCCGGAGGGAATTTGAAAGCTGGCGAGCGCGCCGGAGAACACGGTCTTCATCAGGCCGAGCGCGGCGAAGCCGAGGCCGAACTCGTGCTGCCAGATCGGCAGCATCACATAGACGAGGTCGGTATAGCCGTCGTGCAGGGCATGCGCGCCGCAGGCAACCCCGATTGCGCGCCGTTCGTCGCCCTTGTTGTGGGCTTCGATCGGCTTCGCGCTCTCAGCGGGGACGCTCATGGATTTTCCGGGCGGCGCTCGACGAATGTTGTGCTGACGAAGGAGATGACCATATCGCCGTTCTGGTTGGTGCCTGTCGAGCGGATGGTCAGGAGGCCAGACCCGGGCCGGCTGTTGGAGACACGAGTCTCGACCACCTCACTACGATACGCAATGGTGTCCCCGACATACACCGGCTTGAGCCATTTCAAATCACGAAAACCGAGCGCAGGGCCGAGCGCCGCCACCGGCTCGCCGCGGGCCTGCGCCGCCTCGATCAAGCGGCGGCGATGATCGACCATCAGCCGCATCCACACCGCGGCGGTGTGCCAGCCCGAGGCGCAGAGCGCGCCGAAATGCGAGCGCTCCGCCGCCGCCTCATCGACATGGAAGGGCTGCGGATCGAAGCGCTGCGCGAAACTCTTGATCTCCTCGGCGGTGAAGGTGTGGCGGCCGACAGCGTCGCTGTCGCCGACGCGGATGTCCTCGAAGTATTTCATGGCTTCGCTCCCGGCTCACGGCGGCGAAACATCAAAGTCGTGGTGAGCGCGGTGATGACCGCATCGGCGTCGTCGATCACCTCCATCATGAATTTTGCGAGGCCCATCTCAGGGCGGC
>DATDMA010000082.1:0-2076 GCA_036519015.1 Pseudolabrys sp. | reverse complement strand
TCTTGCCGCCGCAGGGCCATATTCGGTCGGCATGTTGCGTTCCGGGGCGTAACGTGATTTCCGAAATCGAATGAATGCGGAGCACGCG
Source organism: Pseudolabrys sp. (assembly GCA_036519015.1). Taxonomy (GTDB): domain Bacteria; phylum Pseudomonadota; class Alphaproteobacteria; order Rhizobiales; family Xanthobacteraceae; genus Pseudolabrys. Next base: position 1,988 of record DATDMA010000082.1, on the reverse strand, counting down.
GTCCCGAAGAATGCCCGGACCGGTCGGTCGGCTAGCGAACACAGGGGCATTGGTTTCGGGAAGCTCGCGCGCGCGCAACGTGCTAGGCAAAGCGTCAATCCCATCTGAAGTGATCAGACTCGCTATATGAACCGTGTGATCGCAGCACAGACCGATCCGCAGACCGCGCGCTCCCATTGGGTGATGGGACGCCGCGATAGCGAGCGCGCGTTCCGCGCCGCGCGCAGCCATAGCCGGCTCGTGCGCGTGCTGCGAATCGCCGTTCCGATCGCCGTGGTCGCCGGCTGCGTCATTATGTTCCTGATCACCTATTTCAATCCGCTGCGCATGCTCGCCAAGCTGCCGATCAATCTCAACGATCTGATCGTGTCCGGCACCAAGGTCACGATGGAGCAGCCGCGCATGTCCGGCTTCACGCGCGACTCGCGCGCCTATCAGGTGTCCGCCGAGGCCGCCGCGCAGGATCTGACCAAGCCGGACCTGGTCGAGTTGCGCAACATCCACGCCCAGGTGGAGATGCAGGACAAGAGCACGATGAAGATGTCGGCGAACAACGGCATCTACAACAGCAAGAACGATACGCTGCAGCTGCAGAACAACATCCTGCTCTCCTCTTCGGGCGGATATTCGGGCCGCCTGAGCGAGGCCTTGGTCAACACCCGCTCGGGCAACGTGGTGTCCAATCAGCCGGTCGAATTGCGGATGCTGCAAGGCACGCTGAACGCCAACAAGCTCGAGATCGTCGATTCCGGCGATCTCGTGCGCTTCCATGATGGCGTCGTGATGGACCTGATGCTCAACCCCCCCGCGGCGGCGCCGGAGAAGAAGGCCGACGCGAAATGATCGTGATGCGTGAGCTTCGTGTGTTGCTGATCGCGTCCGCGCTGGCGATGCCCGGCGTTGCGCTGCATGCGCAGCCGTCGAAAGGCCCGCCGAACGCCTTGCAGGGCTTCTCGCAGAACCGCGATCAGCCGGTGCATATCGAGGCGGCGACGCTTGAAGTGCGCGACAAGGAGAAGGTCGCGACCTTCAGCGGCAATGTCCGCGTCAAGCAAGGCGACACCGGCATGCGTTGCAAGTCGCTGGTGGTGTTCTACGAGCAGGACGGTACCGACGGCAAAGCCACCGACGACAAAAGCAATTCGCCGGCCAAGACGGCAGAGAAGACGGCTGACAAGGCCCCGGAAAAAGGCAAGCCGATGCAGTCGGCCACGCCTGGTCCCGGCGGCAATCAGAAGATCAAGCGGCTGGAAGCGCGCGGCGGCGTGGTTGTGACGCAGAAGGAGCAGACCGCCACCGGCGAGCTCGGCATCTTCGACATGGCGGCCAACACCGTGACGCTCTCCGGCGGCGTGACGATGACGACGGGACCGAACGTCCTGCGCGGGGACAGGCTGGTGGTCGATTTGACCAGCGGCGTGTCGCGGGTGGAGTCGGGCAAGAACGGCGAGGGCCGCGTGCAGGGCCTGTTCCTGCCGAGCAGCGGAGATGCGCTCAATCTCAAGCCGGGGGGTGAGAAGAAGCCCGCACAGCCAGGCACTGGCGCAAAGGCGCAGCAGCCGATGCCGCTACGGTAATTCATTTGACTTTCATCGCGGTGACAAAGCCCCCGGCCGCACGGGCGGCGCGGGAATCAGCTAAAGTCGTATGCCCGGCACGCGCGGGCTGTTTGCTTGATCGGACCAAGCGCCACGAGGTTGCCGGGTGAATATCCTCACGCTCTTCCAGCGCCGTCCGGCCAAGAAGCCGCGCCAACCTGCGGCGCCCGGCAAAGCGCGCGCGCCTCAAGCCCACGCGCCTCAAGGCAACGTGCAGCATGCCCAACCGCATGCCGCGCGCCCGGCCCATCCGGGGCAGCAGCCGCAGGCGGTGCGGCAACAGCGCCGCGAGGGCGATGGCCGCCAGCAGGCCGCGCGCCACGCTTATCTTGCCGCGCACGGCATCGAGAAAAGCTTCGGCGGCCGCAAGGTGGTGCGCGGCGTCACGCT